>NZ_JBFUHZ010000032.1:0-92186 GCF_056402135.1 Rhodococcus sp. P4_C10 | reverse complement strand
AGCGGTCGCCGCGCCGATGGCTGGCCCCGGCCGCCTGGGCCGCCGCGATGCCGCTGCTCGCCGCCGCCCTGTGGCCCACCCTGCCCGACATGGCCGCCACCGACGCCGGCGCCGACGACCGCACCGTCACCGTCGCCGCGATCCAGGGCAGCGTGCCCCGGCTCGGGCTCGAGTTCAACGCGCAGCGCCGCGCGGTCCTCGACAACCACGTCCGCGAGACCGTCCGGCTGGCCGACGACATCGACGCCGGCCGCCAACCCCGGCCGGACATCGTGATCTGGCCGGAGAACGCCTCCGACATCGACCCGCTGCGCAACGCCGACGCGGCGACCGCGATCAGCGCCGCGTCGCGGGCCGTCGGCGCGCCGATCCTGGTCGGCGCCGTGCTCGTCAACGGCGACGGCACCACCACCAACTCGGTGATCGTGTGGGACGCGGACACCGGTCCGCAGGAACGCCACGACAAGAAGATCATCCAGCCGTTCGGCGAGTACCTGCCGTACCGCGACTTCTTCCGGCACCTGTCCTCGTACGCGGACAAGGCCGGGAACTTCGTGCCGGGCGACGGGAACGGGGTGGTGCACGCGGCCGGGACTCCCGTCGGGGTCGCCACCTGTTACGAGGTCGCCTTCGACCGGGCCCTCACCGAGGCGGTGCGCGACGGCGCGCAACTGATCGCGGTGCCGACCAACAACGCGACCTTCGGCGACACCGAGATGACCTACCAGCAGCTGGCCATGTCGCGGGTGCGGGCCGTCGAGCACGGCCGGGCCGTAGTGGTGGCCGCCACCTCCGGCGTCAGCGCGATCGTCGCCCCGGACGGGTCGGTCCAGCAGTCGTCGCCGCTGTTTGCCCCGACCACGCTCGTCGCGGAGGTCCCGCTGCGGGCCACGACCACCCTCGCGACCCGGCTCGGCTCGATCCCCGAGTACCTGCTGTGCCTCGCGGCGGCCCTCGCCACGGCCGTCGCCGTGGTGCGCCGCCGGCGATCGGCGCCGGAAGCCCCGGAGGCGGCCGACACCGCGGCATGAACGCGGCCGCCTTGCCCAGAGACGACTGAACGCCCCGGAGGAGTCCTCCGGGGCGTTCAGTGTTCGATCAGGCGCCAGTAGACGCCGGCTACGCTCCGCGGCGCTGCGTCCGTAGACGCCGGCTCCGCTACGCTCCGCGGCGCTTGGTCTTCAGCAGGTCCATCCGCTCCTTGAGCAGCTCCTCGAGCTCTGCCTCCGAGCGACGTTCGAGCAGCATGTCCCAGTGGGTGCGCGGCGGCTTGACCTTCTTGGCCTCCGGCGCGGTGCCCTCGAGGAGCTGGCCCTCGAGGCCGTTCTTGCACATCCAGGTACCGGGGATCTCCGCCTCGTCGGCGAACGGGACGTCGAATTCCTCGCCGTTGTCGCAGCGGTACCGGGCCATACGTCGAGGCGCCAGATCGTGGTCACGGTCCGTCTCGTAGCTCACTGCGCCGAGTCGGCTGCCTCGAAGTACGCGATCTGCCATGGTGGTGTCCTCTCCTCCGCTTGCCCTACAAAGCTCTGGTCACGCGAGCGCGCCTGAAATCGGCGGACCAAGCGTTCACACTCATCTACAACGTCACGGAAATCCGATTGGTTCCCGTACGGCGCGCAGAATCGACCACCACCTTACCGGGTGAGGACGACGGCCCCGCACAGTACAGTGGCCGACTGTGGCAGGCCCTTCGAGAAGACCCGAATCGTGCGTCTGGTGCGGTCGACAGGTGCCTGACGCGGGCATGGGCCGGCGCCGCCGGTACTGCCGCCAGTCCTGTCGACAGCGCGCCTACGAGCAGCGCGTCGCTGTGAAGGGCACCGCGATCGCGCCCGACGCCGTGGTGCTCACCGCGGACGAGGCGACGGCGGTGATGGACCGGATGTTCGAGGTCCGGTGCGCCGCGGAGGACGTCGCCACGGCCGCGGCCGAGAGCGCCTCGCCGGCGGAACTCGCCGCGCTGTGCGCCACGCTGCTCGACCTCGCGCGTGAGGCCGAACGACTCCGCTGAGACACGTGACACTGACACACGTGACAGCCACAAACACGGCGTGAACTGCACGTCTGCGATTTCATGTGCCGACGGGTAGCGTCAAGGACGGTGACCCGACTCACCCGCGAGACGCATGGTCGCACGCGTCACTGTTGCGGCGGAGAGAGCTTCGCGGGGTCGGTCACTGCCACTCGGGGGGTGGCGAGGTAACCACCTTGGGTGTCTGTCGGCAGGCCCCGTCCAGGGCGAGGCTGGTGTGACAGAGAGCCATGCACCTACGCACCCACCCGACTGGGGGGAACACAATGCCGACCACCGTCGCGCACACACCTTCTGCAGCACCCGACTTCTGTCGTCGTCCTTCGAACCAACGCGGTCCCGAACCCGTGGTATCGACAAACCAGCACGGCAACATTCGCATCTCGATACCCTTTAGAAAAGGAAGAAGCGACACGCCGTAAGAGCAATCGCACGCCTCATTGCCCTAGGGATTACGATGACGGATTTCTTCTCGACTGATCCGGATGCGGATCGCACCAAGACCGGCGAACAGCATGCTCAGCACCCGGCCGGCCCCTCCACTGCCTTCCCTCTGACCGCGGTCCAGCGCAGCATGTGGTTCTCCCAACAACTCGCGCCGGCGGTGCCCACCTTCATCGCGCAGTACGTGGACCTGCACGGAGACCTGGACCTCGAAGTACTGCGCGCCGCGGCGGTCACCGCCGCACACGAGTTCCAGTCTCCGTTCCTGCGTCTCGTGGACGTCGACGGCGAACCGCGGCAGATGGTCGACCACACCATCGACGCGACCGTCGAGTTCGTCGACTTCCGCGGGCAGGCCGACCCGGTCGCCGCGGCACACGACTGGATGGACAACGACTACGTCACGCCCATCCGGCTCACTCACGACCGCCTGGTCGCGATGAGCGTTCTGCAGGTCGGGGAGCGGGACTACCTGTGGTACACGCGAATTCACCATGTCGCGCTGGACGGGTACAGCGGCATGGTGATGGTGAACCGCATCGCCGCGCTGTACACCGCGCAGGTCAAGGGGACGGAGCCGGAACCGAACCGGGCCCTGGAGTTGCGGACGCTCTACGAGTTGGACCAGAAGTACCGGGACTCCAGCAGGTTCGCGGCCGACCGTGAGTACTGGGCACGGCACATCGTGGGGATCGAGGAGGGTTCCACCCTCGCCGAACGCGAGGGCCCCGCGGCGGCCCGAAGCCGGCTCGAGAGTGCCGAACTCTCCGACGCGGCGCTGGACCGACTGAACGCGTCCGACGAGGTGGTCGGGGCGACGTCGGCTGCGCTGCTGATCGCCGGATTCGCCTGCTACCTCTCACGAATGACCGGAAAGCACGACGTACTGGTCAACCTTCCGGTGTCGGCTCGCACCACCGCGCCGCTGCAGCGTTCGGGCGGCATGCTGGTGAACGTCGCGCCGCTGCGGATCACCGTCGACGCCGACGACACCGTCACCGACCTGGTGCAGCGGGTGCAACTGGAACTGATGGGGGCCCTGCGTCATCAGCGCTGCAGCCTCGAGGACATCCGCCGCGACGCGGGCATGACCGGCGGCCGGGAGGGCCTGAGCGGCCCGATGGTCAACGTGATGCTCTTCCACCAGGAGATCACCCTCGGGTCGATCGTCGGGGAGTACCACATCGTGACGTCCGGTCCGGTGCAGGACCTCCTCGTCAACATCTACCAAAGTGGCTCGCCCGCCCGGACTCTCGTCGACTTCCGGGGCAACCCGAACCGCTACGGGGACGAGGAACTACGCACCCACCACCGCCGGTTCGTGGAACTGATCCACGAACTGCTCGCGGCCGACCCGTCCACCCTGATCGCAGACCTGCACCCCGAGTCCGCGGCGCTCGGCGCCCGCAGGCTGCGCGAGGCCGGCGACATCGCGTTCTGGACCACGGAACTGGCGGGGTTCCCCGAGGTTGCGGCGCTGCCGCGGCCGGATCGACACCGTCCCGCACACCGCACCTCCCGACGCGGCACGGTGGACCTGGCACTCGACGCGGGCCGGCACGCGGCGCTGGCCGAATTCGGCCGGCGACACGACGTCACCGCCTTCACCGTCCTGCACACTGCACTCGGTGTGCTGCTCGGCCGGGTCACCGAGTCCGACGACATCGTCATCGGCGCCCCGCTCGGTGCGACGAACGACCGGGCAATCGACGGGCCGGACGCCGGACGCCCGGACGCGTCGGTGGCCGGCCCGCCCGACCTGGTCCCGCTGCGAACCACCGTCGACCCCGCCGCCACCTTCGCGATCCACCTGCGCCGGGCCCGGGACACCGAGCAACGCGCCTTCCGGCACGTGGAGCTGTCGTTCGAGCGGATCGCCGAGGCGCTCGCCGCCGACGGCCGACGGCCGCGGCCGGCCGCGCCGCAGGTGCTGCTCACCGCCGGCGCCGGGCAGGTCGACCACCCCGAATCGGCGCTGAACCTGGACCTGACCGAAAGCCTGTCCCGTTCAGGCGAACCCGGTGGACTCACCGTCCGGATCGACTTCTCGGCCGACCTGTACGACGCCGCCACCGTCGAACAGTTCGCGGTCAGACTGGGCCGGGTCCTCGACGCAGCGGTCGCCGACGCTGATCGACCGGTCGGGGACATCGCGATCCTCGACGCCGCCGCGTACGCGGCCCTGGCCCCGGTACGAGGCCCCGACCCGGTGGCCCCGCGGACCCTCGCACAGATCCTCGCCGCCGCCGCCGTCGACCCCGACCACCACGCGCTGGTCCTGGGCGACGAGCGACTGACCTACCGCGAACTCGACGCGCGTTCGAGCGCCCTGGCCCGGACGCTGATCGGGCGCGGCGCCGGTCCCGGATCGGTTGTCGCGCTGGCCATCGCCCGCTCGCTCGAGTCGGTGACCGCCACCTGGGCGGTGGCGAAGACCGGGGCCGCCTTCCTGCCCGTGGACCCGAACTACCCGCCGGACCGCATCGAGCACATGCTCACCGACTCCGGCGCCGCCCTCGGCCTGACGGTCCGTGCCCACCGCGACCGACTTCCAGACGGCACCGCGTGGCTCGTCCTCGACGAACCGGACGGGGCCCCCGGCGGTGACACGTCCGCCGTCGGCGACTCCGACCGCACCCGGCCGCTGCGCATCGACGACCCGGCGTACCTGATCTACACGTCGGGGTCCACCGGTGTCCCGAAGGGCGTGGTGGTCGGTCACCGTGGGCTGGCCAACTTCGCGGCCGAGATGGCCGCGCGCTTTGCGATCACCGGCTCCGCTCGGACCCTGCACTTCTCCTCGCCCAGCTTCGACGCCTCGATCCTCGAACTGCTGATGGCCACCACGGCCGGCGCCACCATGGTGATCGCGCCGCCGACCGTGTACGGCGGCGCGGAGCTCGCGGAACTGCTGCGTCGCGAACGCGTCACCCACGCCTTCGTGACGCCCGCCGCGCTCGGCTCCGTCGACCCGACCGGCCTCGACCACCTCCAGTGTGTGATCACAGGTGGTGACGTGTGCCCGCCCGCGCTCGTCGCGCAGTGGGCACCGGGCCGCGCCCTGTTCAACGCGTACGGTCCGACCGAGACCACCGTGGTCGCGGGCATCAGCTCGCCGCTGGCCCTCGGGCGGCCGGTGACCATCGGCGGCCCCACCCGCGGCGCGGGCGAGATGGTGCTGGACCGCCGCCTGCACCCGGTGCCGGTGGGCGTGCCGGGCGAGCTGTACGTCACCGGCGACGGACTCGCGCTCGGCTACCGCGACCGGCCGGGGACCACCGCCGAGCGCTTCCTGGCGAACCCGCACGGCGGGCCCGGCGAACGGATGTACCGGACCGGCGACCTGGCCCGGTGGACACCCGGCCGGGAACTGGAGTACCTGGGCCGCAGCGACTTCCAGATCAAGATCCGCGGCTACCGCATCGAACTCGGCGAAATCGACGCGGTGCTGCGCGCCCACCCGACGGTCGGGTACGCCCTGACCACCGGGTACGCCCGCCCCTCGGGCGACCTCTCGCTGGTGGGCTACGTGATGGCGCTGCCCGGGATGTCGATCGACCGCGCCGAGCTGCTCGAGCACGCCGCCGAGGCACTGCCCGCACACATGGTGCCCGCCACCGTCGTGGTGCTCGACGAGGTGCCGTTGACGCCGGCGGGCAAGCTCGACCGCCACGCGCTGCCCGAGCCCCAGTTCGACACCGGCGCAGCCGAGTACCGGGCACCGAGCACACCGACCGAGGAGCGGATCGCCACCATCTTCGCGGACCTGCTCGGCGTCCCCCGGGTGGGCATCGACGACAGCTTCTTCGACCTCGGCGGAGACTCTCTGGTCGCTACGCGGGTGGTGGCCCGGACCAACGCGGCGCTCGGAAGCACACTCGGCGTCCTTGACCTCTTCGAATCGCCGACGGTGGCAGGCCTCGCCACCCGGGTGGACGCCTTCCTCGCCTCCGGCGGGGCTGATGCGTCCGGCGAGCCGGCCCTGGTGCGCCGGCCGCGCACCGGTCCCGCTCCCGTCTCCCCGGCCCAGCAGCGGATGTGGGTGGTCAACCAACTGGACCACACCTCGGCGGTCTACAACATCCCGATCGCGGTCCGGCTCACCGGTGAACTTGACGAGGCGGCGCTCGGGACGGCCGTCGCCGACGTCGTCACCCGGCACGAGACCCTGCGCACCGTCTTCCCGAACACCCCCGACGGACCGGTACAGCTGGTCCTCACCGCCGACGAGGCACTGCCCGACCTGACGCCGGAGTACGTGCCGGCGCCGGTGTTGCGGCGCCGCGTCGCCGCGCTCGGCGCGGAGGGTTTCGACGTGACCACGGAGCCGCCGCTGCGGGCCCGGCTGCTGCGCACCGCGCCCACCTCGCACACCCTGGTGCTGGTGGTCCACCACATCGCGGCCGACGGACTGTCGATGGGGCCGCTGGCCCGGGACGTGCTCACCGCGTACCGGGCCCGGGTCGAGGGCGCGGCGCCGTCCTGGACCCCGCTGGCAGTGCAGTACTCGGACTACGCGGCCTGGCAGCGTGAACTGCTCGGCGAGGTCGACGACGAGGCGAGTCTGCTGTCCCGGCAGCTCGAGTACTGGACCGCGGCCCTCGACGGCGCACCGGAGGTCCTGGACCTGCCGGCGGACCGCCCACGCCCGACCCAGCCGTCGATGCGCGGCGGCGCTGTCGACTTCACGCTGGACGCGGACCTGCACCGCCGACTGCTGGCACTGGCCGGCGAGCACCACGCCAGCCTGTTCATGGTGCTGCACGCCGCGCTGGCGGTGGTGCTGGCCCGCGCGAGCAGCGCCGAGGACATCTCGATCGGCACCCCGGTCGCCGGCCGCGGCCACCCGGACCTCGACGACATGATCGGCATGTTCGTCAACACCCTGGTCCTGCGCACCCAGGTCGACCCCGGCACCAGGTTCACCGAACTGCTGGGGCGGACCCGGACCGGGGACCTCGAGGCGCTGCGGCACGCGGATCTGCCGTTCGAGCGACTGGTCGAGGCCGTGGCGGCGAACCGGACGGCGGCGCACGCGCCGCTGTTCCAGGTGATGCTGGTGCTGCAGGGTGCCGTGGACGGGCACCTGACCCTGCCCGGCCTCACCGTCGACGTCGACGACGTCGACACCGGGACGGCCAAGTTCGACCTGCAGGTGATCGCCACCGAGCACACCGACGAACAGGGTCGGCCGGGCCACGTGTCCGGTCAGATGTCCTACGCCCGCGACCTTTTCGACGCGACCACGATGTCCGCGCTGGCGGACCGCTTCGTCCGGATGCTGGAGGCGGTCGCCGACGACGCCACGGTCGTCGTCGGGGACGTGCCGCTGCTCAGCCCCGACGAACACCGCCGGGTGGTCGAGGACTTCAACGCGACCGCGGCGGAGGTGCCCGACGGCACGCTCGTCGACCTCTTCGAGGCGCAGGTGGCCCGCACCCCCGAAGCCGTGGCGTTGGTCTGCGGCGACGAGGAACTGACCTACGCCGAGTTCGCGGCCCGGACCCACAGGCTGGCCCGGGCGCTGATCGCACGCGGCGTGGGGCCGGAGTCCCGGGTCGCGGTGGCGATGCGCAGGTCCCTGGACCTGATGGTGGGCATCTACGCGGTGGTCGAGGCCGGCGGCGCGTATGTGCCGCTGGACCCGGACCACCCCGAGGCGCGCACCCGTTACGTCCTCGACAGTGCCGCTCCGGTGTGCGTACTCACCACCGCCGCCGACCAGGAGACACTGCCCGCGGACACCGGCATCGACACGGTCGCGGTGGACACCCTCGACCTGTCCGATCGCGACGCCGGCCCGCTGACCGCCGACGACCTCCCGGCAGCGGGGCTGCGGCCGGACAACACCGCGTACGTCATCTACACCTCCGGGTCCACCGGCCGGCCCAAGGGCGTGGCCGTCACCCACCGCGCCATCGTCAACCGGTTGCGGTGGATGCAGGCCACCTACCCGCTGGACCGGTCCGACGTCGTCCTGCAGAAGACGCCGACGACGTTCGACGTGTCGGTGTGGGAGCTGTTCTGGCCGTTGCAGACCGGATCCCGGCTGGTCCTGGCTGCCCCGGACGGGCACCGCGATCCGGGCTACCTGTCCCGGTTGATCGCCGAGCGCGCCGTGACGACGCTGCACTTCGTGCCGTCGATGCTCTCGGCCTTCCTCGCCGGGGCCCGCGCCGACGACTGCGCCGGGCTGCGCCGGGTGTTCTGCAGCGGCGAGGCGCTGCCCCCGACCACCGCCGAGGCCTTCCGCCGCTTCACCGGAGCCGAGCTGCACAACCTGTACGGCCCCACCGAGGCGGCCGTCGACGTCACCGCCTGGCCCACCTCGTCCGCCGACCGCGACAGCGTGCCGATCGGCGTGCCGGTCTGGAACACCCAGGTGTACGTACTCGACTCGCGTCTGCACCCGGTCCCGGTGGGCGTGCGCGGCGAGCTCTACCTCGCCGGCGTGCAGCTGGCCCGCGGCTACGTCGGCCGCGCCGACCTGACCGCGGACCGCTTCGTGGCGAACCCGTTCGCCACCGGTGCCGCGGGCGGACCCGCCCCGCGGATGTACCGGACCGGCGACGTGGTCCGCCGGCTGGGGCTGCCCGGACCGGCCCCGGGGAAGGTCCGCGGCGGGGCGCTCGAGTACCTGGGCCGCAGCGACTTCCAGGTCAAGCTGCGCGGTCAGCGCATCGAGCTCGGCGAGGTGGAGGCGGCGCTGCTGACCGACCCGGCCGTCGGGCAGGCGGTGGTGGTGGTCCACCACGACGACCTCACCGGTGAGGCCCTGGTGGGCTACGTGGTGGCCGCTCCCGGCGCCGCCCCCGATCCGGCCGCGGTACGCGTCAGCGCCGCAACGGAACTCGCGCCGTACATGGTGCCGGCGCAGATCGTGGTGCTCGACGAGCTGCCGCTGGGCCCGTCCGGGAAGCTGGATCGTCGGGCCCTGCCCGAGCCGCAGTTCCTGGCCTCCGCGGCCGAGTTCGTGGCCCCCCGCAACCCGGTCGAGGAGATCCTGGCCTCGATCGCCGCCGACCTGCTGGCCTCGGACCGGGTCGGGGTGCACGACAACTTCTTCGACCTCGGCGGCAACTCGCTGGTCGCCGCCCGCCTGGTGGCCCGCGCGAATGCCGCGCTGGGCACGGAAGTCGGGGTCCGCGAGGTGTTCGACGCACCGACGGTGGCGACGCTGGCCCTGCGGATCGAGACCGCGGGCGCCCGGGGCGTCGAACGGCCGGCACTGGAACCGGCGACGCGGCCGGATCCGCTGCCGGTGTCCTTGGCGCAGAAGCGGATGTGGTTCGTCAACCAGTTCGACGTCACCTCCGCGGCGTACAACATCGCGATGGCCGTGCGGCTGACCGGGGACCTCGACACCGACGCGCTGGGCGCGGCCGTGATGGACGTCCTCGACCGGCACGAGTCGTTGCGCACCAGGTTCCCGCTGCGCGGCGGCCAGCCCACCCAGGAGGTGCTCGCCGCCGCGGACGCGCTGCCGGGCCTCGAGACGGTCCCGGTCACCGAGGACGAACTGCCGACGCGCATCACCGCCCTGGCCCGTGCCGGGTTCGACGTGACCACGGCGCCGCCGCTGCGGGCCGTCCTGCTGCGGGTCGGCCCCGGCGAGCACGTGCTGACCATCGTCGTGCACCACATCTGCGCGGACGGCTTCTCGATGGCGCCGATGGCCCGGGACGTGATGGCCGCCTACGGAGCCCGCGTCCAGGGGGAGGCCCCGCAGTGGGCGCCGCTGCCGGTCCAGTACGCCGACTACACGCTGTGGCAGCGCGCCGCGCTCGGCGACCCCGCCGACCCGGACAGCGTGCTCGCCGCCCAGACCGACTACTGGTCGCAGACCCTGGCCGGGCTGCCGGACCTGCTCGACCTGCCCACCGACCGCCCCCGCCCGATGACCCAGTCGCTGGCCGGGGCCGAGTTCACCTTCACCGTCGATGCGGCGCTGCACCGTCGCATCGTGGCCACCGCGCGGGAACGCAACTCGACGGTGTTCATGGCGGTACACGCCGCCCTCGCGGTGCTGTTGGCGCGGCTGAGCGCGGGTGAGGACATCGCCGTCGGAACCCCGATCGCCGGCCGCGGCGAGGCCGCGCTGGACGGCCTGGTCGGCATGTTCGTCAACACCCTGGTGCTGCGGACCCCGGTCGATCCCGGCGCGTCGTTCACCGAACTGCTGGCCGACGTCCGCGAACGCGACCTGGAGGCGTTCCACCACGCGGACGTCCCGTTCGAACGACTCGTGGAGGCCCTCGCGCCGGAACGCAGCACCGCGCACTCGCCGCTGTTCCAGGTGATGTTCGAGTTCCGCAACAACGAGCGGGCCAGGCTCGAACTGCCGGGACTGACCGTCGAGGGCATCGACCTCGGCACCGACATCTCCAATTTCGACCTGCAGTTGACCTGTGCCGAAGAGTTCGACGAGGACGGGGCGCCGGCCGGCATCACGGCCGGATTCACCTACGCCACGGACCTTTTCGACCGGTCGTCGGTGGCGGTGCTGGCCGACCGGCTGCAGCGGATCCTCGCCGGCGTCACGGCCGAGCCGGACCGTCCGATCGGGGACGCCGAGATCCTCGGACCCACCGAACGGACGGAGCTGACGCCGGTGGCCGGTGGCCCGGCGGTGGCGCCGCACACGCTGCCCGAACTGCTGGCCGCGGCGGTCGCGGTCGATCCGGACACACCCGCCCTGGTCGTGGCCGGGCGCGAGGTGTCCTACCGCGATCTCGACGAACACTCGAACCGGGTGGCGCGCCTGCTGATCCAGCGGGGGGTGGGACCGGAATCGGTGGTGGCGGTGTCGATGCCGCGCTCGTTCGAGTCGATCCTCGCGGTGTGGTCGGTCGCCAAGACCGGCGCCGCCTACGTGCCGGTGGACCCGAACTACCCGGCGAACCGGATCCTGCACATGCTCGAGGACTCCGGGGCGGTCCTGGGCCTGGCCCTGTCCACCCACCGCGAGTCACTCCCGGACGCGGTGCCCCACCTCGTGCTCGACGACGCGGACACGGCAGCGGAACTCGCCGGCCTGTCCGCGGCCCCGGTCACCGACGCCGACCGGACGGTCCCGCTGACGCTCGACCATCCCGCCTACCTGATCTACACGTCCGGTTCGACCGGTGTCCCGAAGGGCGTCGTGGTGACGCACCGGGGCCTCGCGAACTTCGCCGAGGACCAGCGCACCCGGTTCGGGGTCACGCGGCACTCGCGGACCCTGCACTTCTCCTCGCCCAGCTTCGACGCCTCGGTGCTCGAGTTGCTGCTGGCCCTGGGCGCCGGCGCCACCATGGTCGTCGCCGCCCCGACCGTCTACGGCGGCGAGGAACTGCGCGACCTGCTGCGCGACGCACGCGTCACCCACGCGTTCGTCACCCCCGCGGCGCTGTCGTCGGTGGACGCCACCGGCCTCGACGACCTCGGCGTCGTGATCACCGGTGGTGACACCTGCCCGCCGGAACTGGTGGCGCAGTGGGTCCGCGGCGGGCGCCGGATGTTCAACGCGTACGGCCCGACCGAGGCCACCGTCGCGACCAGCGTCACCGGTCCGATGGACCCGGCCCTCCCGGTGACCATCGGCAGGCCGCCGCTCGGCTGCGGCGAACTGGTGCTCGACGCACGGCTGCGGCCGGTGCCCCGCGGTGTCACCGGGGAGCTGTACGTGACCGGGCCCGGACTGGCCCGGGGGTACCGCAACCGCCCCGGCACCACCGCCGAACGGTTCGTGCCCAACCCGTTCGGCACCGACGGCGCCCGGATGTACCGGACCGGCGACCTGGCGCGGTGGAACGCCGGGACCGGGACGCAGACCGTCGGCGACCTGGAGTACCTGGGCCGCAGCGACTTCCAGGTCAAGATCCGCGGGTACCGCATCGAGCTCGGCGAGGTCGAGTCGGCGCTCTCGCGCTACCCGGGAGTGGCGCACGCCGTGGTGACCACCCGGCCCGACCCCGCCGGGCGGGGCCGACTGGTCGGCTACCTCGTACCCGAGGCCGGGTCCGCCCCCGACCCCGCCGAGGTGCTCGCCTTCGTCGGGTCGGAGCTGGCGCCATACATGGTGCCCGCCGCGCTGGTGGTGCTCGACGAGCTGCCGGTCACCCCGGTCGGCAAGCTGGACCGGCGCGCGCTGCCGGCCCCGGACTTCACCTCTCGCCCGGAGTCCGGTCGGGCGCCGAGCACCGAGATGGAGACGATGCTCGCGGGGCTGTACGCCGAGGTGCTCGGCCTGGACTCGGTGGGCGCCGACGAGTCGTTCTTCGCTCTCGGCGGGGACAGCATCATGTCCATCCAGCTGGTGGCCCGGGCCAAGGCGGCCGGAATCCAGCTCTCGCCCCGCGACATCTTCGAACGCAAGACCGTCGCCGGCTTGGCACCGGTCGCGACTGTCAGCGACGCCGTCGCACCGGTGCTCGACGAACTGCCCGGAGGCGGGGTCGGGGAGCTGCCGCTGACCCCGATCGTGCGCTGGCTGCTCGACCGCGGCGGTTCGTTCGACCGGATGTCGCAGAACATCCTGCTGCAGGCCCCCTCCGACCTGGACTCCGTCGAACAGCTCGTCGCGACGGTGCAGGCCGTCGTGGACCGGCATGACATGCTGCGGGCCCGGCTGCACCGCGACGCGGTCGAGGTGCGGCCGGTCGGCTCGGCGCCGGCGGGGGAGTACGTCCGGCGGGTGCCGGTGGACGCCGCGCCCGGGACCGACGCCTTCGCCGCGGCAGCCCTGGCCGAGCTCGACGCCGCGCAGGACCGGTTGGCCCCGGCGACGGGCGCCGTCCTGCAGGTGGTGTGGCTGGACTCGGCGGCCGGCCAGGGCCGGATCCTGCTGGTGGCGCACCACCTCGTGGTGGACGGCGTCTCCTGGCGGATCCTTGTCCCCGACCTCGCGACGGCCTGGGCGCAGGTGACGGCCGGCGCCGAGCCGGCGCTGGCCCCGGTCGGTACCTCGATGCGACGGTGGGCGCACGCGCTGACGGACCTCGCCGCCGACCGCCGCGACGAACTGGACCAGTGGCGACGCACGCTGGCCACACCCGATCCGCTGCTCGGTTCGCGGGCGATCGACCCGGGCCGAGACGTCGGCGCCACGGTCGAGCGGGTCACCGTGGAGCTGTCCGCCGAGGTCAGCGACGGGGTACTGGCCATGCTCCCGCAGAAGTACCACGGCAGCGTCAACGACGGCCTGCTCACCGCGCTGGCGATGGCGCTGACCCGGTGGCGGCGCGACCGCGGCGACGCGGACACCCGGCCGGGCGCGCTGATCAACCTCGAGGCACACGGACGCGAGGAGCACGTGGTCCCCGGAGCCGACCTGTCCCGCACCGTCGGCTGGTTCACCTCGCTGTTCCCGGTGCGACTCGACCTCGGCGACGTGGACCTCGACGCCGCGTACTCGGGCGGGGCGGCCGCCGGGACCGCACTCAAGGCGGTCAAGGAACAACTGCTCGCCTTCGCCGACCACGGGATCGGGTTCGGCCTGCTCCGGCACCTGGACACCGACGGCGCCGCGGAGCTGGCACCGTTGCCGGTACCGGAGGTCAGCTTCAACTACCTCGGCAGGTTCGCCACCGCCGGAAACGAGACCACCGCGCCGACGGGGTGGATGCCGACCTCCGACGTCGACCTGAACCTGGTCCAGGACCCCGACCTGCCGGTCGCCGCGGTCCTCGACATCAACGCCGTCACGCTCGCCGACGCCGACGGCTCCCGGTTGCGTGCCACCTGGGCGTTCCCCACCGGGATCCTCACCGAACCGGAGGTTCGCGAGATCGCCGACCTGTGGTCGCAGGCCCTGCAGGCGCTGACCCGGCACGCCGCCGCCCCGGAGGCGGGTGGGCTCACCCCGTCCGACCTGGACCTGGTGACCCTCGACCAGGCGGAGATCGACCGGCTCGAGCGGACCCACCGCACGCTCAGCGACGTGTGGCCGCTCGCACCGCTGCAGTCCGGCCTGCTCTTCCACGCCGAGCTGGCCGACCGGACCGTCGACTCGTACACGGTGCAGCTCACGCTCGAACTGCGCGGCGCGCAGCCCGAGCGGATGCGGCGGGCGGGCCAGGCGCTGCTGGACCGGCACGCCAACCTCCGCACGTCGTTCGTCGCGGACAGCACGGGCCGGCCGGTGCAGGTGGTGCAGGACCGGGTGGAGCTGCCGTGGTCCGAGCTCGACCTCGCGGACCTGTCCCCGGACGAACGCGGCACCGAGGTGGACCGGGTGATGGCCGCGGACCGGGCCCTCGGGTTCGACATGGCCGTCGCGCCGCTGCTGCGGTTCCTGCTGATCCGGACCGGGCCGGAAACCCAGAAGCTGATCCTGACCAACCACCACATCCTGCTCGACGGCTGGTCGATGCCGCTGCTGCTGCGGGACCTGTTGACCCTGTACGCAACCGACGGCTCCGCCGACGAGCTGCCCGCAGTGCACCCGTACCGCAACTACCTCACCTGGCTCACCCGCCGCGAGGACACCGACTCCGCGGCCGCGTGGCGCCGCGCGCTGGCCGGCATCGAGGAACCTGCCCTCCTGAGCCCGCTGGGTCTCGGCCGCACCCGCGACAGCGAGTCCCGGGAGGTCCGGCTCGAGGTCCCGGCCAGGCGCACCGAGGAACTGCGGGCGCTGGCCCGCGCGCGCGGGCTGACCGTCAGTACCCTGATCCGCGCGGCCTGGGGCATAGTGCTCAGCGAGCTGACCGACCGCCGGGACGTGGTCTTCGGCGGCACGGTGTCGGGGCGGCCGCCGCAGATCCCCGGTATCGAGTCGATGATCGGTCTGTTCATCAACACCCTGCCGGTCCGGGTCACCCTGGACCCCACCGAGTCGCTCGGCACCCTGCTCGAACGGATCCAGTCGGAACAGGCGGCGCTGCTCGAGCACCACCACCTCGGCCTCAGCGAGATCCAGCAGCTGGTCGGTCCCGCCGCCACCTTCGACACGCTCACCGTGTTCGAGTCCTACCCGGTGGACCGGGCCGGGCTGACCGAGGACACCGACATCGCCGGCATGCACGTGGTCGGCGTGCACGACACCGCCAACGCGGCGCACTACCCGCTGGCGTTGATCGCCTCCGACACCGGCCGCCTCACCCTGAAGCTGGAGTACTTCCCGGACCTGTTCGACGCCGAGACCATCGACCGGATCGGCGCCCAGCTCGGGCGCACGCTCGACGCACTCGCCGCGACGCCGGACCTCCCGCTGGCGCAGTTGTGGCTGCTCTCGCCGGCCGAACACGACGCCCTGGTCCCGGTCCGCGGCCGCCCCGGCCGGTCCCTGCGGACGCTGCCGGACCTGCTCGCCGACACCGCCGCCCGCCGCGGCGACGCGGTCGCGCTGTCCTTCGAGGGTCGCGAGGTCGGCTACCGCGAGCTCGACGAGCGGTCGAACCGGCTGGCGCGGCTGCTCGCCGAGCGCGGCGCCGGACCGGAGGAGTTCGTGGCGCTGGCCGTCTCGCGGTCGGTGGAGTCCGTCGAGACGATGTGGGCGATCACCAAGACCGGTGCGGCCTTCGTGCCGGTGGACCCGAACTACCCGCCGGAGCGGGTGGCGCACATGCTCGCCGACTCGGGCGCCCGGGTCGGGGTCACCGTCGCCCGTGACCGCGACCGCCTGCCCGACGACGTCGACTGGGTGGTCCTCGACGCCCCGGAGACCCCGGCGCTGCTGGCGTCGAGTTCCCCGGCGCCGGTCACCGACTCGGACCGGAGCACACCGCTGCGGCTGCATCATCCCGCCTACATGATCTACACCTCCGGCTCGACCGGCGTCCCGAAGGGCGTGGCGCTCACCCACGAGGGCCTCGACAACTTCGCCAGGGAGCAGGCCGACCGCTACGGGGCCGGGCCGGCGTCGCGGGTCCTGCACTTCGCGACGCCCAGCTTCGACGCGTCGGTGCTCGACTACCTGCTCGCGTTCGAGGCGGGCGCGACCATGGTGATCTCGCCCCCCGGCGTGTACGGCGGCGCCGAACTCGCCCGGGTGATCGCGGACGAGCGGGTCACCCACGCCTTCGTCACCACGGCGGCGCTCGACACCGTCGATCCCACGGGACTCGACGAGTTCGGCTGCGTGTGCGTCGGCGGCGAGGCCTGCCCGCCGGACCTGGTGGCCCGCTGGGCACCGGGCCGGCGCCTGCACAACGGCTACGGGCCGACCGAGGCGACGATCATGTCGAACATCAGCGACCCGCTGGTCGCGGGGGAACCGGTCACCATCGGCGGCCCGGTCCGCGGCGTCTCCGAACTGGTGCTCGGCACCTACCTGCAGCCGGTCCCGGAGGGGACACCGGGCGAGCTGTACATCGCCGGGCCCGGACTGGCCCGCGGCTACCACCACAACTTCGCGCTGACCGCGGAACGCTTCGTGGCGAACCCGCACGGCGCACCCGGCGAGCGGATGTACCGGACCGGTGACATCGTCCGCTGGCGCGGCGCGCCGGACGGCGGACGTGTGGCCGAGTACATCGGCCGCAGCGACTTCCAGGTCAAGATCCGTGGCTTCCGGATCGAGCTAGGCGACGTCGACGCGGTGGTCGCCACGCACCCGGACGTGGACTTCACCGTCACCACCGGGCATCGGGACGCCGCCGGCGTCACCCGCCTGGCCACCTACGTCCGGGTGGTCGACGGCCGCCCGCTCACCGGCGCCGAGGTCCGGGACTTCGCCGCCGCCCGGCTGCCCGCCCACATGGTGCCCGACGCGGTCACGCTGCTCGACAAGATTCCGCTGACCCCGGTCGGCAAGCTGGACCGGGCGGCGCTGCCCGCACCGGTGTACGCCAACTCCGGCGCCGAGTACCGGGCCCCCCGCACCGAGCTCGAGCGGACGGTCGCGGAGGTGTTCACCGAGGTCCTCGGCGCCGAGCGGGTCGGCGTCGACGACCACTTCTTCGACCTGGGCGGCAACTCGCTGATCGCCACCCGGGTGACCGCCCGGCTCGGCGCCGCCCTCGACACCGAGGTGGGGGTGCGCGCCCTGTTCGAGGCGCCGACCGTGGCCGCGCTGGCCCGGTGGCTGGAATCGGAGCGGCCGGCGACCGGCCCGCGGCCGCAGCTGACGGCGGGGCCGCGACCGGAGCGGCTGCCGCTCTCGCTGGCCCAGCAGCGGATGTGGTTCCTCAACCAGTTCGACACCGACTCCGCCGCCTACAACGTGCCGCTCGCGGTCCGGCTCACCGGCGCACTGGACACCGACGCGCTGCGGGCCGCGGTCCTCGACGTCCTGGACCGGCACGAGGCCCTGCGCACCATGTTCCCGCGAGTCGGCGGCGAGCCCGTCCAGGTCGTCGTGCCCGCGGTCGCGGCACTGCCCGAGCTGGTCACCGAGTGGGTCACCGAGGACGAACTGGCCCCGCGGATCGCGGAATTCGTCTCCGCCGGCTTCGACGTCACCCACGCCGCACCGGTCCGCGCCACGCTGTTGCGGTGCGGCCACGACGCGCACGTGCTCGCCATCGTGGTGCACCACATCTGCGCGGACGGCTTCTCGATGGCGCCGCTGGCCCGGGACGTGATGGCCGCCTACACCGCCCGGACGGCCGGGCACGGCCCCGACTGGGCCCCGCTGCCCGTGCAGTACGCCGACTACGCGCTCTGGCAACGCGACCTGCTGGGCACCGCCGACGACCCGCAGTCCCTGCTGTCGCGGCAGCTCGAGTTCTGGACCCGGACCCTGTCCGGTCTGCCGGAGGTGCTGGCGCTGCCGACCGACCGTCCGCGTCCGGTGCAGCGCTCGTTCCGCGGCGCCACGGTGCCGCTGCACGTCGACCCCGCCGTGCACCGCCGGCTCGCCGAACTGGCCCGCGGCGCGAACTCGACGATGTTCATGACCGTGCACGCCGCGCTGGCGCTGCTGCTGTCCGCGCTGTCCGGCGCCGACGACCTCGCGGTCGGCACCCCGGTGGCCGGTCGCGGCGACGCCGGACTGGACGAGCTGGTCGGCATGTTCGTCAACACCCTGGTGCTGCGCAGCACGATCGACCCGGACGCCTCGTTCCGCGGGCTGCTCGCCGACGTACGGGAGTCGGACCTGGCCGCGTTCGGCCACGCCGACCTCCCGTTCGAGAGTCTCGTCGACGCCGTCGCACCGGAACGGTCGACGTCGCACTCGCCGCTGTTCCAGGTGATGCTCGAGTTCCAGAACAACGAGCTGCCCCGGCTCGAGCTGCCCGGGCTCACCGCCGGCGGCCTGGACCTCGACCTGGCGGTCGCGAAGTTCGACCTGCAGCTCACCCTCGCCGAGCGGTACGACCGCGACGGCGCCCCCGACGGCATGACCGGCGCCTTCACCTTCGCCACCGACGTGTTCGACGCCGACACGGTGCGGGGGTTCGCCGACCGGTTCACGGCGCTGCTCGCCGCGGTCATCGCCGACCCGGACCGCGCGGTCGGCGATGTCGAGGTGACCACCGCCGCCGAACGCCACGCCATGCTCACCGAGTGGAACGAGCCGGGCGTCGGCGCGGGCACCGACACCCTCGCGGACGCGTTCGGCCGGGCGGCGGCCGGCTTCCCCGACGCGATCGCCGTCACCGCGGGCGAGACCACACTGACCTACGCCGCCCTCGACGACCGGGCCAACCGGTTGGCCCGGGTGCTGGTCGCCCGCGGGGCCGGCCCGGAGACCCTCGTCGCGGTCGCGCTGCCGCGGGGGGCGGACCTGGTGGTGGCGCTGCTCGCCGTCGTCAAGGCCGGCGCCGGGTACCTGCCGTTGGACTCCAGCTACCCCACCGAACGGCTCGCCTTCACCGTCGCGGACGCCGCGCCGCTGTGCATCCTGTGCACCGCCGAGGAATCGGCGCAGCTGTCCACGCTCGGCGCGCCGACACTGGCCGTCGACTCCCCGGAGCTCACCACCGCACTCGCCGCCGCCTCCGGGGCGCCGGTCACCGACGCGGACCGCCGCGCGCCGCTGGACCCGGACGACGTGGCGTACGTGATCTACACGTCCGGCTCCACCGGCCGCCCCAAGGGCGTCCAGGTCGCACACCGCAACGTGCTGACGCTGTTCGCGAACACCGCCGACGAGTTCGGTTTCGACGACCGCGACGTGTGGACGATGTTCCACTCCTACGCCTTCGACTTCTCGGTGTGGGAGCTGTGGGGTCCGCTGCTGCGCGGCGGCCGGCTGGTGGTGGTCGACTACCACACCGCCCGGTCCCCGGAGGCCATGCTCGAGCTGCTCCGCCGCGAACGGGTGACGGTGCTCAACCAGACCCCGACCGCGTTCTACCAGCTGGCGGAGGCGGACCGGGTGGCAGCCGAGTCCGGGCCCGACGCGCCGGACCTGGCGTTGCGGCTGGTGATCTTCGGCGGCGAGGCCCTGGACTTCGCCCAGCTCGGCCGCTGGTACGCCCGGCACTCGGACGACGCGCCGCGGCTGGTCAACATGTACGGCATCACCGAGACCACGGTGCACGTGACGCGGCTGCCGCTCGACGCCGCCCGCGCCGCGTCCTCCGCGGCCAGCGTCATCGGCCGTGCGGTCCCGGGTCTGCGGGTGGCGGTGCTCGACCGGCGGCTGCACCCGGTCGCGCCCGGCGCCACCGGCGAGGTCTACGTCACCGGCGACCAGGTCAGTCGTGGCTACCTGGGCCGGTCCGCGCTGACCGCCGGCCGGTTCGTTGCCGATCCCGACGGCAGGCCCGGGCAGCGGATGTACCGCACCGGCGACCTGGCCCGTTGGAGCGCCGCCGGGGAGCTGGAGTACCTGGGCCGCAGCGACTTCCAGGTCAAGATCCGCGGCTTCCGGATCGAGCTCGGCGAGATCGAGGCCGCCGCGCTGCGGTACCCCGGCGTCGCGCAGGCCGTGGTGCTGGTGCACGACGACGGTCAGGGCCGCACCCGCCTCGTCGGGTACGTGGTGCCCGAGCCCGGCGCCGCCCCCGACCGCGACGGCCTGCTCGAGTTCCTCGCCGCCGACCTGGCCGCCCACATGGTGCCGGCCACCATCGTGGTGCTGGACCGGCTGCCGCTGACCGAGAACGGCAAGCTGGACCGGAAGTCCCTGCCCGATCCCGACTTCGGGGCGTCGGCGGGCTCCGGCAGGGTCCCGCGGACCGGCCCGGAGACGCTGCTGGCCGGGTTGTTCGCCGAGGTGCTGGGCCTCGACGAGGTGGGTGTCGACGATTCCTTCTTCGGCCTCGGCGGCGACAGCATCATGTCCATCCAGCTGGTCGCCCGGGCCAAGGACGCCGGCCTGGTGCTCACGCCCCGGGAGGTGTTCGAGCACAAGACGGTCGCGGCCCTCGCGGCGGTGGCCCGCGGTGACGGCGCCGAGGCGGCCGAGGTGCTCGACGAACTGCCCGGCGGCGGAGTCGGCACCGCGCCGCTCACCCCGGTGATGCACTGGTTGCTCGACCGCGGCGGCGACGTTCGCCGGTACACCCAGACCGCGCTGCTGACCCTGCCCGCCGACGCGGACCGGGACGGGCTCGAACGGACCCTGCAGGCCGTCCTGGACCGCCACGACATGCTCCGCGCCACCCTGCGCCGGCCGGCGTCGGGGGCACCGATGCTCGAGGTGCCGGAGCCGGGGACCGTGCGGGCCGCGGACCTGCTCACCCGGGTCGAGGTGGACTCGGTCACCGGCCCGGAGTTCGTCGCGACCGCCGGCGCCGCACTCGACGCGGCCGCCGGCCAGCTCGACCCCGAGATGGGGGTGCTGCTGCAGGCGGTGTGGTTCGCACCGGCGGCCGGCCCCGGCCGACTGCTGGTGGTCGCGCACCATCTGGCCGTCGACGGCGTCTCCTGGCGGATCCTGGTGGGGGCCCCCCCCCCCGGGGGCCCACGTCCACGCCACCGTCGACACCGTCGAGGTCGAGCTGCCCGCCGAGGTCACCGAGGCGCTGCTCACCGCCGTGCCCGAGTCCTTCCACGGCAGCGTGAACGACGGCCTGCTGGCCGCGCTGGCGATGGCGGTGGCGCGCTGGCGCCGTGAGCGGGGCGGCGAGGCCGCCGACACGCTGGTCAGCCTCGAGGGCCACGGCCGCGAGGAGCATGTGGTGCCGGGGGCCGACCTGTTCCGGACCGTCGGCTGGTTCACCACGATCTTCCCGGTCCGGCTGGACCTCGCCGGCGTCGACCTGGACGAGGCCTTCGCCGGCGGCCCCGCGGCCGGCGCCGCGGTGAAGGTTGTCAAGGAGAAGCTGCTCGCCGTCCCGGACCACGGCATCGGCTACGGCCTGCTGCGCTACCTGGCCCGGCCGCCGCTCGACGAGCCCCGCCGGCCGCAGATCAGCTTCAACTACCTGGGCCGGCTGACCGGCACGCAGCAGCTCGAACACCTGGACTCGGGGTGGCTGCCCATCACCGACACCCGGCTCGACGACGGGCCGAGCCCGAGCCTGCCGGTCGCCGCGGTCCTCGACGTCAACGCCGTCACCCTCGCCGCCGACGACGGCTCCCGGCTGCGCGCCACCTGGGCGTTCCCGACCGGCGTGCTCGGCGCCGAGGAGGTGCGACGGCTCGCCGACCTGTGGGTCGAGGCCCTGACCGCCCTCGGCCGGCACGCCGCCGCGCCGGACACCGGCGGACTCACCCCGTCCGACCTGGCCCTGGTCGAGCTCGACCAGGGTGCGATCGAGCGGCTCGAGGCCCGGTTCCCGGACCTCACCGACGTGTGGCCGCTCTCGCCGCTGCAGTCCGGCCTGCTGTTCCACACCCAGTTCTCCGACGCCACGGTGGACCCGTACGTGGTGCAGCTGACGCTGGACCTGCGCGGCACCGTGGACGCCGACCGGGTCCGCCGGGCCGGTCAGGCGCTGCTCGACCGTCACCCGAACCTGCGGGCGGCCTTCGTGCACGACCAGTCCGGAGCGGCCGTGCAGGTGGTCGCCGACCGGGTGACGCTGCCGTGGACCGAGGTGGACCTCTCCGGCTGCGGCCCGCAGGACCGGGACCGCGAGTTCGCCGCCACCGTCGACGCCGACCGGGTCGCCGGGTTCGACCTGTCCGCGCCGCCGCTGCTGCGGATGCTGCTGGTCCGGCTCGGCGAGTCCGAGTACCGGCTGGTGATCACCAACCACCACATCCTGCTCGACGGCTGGTCCACGCCGCTGGTGATCAGGGACCTGCTCACCCTGTACGCGACCGACGCCGACCCGGCCGTGCTGCCGCCAGTCCGCCCGTACCGCGACTACCTGACCTGGCTGTCCCGGCGAGACCCCGCGGACGCCGCGGACGCCTGGCGTCGGCTCCTCGCCGACCGGGGCGAGCCGACCCTGCTGGCGCCGGCCGCCGCGCACCGCGCCGTCGGCTCCAGCGAGGCCGCGGTCGCGCTGACCGAGGAGCAGACCGAGCGGCTGCGGGCCCTCGGACGCGAGCGCGGCGTCACCCTCAACACGATGGTCCAGGTGGGGTGGGGCATCGTGCTCGCCGCGTTGACCGGCCGCAGCGACGTCGTGTTCGGCGGCACCGTGTCCGGACGGCCGCCGCAGATCCCCGGCATCGAGTCGATGGTCGGGCTGTTCATCACCACCATCCCGGTCCGGGTCACCCTCGACCCGGACGAGACGGTCGCCCAGCTGCTCGACCGCGTCCAGACCGAGCAGGCGGCCCTGCTCGAGCACCACCACCTGGGCCTGGCCGACATCCAGCGGGCCGCGGGCCCCGGCGCTGCCTTCGACACCCTCACCGTGTTCGAGTCCTACCCGGTCGACCGCGCCGGCCTGACCGCGCAGACGGAGATCGCCGGACTGCGGGTTGCCGGGATCCACGGGCGCGACTCGGCGCACTACCCGCTGGCGTTGGTGGCGTCGGGCGACGAGCGGCTGAACCTGAAGTTCGAGTACGACGCCGACGTGTTCGACGACGCCGCGGTCGCGGCCATCGCGGACCGGGTCCGCCGGGTGCTCGCGGCCGTCGCCGCCGACCCGCACGCACCGGTGCCGCGCGCCCACTCGCACGCACTCGACGAGGCGGAACGCGAGCGGCTGCTCCCGGTCCGCGGCGGCGCTGGGGGATCGTCGCGCACCCTGCCGCAGATCCTGTCGGACGCGGCCGCGCGTGATCCCGAGGCGATCGCGCTGCACGCCCCGGACGGCGCGGGTGGCGGCCGCAGCGTGACGTACCGCGAACTCGACGAGGACTCCAGCCGGCTGGCCCGCGCCCTCGTCGAACTCGGCGCCGGTCCGGAAACCTTTGTCGCACTCGGCATCCCTCGATCGGTGGAATCCGTGTCGGCGATGTGGGCGGTGGCCAAGACCGGCGCGGCATTCGTGCCGGTGGACCCGACGTACCCGGCGGAGCGGATCGAGCACATGCTCGCCGACTCGGGCGCCACCCTCGGTGTGGCCATGACCGCGCACCGCGACCGACTGCCGGCGACGGTGCGGTGGCTGCACCTGGACGACCCCGCGTTCGCCGCCGACTGCGCGGCCCGGTCGCCGCGGCCCCTGACCGACGCCGACCGCACCGGCCCGATCGACCTGCGCAGCGCCGCCTACCTGGTGTACACCTCCGGCTCCACCGGCGTCCCCAAGGGCGTCCTGGTCTCCCACAGCGGACTCGACAACTTCGCCCGGGACCAGCTGCAGCGCTTCGGGGCGACCGCGCGCTCGCGCACCCTGCACTTCTCGACGCCCAGCTTCGACGGCGCCGTGTTCGAGTACCTGCAGGCCTTCGGGGCCGGCGCCACCATGGTCATCGCGCCGCCCACCGTGTACGGCGGAGCCGAACTGGCCCGGCTCGTCGCGGACGAGGGGGTCACCCACGCCTTCGTCACCACGGCCGCGCTGGCCACCGTCGACCCCACCGGCCTCGACGACTTCGCCGACGTGGTGTTCGGCGGCGAGGCCTGCCCGCCCGACCTGGTGGCCCGCTGGGCGCCCGGCCGGCGCCTGTCGAATGCGTACGGGCCCACCGAGACCACCGTCATGTCCAACATCAGCGTGCCGATGACGGTGGGCGAGCCCATCACCCTCGGCGGCCCGATCCGCGGGGTCAGCGAGGTGGTCCTCGGGGCGCACCTGCAGCCGGTCCCCGAGGGGGTGCCGGGCGAGCTGTACATCGCCGGGCCCGGCCTGGCCCGCGGCTACCACCGCCGGCCGGGACTGACCGCGTCGAGGTTCGTGGCGAACCCGCACGGCGCACCCGGCGAGCGGATGTACCGCACCGGCGACATCGTCCGCTGGCGCAGCGACTCCGACGGCACCGGACCGGCGCTGGAGTACCAGGGTCGCAGCGACTTCCAGGTGAAGATCCGCGGCTACCGGATCGAGCTCGGCGAGATCGACGCGGCGCTGCTCGAACAGCCCGGGGTCGGCTTCGCGGCCACCCTCGCCGTGCCCGGCCCGTCCGGCGACACCGTGCTCGCCGCCTACGTGCTGCCCGCCACCGGGCACCGGCTCGACGTGCACGAGCTCACCGCCGCCCTCGCCGCCCGGCTGCCCTCGCACATGGTGCCCGCCGCGATGGCGGTCCTCGACGAGATCCCGCTGACCCCCGTCGGCAAGCTGGACCGATCGGCCCTGCCCACCCCGGAGTTCGTGACCGCCGCCGCCACCGAGTTCCGGGCCCCGGGAACCGAACTCGAGCACACCGTCGCGGACGTCTTCGCCACGGTGCTCGGCGTGGACCGGATCGGCCTCGACGACCACTTCTTCGACCTCGGCGGCAACTCGCTGGTCGCGACCCGGGTGACCGCCAGGCTCGGCGCCGAACTCGGCATCGACATCGGGGTCCGGGCACTGTTCGAGGTGCCCACCGTCGCCGCGCTCGCGGAACGGGTCGGCGCGCTGGTCGGGGAGTCCGCCGCGGCGCGGCCGGCGCTGACCGCGGCGTCTCGGCCGGACCGGGTCCCGCTCTCCCTCGCTCAGCAGCGGATGTGGTTCCTCAACCAGTTCGACACCACGTCGGCCGCCTACAACATCCCACTGGCCGTCCGGCTCACCGGCGAACTCGACAGCGAGGCGCTCGAACTCGCCGTCCTCGACGTCGTGGACCGGCACGAGTCGCTGCGCACCCGGTACCCGCTGCGCGGCGGCGACCCGGTCCAGGAGACGGTGCCCACCGCGTACGCGCTCGAGGGCCTGCTCACCGTCGACACCACCGAGGACGAGCTGCCCGCCCGGGTAGCGGACCTCGCCTCCGCCGGATTCGACGTGACCCTGGCCGTCCCGGTCCGGGCCCGGCTGCTGCGACTCGGCGACCGCAACCACGTGCTGGTCATCGTCGTGCACCACATCTGCGCCGACGGCTTCTCGCTGGCCGTGCTGGCCCGGGACGTGATGGCCGCCTACACCTCACGCACACACGGGGACACCCCGGACTGGACGCCGCTGCCCGCCCAGTACGCCGACTACACGCTCTGGCAGCAGGAAGTGCTCGGCAGCGACCAGGACCCGGACTCGCTGCTCTCGGCGCAGCTCGCGTACTGGCGCACCACGCTCGCCGGACTGTCCGACGTGCTGGTGCTGCCCACCGACCGGCCCCGGCCCGCGCAGCAGACCCTGCGCGGCAGCCGGGTGGAGTTCACCGTCCCCGCGAACCTGCATCGGCGACTGCTCGCGGTGGCCCGCGACCAGGAGTCCACGGTGTTCATGGCGGTGCACGCCGTGTACGCGATGCTGCTGGCCCGACTGGGGGACACCGACGACGTCGCGATCGGCACCCCCCTCGCCGGCCGCGGCGACGCCGGACTCGACGACATGATCGGCATGTTCGTCAACACCCTGGTGCTGCGCACCCAGGTCGACCCCGCTGCCTCGTTCGTCGAGCTGCTGGCCCGGGTCAAGGACGCCGATCTGACCGCGTTCGGCAACGCCGACGTCCCGTTCGAGCGGCTCGTCGAGGAGCTGAACCCGGCCCGGTCCACGTCCTACTCCCCGCTGTTCCAGGTGGCCCTCGAGTTCCAGAACACCGAACGCCCACGGCTGAACCTGCCGGGTCTCACGGTCGAGGGGATCGAGCTGGACACCCGGGTGGCCAAGGAGGACCTCGAACTGCTGCTGGCCGAGGAGTTCGACGACGACCGGCAGCCGGCCGGCATGTCCGCCGCGTTCGACTACGCGGTCGACCTTTTCGATCCCGAGACCGTCCAGGGGTTCGCCGACCGCTTCGTCCGGATACTCGACGCGGTCACCGCGGACCCGCACCGCCCGGTCGGCGGGATCCCCATCCTCGACCAGGACGAGCTCTCCGAGTTCGCTCCCGCGCAGGGGCGTCCGGGCGGGCGGCCGCAGCTGTGGCCCGAACTGCTCTCGGCGGCGGCCTCGGAGGACCCCGATTCGATCGCGCTGACCTTCGAGGACCAGCGGGTCAGCTACCGCGAACTGGACGAACGCTCGAACCGGCTGGCCCGCTTGCTGCGCTCGCGGGGGGTGGGCCCGGAGACGTTCGTCGCGCTGGGACTGTCCCGGTCGCTCGAGGAGGTCATCTCGATCTGGGCCGTGGCCAAGGCCGGCGCCGGGTTCGTGCCGGTGGACCCGACGTACCCGTCCGAGCGGATCGAGTACATGCTGACGGACTGCGAGGCGGTGCTCGGCATGACCGTGGCCGCCCGGGTGGACGCCCTGCCGGACACGGTGCCGTGGCTGGTGCTCGACGACGACGCGACGCTCGACGAGTTGTCTTCTGCCGCACCCACACCGGTGACCGACGCGGACCGCACCATGCCACTGCGACTGACCAACCCGGCCTACCTGATCTACACCTCCGGCTCGACCGGACGGCCGAAGGGCGTCGTGATCACCCACCACGGCATCGCGAACCTCACCACCGAGGAGCACGACCGGTTCCGCGTCACCGTCGACTCCCGGGTCTCACACCTGGCCTCGCCCAGCTTCGACGCCTCGGTCTTCGAGCTGATGATGGCCTTCAGTGCCGGTGCCAGCGTGGTGATCGTCCCGCCCGCGGTGTACGGCGGCGCCGAACTCGAGGACCTGCTGCGCCGTGAGCACGTCACCCACGCGTTCATCACCCCGACCGCGCTGTCCTCCATGGACGACGTCGGGCTCGAGAACCTGCGGGTGCTGGCCGTGGCGGGCGAGGCCTGCCCGCCGGAGCTGATGCAGAAATGGTCCGTCGGCCGGAAGATGTTCAACGGTTACGGCCCCACCGAGACCACCATCCAGGCCAGTGTCAGCGACCGGATGACCGCGTCTCAGACCGTGAACATCGGCCGGCCCGCGGTCGGTTTCGACGAGATGGTCCTCGACACCCGTCTGCAGCCGGTGCCGCTCGGCGTGCCGGGCGAGTTGTACGTCGCCGGCCCCGGCCTGGCCCGCGGCTACCACCGCCGTCCCGGCCTGACCGCCGACCGGTTCGTCGCCGACCCGTTCGGGAAGCCGGGGCAGCGCATGTACCGCACCGGTGACGTCGTGCGGTGGCGGGCGACGCCGTCCCCGGTCGAGGGGGAACCGGACGTCCACACCATCGAGTACATCGGCCGCAGCGACTTCCAGGTGAAGGTCCGTGGCTTCCGGATCGAGCTCGGCGAGATCGACGCGGTGCTCGCCCGTCACCCCTCGATCACCTTCGCGGCCACCTTCGGGCTTCCCGGGCCGTCGGGGGACATCCTGCTCGCGTCCTACGTGTACTGCGCCGACGGCGGCGTGGTGGCACCGGCCGAGATCCGCGAGTACGCCTCGCGGCGACTGCCCGCGCACATGGTGCCCTCGGCCGTCGTGGTCCTCGACGAGGTGCCGATGACCCCGGTGGGCAAGCTCGACCGCCGGGCCCTGCCCACGCCGGAGTTCGGTTCGCGTGACGACGACTACCTGGCGCCGCGCACGACTGCCGAACGCGCCGTCGCCGAGGCCTTCGAGTCGGTGCTCGGGGTGGACCGGGTGGGCGTGACCGACAGCTTCTTCGACCTCGGAGGCACCTCCATCATCGCCACCCGGGTCGTCGCCGACGTGCAGACCCGACTCGGCAAGCTGCTGCCGTTGCAGTCGCTGTTCCTCGACCCGACCCCGGCGGGGCTGGCCCGGCTGCTCGACGAGTCCGGCGTACAGCCGGCCCCCGTCGACGACGCCCTGCGCGTGGTCATCCCCCTGCGCCCGCAGGGCACCCGGCCGCCGTTGTTCTGCGTGCACCCCGGGATCGGGCTCTCGTGGGGCTACACGGGGCTGGTGCGGCACCTGTCCGCCGACCGCCCGGCCTACGGGCTCCAGCTCCCGGTGATCAGCGGGGGTCCGACCTTCTCCTCGATCGAGGAGCTGGCGCACCGGTACGTCCAGGAGATGCGGGCCGTCCAGGACCACGGCCCTTACCACCTGCTCGGCTGGTCTCTGGGTGGGGTGATCGCGCACGCGATGGCCGTCGAACTGCGCCGGTCCGGCGAGGCGGTCTCGACGCTCGCGATCATGGACAGCTATGTCACCGACGAAGACGACGGGACCCCGGACCGCCTCAGCGTGGAGGAGTTGCTGCACGGACTCGGCCTGGACGTGGAACCGGACGCCATGACCGGCAACGGCGCGCTGACCTACACCCGGGCCGTCGAACTGCTCGACGAGTCGTTCGGCCAGGAGACCGGCCTGACTGCCGTGCACCTCGAACGGATCAGCGCCGGGTTCACCAACTCGGCTCACATCATGAACGAGTTCAGCCCGTCGGTGTTCGACGGCGACATCCTCTTCTTCTCCGCCGGCCGCTCCGGCGGGGACGGACACTCGCCCGATGAATGGCGGCCCGCCGTCACCGGCGACATCCGGGAGGTGCGGGTGGACTGCGAGCACAACCAGATGATCGAGCCAGACGTGCTGGCGGTGGTCGGGCCGGTGCTCGAGGAGTACCTGACCGACCACTGATCCGCTCGACCGCCCCCGGTCACGCCGAGGGGTCGCCGGTCCGTACAGACGAGCGACGCCGGAACGGGAGAAGGGAACGGCGACATGAAGCTGACGACCACCACGTTCGTCTCGGTCGACGGGGTGATGCAGGGGCCGGGCGGGCCCGACGAGGATCGCAGCGGTGGGTTCGAGCGGGGCGGATGGACCGTGCCGTACTTCGACCACTCGGGCGCGACGTTCGTCAACCAGGTCTACGGGCGCGCAGACGCGTTCCTGTTCGGCCGGCGGACCTACGAGATCTTTGCCGGTTACTGGGGGGCGATGGCCGATCCGGGTGACAACCCCATCGCGGTGCCCTTGAACACGCTGCCCAAGTACGTGGCTTCGACCACGCTCACCGACCCGCGGTGGGCGGACACGACTGTGCTCGCCCGCGACGTCGCGGCCTCCGTCGGCGAGTTGAAGGCGTTGCCCGGTCGGGAGCTGCAGGTGCACGGCAGCGGCGCCCTGATCCGGTGGCTGCTCGCCAACGACCTCGTCGACGAGATGAACCTGCTCACCTTCCCCGTGGTCGTGGGCGACGGCACGCGACTGTTCCCCGGCACCGGCCCGGACATGGCGCTCGAACTGGTCGAAACGCGAACCACCCCAAGCGGAGTGACGATCCAGGTCTGCCGGCCCGCTGGGCGCCCGCAGTACGGAACGGCCACGGCGGACATGGGCACGTGACCGGCAGCTCTCCGCTCCGCGACGATCACTGTGCCGCGTCCTCGAACTTGACCTGTACCACCGATGCCCCGCGGATCTCGCCGACGCGGTCGGCCTCCACGCGCAGCTGTCCGTGGAGCTCGCTGCGCAGCGACCGGAAAGTCGTCACCGTCAGGGACAGCGTCCGACCGCTCTTGCGGGGCCGCCAGGTTCCGACGATCGTGCCGTCGGCCAGCACCGCGCCGGGCGCGCCGACCGACTTCCACACCTCGCGATGGTGTTTCGCGTCGACGATGGTGTCCCGATCACGCATTTGGGTGTAGGGGTCGCCCGGCGGTAGCAGCCGCACCCCGCCCGCCGGGGCCGCCGGCGACCGCAGGGCGTCCAGATCGTCGGCGAGGATCCACGCCCGGCTGCCGTCGCGGTCGACGGGGGTGAGCTCGCCCTCCAGCATCTTCCACCACGGGTCCGTGTCACCGGCGTGGACACCGACCCACCCGGCGAAATTCTTGGGCGTGGACGGGCCGTAACACTGCAGGTAGCGACGCAGCAGGCCGGCGCGGGCGCTGTTGGGCTCTGCCTTCGGCAGGGGGCGGCCCAGCCACTCCTCGAGCAGGACGAACGGCGCCTTGTTCCGGCTCCGCGGCGCGATGCAGACGATGCCGCGCAGCGCCAGCATCCGGATGCAGAAGTGCACGACGCCCTCACCGAGCGAGCTGTTCGCCTTGTAGGGGCCTACCGCCTGCCAGGTCTTGCGTTGGGCGGGCGAGAGTCTGCCCGCAATGCGCTCGGCCAGTTCTTCGCCGAGTTGGTTGATTGCCAGCTGCCGTCCCGACAGCACCGCCCCGATCTCCTCGGCGGTGATGTCGACCGCCTCGTCCAAACCCATCCGGAGCTTGGTCAGCGCCCCCTCGACGCCGATGATCAGGTGCACTCGCGCCGTTTCGGTGGCCGGCAGGACACCGGTGGTGAAGACAGGCGCGTCGACGGTCGGGAAGTAGAACGGCGCGCCGCGCATGCACCAGGTCTGCAGCAGACTCTTCTCCTCACCGACGAGGCGGTCGAGGCGGTCCGGTGTCACGGCCGCGACGCGGGCATGCAGTGCCAGCAACGCCGAACCGGGCGGACTGTTCTGAGTTCCGCACGCACCCGCCACGTCGTGCAGCTGGTCGGCCGGCTGCCGACCGGTGAGATGGTGCGCACGGAGCCGGAACGCGATGACGTCGCTGGTTCGCACCTTGGGGGCGGTGTCGGCGTTCTTCCGAGCTGTCACTGATCGCCTCCCGGGACGGATTCGACGGTGACCCATTCTGCACCCGATGGTCAGCGCGCCCGAATCACCGACGATTTCCCGTGATCGGCGTTCGGGCGCGGTCGTCGTGTCATGATCGTCGCGTTCTGAATCCGGGGTGGGGACGAATGCCGGGTTCTGTCGGTTGCGCATCTGCGCTGGCGCCGGGTCGCAAGAAGGGCCGGACGTCACCGCCAGGGGAGGGAATGACTGAATGACGAACGGACAGTTGACCAGCGGGGACGGGGCTCAGGCCGGTACCGCACGAGCGGATCGCGGCACCGCCCACGCCCCGGAATGTCCCGGCTGCACAGTTTCTCCGGACTGCACAGTGGCCTCGGGCGCGCGGGTGGCACTGCCGGACGGCCGCCACGCGTGGGAGCTGCCGGCATCGGCCGTCTCCGACTTCGAGGACCTGGCCACCACCGTTGCGGCACAGGTGCTTCCGCAGGCCTCTGTCGTCGCGTCCGTGTGCCATGGCGACGTGCCATCCGCGGGGACCCTAAGCGTGACCTTGCTGCGGCACCCGGGTGGGGCATCGGTTCAGGTTCACTGCAGGTCCGAGGACGCCACCTCGGTTGTCGTGAATGCGGCGGGATTTGCGCTGCTGTGTGAGGCCGTCGTCTCGTCGGGCGAGGAGATTCCGGAACCGGTCGTTGCGGTCACGGCAACGTCGGCGGGGGTGGAGGAGCTTCCCGAAGTGGTCGACATCCTCGGCGACCGGTGGGACCCGACGGGGTCGCAGACCATCGACGACCGGCTGACTCTCATCGTCGCCGAGTCCATGGGCTACGCGGCCGAGGACCTGCCCGCGGAGATCCCGCTCATCGAGCTGGGTCTCGACTCGCTGATGGCGGTGCGGATCAAGAACCGCGTCGAGTACGAGTTCGACATCCCGCAGTTGCAGCTCGCCGCGGTCAAGGACGCGAGCCTGCACGACGTCGCACAGTACCTGCGCTACGCCGTGGAGAACCGCGACGAGGTGGCGGCGCTCGCGGCGAAGCAGCAGCTCGAACGGGAGGACGTGCAGGTCGAGGCCCCCGGACCGGTGGCCGAGGACGTGCCCGCCGGGTCCGGCGACATCGACGTCCCGCCGCGCGMCGCGGCGGAACGGCTCGCCTTCGCGACGTGGGCGGTCGTCACCGGCAGGTCCGCGAAGAGCATCTTCGCGACGCTGCCGATCCTCGACGACGTGACCGCGGAGAAGTTGGCCGCGCGCCTCACCGAGCGGGCCGGCGGCGACATCACCGTCGACGACGTCCTTGACGCCGAGACCATCGAGCAGCTCGCCGAATCCGTGCGCCGGCACCTCGAGGACGGCCTCAGGATCGACGGCCTCGTCCGGACCCTCCGTCCCCGGGCCGAGGGCTCGAACGCCGTGCCGGTGTTCGTGTTCCACCCGGCCGGCGGTTCGACGGTCGCGTACGAGCCGCTGCTCAAGCGCCTGCCGGCCCACACCCCGATGTTCGGTCTCGAACGTGTGGAGGGGCCACTCGAGGTACGCGCCGAGGAATACGTCCCCCTGCTGCGCAAGATCCAGGGCGACGGCCCGTTCGTGTTGTACGGCTGGTCCTTCGGCGGCGCACTCGCGTACGCGGTCGCGAAACGACTTCGCCAGGAGGGCGCCGACGTCCGGATCGTCGGCCTGATCGACACCGTCCTGCCCGGGGAGAAGGTCGAGGACACCCCGGAGGAGGTCAGGGCCCGCTGGCAGCGGTACGCCGCGTTCGCGAAGAAGACCTACAACGTCGACGCCCCGCTGCCCTACGACCAGCTCGCCGCCGCCGGCAGCGACGAGGAGCAGGTCAAGATCCTGATGGACCTGCTCCGGATGAGCGGCGCCAAGATCCCCGCCGGCATCATCGAGCACCAGCGCACGTCGTGGCTCGACAACCGGGCCATCCCGGCCACCGACCTCGACGATCCCTACGACGGCAATGTCGTGCTGTACATGGCCGAGACATACCTGGACGACCAGATCGCGCTCGAGCCGGCATTCGGGACAAGGCGGCCCGACGGGGGCTGGGGCGGAGCCGTGAAGAACCTGGAGATCGTCCACGTCGGCTGCGACCACGTCCAGATCGTCGACGAGCCGTACATCGCCGCGGTGGGAGCCGACCTGACGAACAAGCTGGCCGCGATCGAGGGAGTGTCGTCGAGGCGCTGAGCCGTCGCCTGTGCGCCGCTGCCAGACTCGACCCATGGTTGAGCGATACCCGGCCGTGGATCCGTACGCTTCCGGTCTCCTGCCGGTTCCCGAGGGCCACCTCCTGTACTGGGAGACCGTCGGCAACCCGGCCGGAATCCCCGCGGTCTACCTGCACGGCGGCCCAGGGTCGGGCTGCACACCGGGAATGCGCAGGTTCTTCGACCCGAACGCATTTCGTGCCGTGCTGTTCGACCAGCGAGGCTGCGGCCGCAGCCGGCCGCGGGCCGACGCTCCGGACTACGACCTCGCGACCAACACGACGGCGCGTCTGGTCGCGGACATCGAACGACTGCGTGAGCATCTCGGGATCGAACGGTGGTTGGTGGTCGGGGTGTCCTGGGGCGTCACCCTCGGGTTGGCCTATGCCCAGGCACATCCCGACCGGGTGCTCGCGATGGCGTTGGGCGCGATCACCTCGGGCAGTCGCACGGAGGTCGAGTGGATCACCCGCGACATGCGCCGGGCCTTCCCGAGGGAGTGGGAGCGGTTCATCGAGCCCGTGCCGGCCGCCGAACGGGAGGGGAACCTCGCGACCGCGTACGCGCGACTGCTTGCCCACCCGGACCCGGCGGTTCGCGAGGAGGCCGCACTGCGCTGGTGCGAGTGGGAAGACACTCACGTCTCCCTGGTCCCGGGGTGGGTGCCGAGCCCGAGATACCAGGACCCGACGTTCCGAATGATCTTCGCGCGCATGGTCACCCACTACTGGGGCAACGACTGCTTTCTCGCCGGCGACCTGATATGCGACGGCATGAACCTGCTGGCCGGGATACCCGCCGTGCTCGTCCACGGCCGATACGACGTGTCCGGGCCGCTCGACACGGCCTGGGAACTCGCCCGCAGATGGGCGACCAGTCGGCTGGTCGTGGTCGACGATGCCGGCCACGGCGGCGGCAGCTTCTTCGACCAGTTCATCGCTGCCATCGACTCGTTCGCCGTCCCGCCCGCGTGACGTCGGCGACCCGGCGCCAGAGATCGTCGCGGCACCGGTTGCCTTTCTCGCCGGGGTCGCCAACACGAGTACGGCCCGTGCATACCGGACCGCGCTGAACGCGTTGGCAGCGTGGTTCGGGCCGTGCAGTTCGCTGGCGGTCTTGGAGGGTGACGCCGGCGCGGACCGGGTATCCGCTTGGTTCATCGATCGGTGGGGCACGTCGGCGCCGGCGACGTTCAATGCCCGGTTGGGCGCCCTGTCGTCAGCCACCTCGTGGTGGCGTGGTCAGGAATGGCTCACCGGCGATCCACTGCGACGGATCCGGCATCGGCCCCGCACTCCGGATCGAACCCGGGCGCTGACCCACGCCGCCGAGGACGGTGCGAACACTTCCACACTGCTGGCCTACTCCGGTCACACCTCGGTGGCCTCGCTCGCGCGCTACGCCCGAGTGTCGCCTGAAGGTCTCATCCGATGGCAAGCAGGCCGCGACCCCGCTGCACGACGACGTTGAGTTGTAGGTCTACCCCTTCAGGTAGGGCAACGGCCTCGACGACGAGACGGGCGACCTTTGGGCGATGCCGTGGGGTGTGGGCGGCGTTGGCGCCAGACACGAGGTCGTTCAGGAACGGAAGGGGGCCAGCCGATGTGACTGGCCCCCTCATGTCAATTCGCGGTTCAGCTGACCCGGAAAGTCACTTCGGCGGCGATGAGCTGTGCGAGGTCGTCGGAGCGACTCCACATGGGCCAGTGGCCGGTCGGGAGATCGATAAGGTCAAGGTGCTGAAGGTTCGCGACCTCGGCGAACATTGGATGACCGGCGTTGGCCAGCTCCATCAGCTGTGCGCTCGGGATCGAGCAGCACACGACCGTGGTCGGGACCTGCAGACGTGCATCGTTGGTGAGTTTCACTGGCTGGCGAAGCACGGGACCGGGCTCCGGGACGGCCCGTGCCCGGAAGCGCTCGAGAACGTGACGGCTCAAGCCTTCGAGGCTGGCCTGCTCCTCGAGCGCGTCGAAGGGTGGCAGGGGCAGCTCGTCTAGATCGTCCGGCATGTCTGGAGCGAAGACGCTTCCGGGCGCTACCGGCCCGCTGTCAACCCAGACCACACGGCGGACGAGCTCGGGGCGCTGATCGAGCACAAGGCTTACCGGGGCGTTGGCTCCGCTGTGCGCCACGATGACCACCGGCTGTTCTTCGGAAGCGGCGGCCTGTTCGATCGCCGCTGCCTGGTCGTCGAGTGACCTGAACGCTCGTTCGCGGTCGCCCTCATCTAGGCCGGGAAGGGTCATCGGGATGGCTCGCCGGCCGGCAGCGGTCAGGTGTTCGACCACCTCGTCCCACGCCCACGCCCCCAGCCAGTGGCCGGCGATCAGGATGATGGTTGGTTCGCTCGTTTTGGTCGTCATGCTGCGATGCTCACATGCCCCTAGGACAAGGGTGTGTCACCATTTCTGACATGATTTTCGCTGGGGTGCAGAAGTGAAGCGGGCGGAGAGGCTCCACGCACTGTCCGAGATGCTGCGCCGCGCCGGTTCCCGTGGATGCACTGCTGAGCGACTGGCGGCGGAGTTCGGCGTGTCGGTGCGGACAGTCAAGAGAGATCTCACCGCCCTCGAGAACAGCGGTGTGCCGATCTGGTCGCGCCCGGGGCCTGGCGGCGGCTACGGTCTAGCCGCTCGGGCGAGCCTCCCGCCGGTCAGCCTGACCCCCGCGCAGGCGGTGGCGCTACTCGCGGCCGTCTCAGCTGCCTCCGATGCCCCTTATGCAGACCTGGCCTCAGCTGGCGTTCAGAAGATCCTGGACGTCCTCGACCCCAGGACCCGAACGAAAGCCGACGAGCTCGCGAGTCGCGTTTGGGTGGACACACCATCGTCTTCCGTTCGCGCGGTCAGATCGGCACTCGAAGAAGCGATGGCCGAGCAACGCGTCGTGCGTATCCGTTACATCTCGCGTGACGACAGCAAGACGACCCGCGACGTCGAGCCGGTCATGTTCGCATCCAGAAACGGCCGTTGGTACCTGATCGGCTGGTGCCGGTTACGCAGCGATATCCGGTGGTTCCTCGTGACGCGAATCGAGCACGCCAGCGTGACCAAGATTCCCTGTAGTAGCCACAGCATTCAGGCGGTTGGCATTCCCCCAGCGACGGCAAGGTCCGTGCAGAGCCGAGGTGAGTGAGGCGATCAATCAACGTCTCCGGTCAGTACGTCTGGTCGCGTAGGGGGCGTAGTCCTCCGGAGAGGTCGTCGGGGAGTTGGAAGGTGTACTTGCCGAGCATGTTGATGTGGCCGCGCACGAAGGGTGAGAGACGGGCGACGTCTTCGTCGCGGACGTCGAACCCCCTCGTGCGTAGTTGGGTGAGGGCGGCGTCGGTGTAGCGGGTATTCCACAGCACGACGGCGTTCAGGACCAGGCCGGGGAACCAAGGACGCGTCGAACAGCACCTTCGGGCCATCCCCGGTCGTCCACGCCCGCGCATCGATCCAAGCCCGTAGCTCTGCCTCGGCGTCGGTGAACTCCCGCAGGCCAAGGACCTGACGCAGCTCCCACACATGCTCCAGCCGCGTCTCCTCCCTCTCGCCGTACGCCTTCAACACCGAGGGATCGCCGACACCAAGCTGACCCGTGAGGTAGTCGACCACCGCCGTCGGCGCAGCAACAGAGTCCTCCAGGAACACCCCCAGGTAGCGCACACTCGCCAGCTGGACCGCAAACCCGAGACGGTTGTGCTCACGAACAAGGCTGCCGAAGACTCCGCCCGTCACCGGTCCGGGGTCAGAACTCCCTCCGGCTCGTCGACGGCTTAGCGCCGGTCTCCGGTCCGATGTTCCTCAACCCCCGATCCCGGTCAACGATCACGGCGCCGGACTGTCGCGATTCTGAGCGCGGACGACGTCCGCTTCGACGGAACTGTCGTGCTGCCCGAGGAAGGTCAGGATTCGGGGGATCACGCGATCCGGGATGTGTCCCAGGATGCCGTGGCCGGTGCCGGCATAGATCTCCACCTCCGCTTCAGGTAGAAGATCAGCCAGCCGCGCGGCCACCTGCTCGGGGTTGGAGACCACGGTCTCGGCGCCGGAGATCACGAGCATCGGAACCGCGATCGACTGCACTTCTGCATCCTCGAGCATCCGCGCCCACCCCATACCGGGCCGGTAATTCAACGCCTCCTTGGCGAGGGCGAACTCGAGGTCGCCGAGGACGTACCCGGGGGACATCCAATCGTTGAGCTTGCGGATATTTTCGTCGGTGCGGCGCATCCCGGCGCGGATCATCTTCAGCAGTACCCGCCACGAGGGCTTGTCGAAGACTCCTCCCGGCTCGATGAGTGTCACACTCGCCACTCGTTCAGGGGAATGGAGTGCTACGAGAGCGGCGTGCCACGCGCCCTGCGAGTAGCCGACCAGGTGGACACGGTCGACCCCGAGTTCGTTCAATACCTCGCTGACCCAGGTGGCGAAGTCGGATTCCCCTGTCAATGGCGCGGTCTGGACGCTGCGGCCCGCGGTGCCGATCGTGTCCAGCGCATATACGACCCGGTCTCGGCACAGATCCTCGATGACGATGTGCCATTGCAGACAGTTGGCCCCGAGAGCGTGCACCAGGACGATCGGCGTCTGGGTGCCGGTCCCCGACTTACGGACATGGGTGGTTCCGAACGATGTCGGCACCTCGAGTTGGGTCGACGGAACCGGCCAGCGTCCTTCCAGTTCCCGGTAGACGCGGTCGTACGCCTGCTTCGACGCGTCGTTCTTGAACCGTCCGATCTTCGGCATGCGTTCACCTTTCGTTGCATCATTTTGGTGGTATGAACGTATCACCATTGCGATATGCGCGTACCATCAACGGGTCAAAGCCACTCGATGCAACCGGGAGAGCCTCATGCCGCGACTGGTCGACCACGAAGTGCGGCGCCGGGAGATCACCAGCGCAGTGCGGCGAGTCGTCGTCGTCGGCGGCCTCGAGTCGGTGACGTTCCAGTCGGTTGCCGCCGAGGCCGGGATCTCGGTCCGGCTCGTGCAGTACTACTTCGGCACGAAGCGGGAGTTCCTCCTCGCGACCCACCAGTCCGTGCGTACGGACGCGGGCGCTCGCCTGATGCGGGCGTTGTCCCTGCTGGGACCGGAAGCGTCACCCCGCGGGGTCGTCACCGCGTTCCTGGTCGGGATGCTTCCACTCGACGACGAACGCCGCGAGGAGGCCATCGTGCTCGGTGCCTTCCATGCCGCGGCGCTCACCGGTGGGGGAATCGCCGCCGACGAGACCCTGGCAGCACCGCGGGAGTTGGTGGCGCTCATCGCCGGCCAGCTTCGGCGGGTGACCGACCCCGACGCGGTGACGCCGCCGATGGACCCCGACCTCGACGCCGAACTCATCCTGGCGGCCGCCGGCGGGATCGCACAGGGGATGCTCCCCGGCTACGGCACGGCGGAGCAGGCGGTCCAGCTCGTCGAGCGCCTCCTCGACCGTGTGCTCGGACCGGAGAGTCCCGGTACCGCTGGGTAGCGGGCGACTCGGGTCGCTCAACGGCGTCACCAGCTGTCGGGGACGTCCGCACCCGCGCCGATCGACTCCATCAGGCGGCGGATCGCACTGCAGTCCTGGACCAGTCGGCTGTCGCCGGGGCCGAAGGCCGTGTCCGCGACCAGCGCCGCCGCGCCCGGCACCCGCTCCGCGGCGAGGATCGCCGACCAGGTCGAGAAGTCGGTGCCCGTGAAGGCGTCCACGCCCTCGACGAGACCGGCCACCAGGATTCGCCGGTCGTCGGCGTTCAGGTGCTCGTAGACCAACGACGTCAGCTCCGCGGCGACGGACGCGTGCGCGCGCTCGTCGCGTCGGTGCAGCACCACGGTGGCCTTGTTCACCGGCTGCAGGCCCGGGTCGTCACCGATCAGGCTCAGGTACGCCCCGATGGACGTCTCGGCGACGGTGGTGAACGCCAACGCCGTCAGCGCCGCGGCGCGGGGGTCCGCGTGCCGGGCGACCGCGTCCCGGTGCCTGCGCACCGTCAGCCCGTGGGGTAGGGCTGCGTCGGACAACCACCTGCCGCGGTGCGCGCGGGTCAGCGCGCTCGCGTTGAGGTGCATCAGGCTGTGGTACTGCTCGTCGACCATCGCCTGCACGGTCGCCGCCCGCAGGGTGTCGCCGAGCCCGGTGCCGAGCCCGTCCTGGAACAGCAACTGGAAACCGGGATTGACCACGTGCTGCTCGATGTCGATGACGTTCTTGTTGTAGGCGATCCAGCCCCAGGCCCGGATCCGGTCGCGGGTGCCCTCGTCCAGCTGCCGGTAGCGCGGGTCGTCCCGGAACGGGATCAGCGCCTCGGGAAAGTCCGCCTTGGCCGGCTCGAACAACGCGTCCAGGTCCGGTTCGGTGCGCCGTACGGTGGCCCGCCTCGGCCAGCTGCGGGCCAGCCCGCGAATCACCGCGCTCTCCACCTCGTCCGACGGGTCGAACTCCGGCAGTGCCGGGACCCTGAGCAGGATCTCGGCGGTTTCCTCCCAGTCCCCGGACTCCTCCCAGGCGCCGGCCTCGTCCCAGCCCCCGGTCACCGGCCGACCTCCGATGCGGCCTCGGGAAGCAGGTCGCGGAACAACCGGGCACACAGGTCCGCGTACCGCTCCGCGTCGGCGCCCAACGGCACTCGCGCCGTGGCCAACAGGTCCTCGAACTCGGCCTGCGTGCCCTGCTCGCAGACCTGGGAGAGCCGGGCGAGGCCGTCCGCGAGCGCCGCCCGGGCCCGCGGCGCCGACGGGTTTGCGGCTTGTACGTCCCAGTACACCTCGGGGCTGCCGAGCCCGATCCGGGCCAGCAGGGCCAGCGCCACCGTGTGCGGCGGCGGCGCCGCGGCGGCCAGCCGCTCCGCCGGCACCCCGAGGTCAGCCAACGCCAGCCCGAAGGCGAGCACCGCCGCGTGCGTCGCCGCCTGGGTAGCCGCGCACAGCGTGTCGTGTTCCTCGGCGCTCAGTCGCACCAGCGCGGCGCCGGCGCCGGCGAGCAACCCGAGAAAGGCGTCGACGCCGGGGCCGTCGTGGTGGACCACCACGGAGACGGGGCGGCCGGCCATGCCCAACGAGGGCGCGAACATCGGGTTGATGCCCACCGCCTGTACGTCCGGTGCCGAGCGCCGCAACGCCGCGGCGAACCGGGTCTTCACCGACAGGGTCTCCACCAGCAGCGTCCCGGGGCGCAGGAATCGCGGCAGCGTCCCGGCGGCGGCGAGGGCCACCGGTTCCGGCACCGCGAGCACCACCGTCGAGGCGGCGCCCACCGCGTCGGCCAGCTCCGGCGCACCACTGGTGACGTCGCCCTGCCGTCGCGGGTCCCGCGGGTCGAGGGGGAGCACCTCCGCGCCCGCATCGCGCAGCAGGCCGACCAGCATCGTGCCCACCGCACCGGCGCCGCCGGCGACGGCCACGACCGGCGGCCCGCTCACGGCCGCTCGGACCGTCCGGGCCCGGCGGTCGGCGAACGGTCCGCGGTCACGGACAGGCACCGTCGCATGGTGAGGGCCTTCACCATCGTCTCCTCGAACTCGTCCTCGGGGTCCGAGAGCGCGACGATGGCGCCACCGACCCCGAACGTGACCTGCTCGGACGTCGCGACCATGGTCCGGATCACGATGGAGAAGTCCGCCGTGCCGGAGAGCGAGAAGTACCCGATCGCCCCGGAGTAGACGCCCCGCGGACCGTCCTCGAGCTTGTCGATGATCTCCAGGGTGCGGACCTTCGGGGCGCCCGTCATCGACCCGCCGGGGAACGCCGCGCGCACACAGTCGACCGCCGAGACGTCCTCACGCAGGGTGCCCCGTACCGTCGAGACCAGTTGGTGCACCGGCGCATAGGTCTCCACGTCGAACAGCTTCGGCACGTGCACGGAGCCCGGGACGCAGACGCGGGAGAGGTCGTTGCGGACCAGGTCCACGATCATCAGGTTCTCGGCGCGGTCCTTCTCGCTGTCGACCAGGTCCCGGCGCAGCCCGTCGTCGGCTCCGACGTCGCGTGCCCGCGGCCGGGTGCCCTTGATCGGCTTCGACTCCACCTCGCGACCCGGGCCGATCCGCAAGAACCGCTCGGGAGAGGCGCTCAGCACCGACAGCCCCGGGAACCGCAGCAGCGCGTTGTACGGCGTGGGACTGATCTCGCGCAGGCACGCGTAGCCGGCGACCGGGTCGATGGCGCCGTCGACGGTGGCGACGTTGGTCAGGCACACCTCGTAGGACTCACCGGAGCGAATCTCACTCAGGCAGTTCTCGATCAGCTGGAGGTACCGGGTCCGGTCGTGCCGGAACCGGATGCCCACGTCGGCCGCGGCGGGGACCAGCGGCGCGGGGGCCGGCTGCTCGCCGGTCACCTCCTCGAAGGCGGTCAGTGCGGCCGTCGTCGTCTCCAGCCACCGCAGGTCCTCCTCGGGCAGGCCGGTTCCGTCGTCGAGGGTGAGCAGGTAACAGCAGCCCTCGTTGTGGTCGAACACCAGGGCCCGGTCCGCGAAGACCATCGCGGCGTCCGCCTGCGACGACGCATGTGCGAGCTGCCCGCAGGTGTCGGCCTTGAGCTCGTAGCCGAGATACCCGACGTACCCCAGGCAGAACGCGAACGGCAGGTCCGCACGCGGCGCCACGCTGCGGTCGCGAAGTTGCCCGTCGAGGTACTCGAAGAAGGTCGAACGCAGTTCCTCCGTCGGTCGACCGCTGCGGTGCACCCGGACGGTGGTCTCGGCGACCTGGTAGGTCACGTACTCCGCCCGTGGACCCGAGGAGTCGCCTATCACCGTGTATCGAGAGTCCTCGTCGGCGGCGGCACTGCCGTCGAGCCAGAAACTGTTGGGCCCGTTCGCAAACAGCTTCTCGTAGACCGTCTGGGGGTCGAGGTCGCGGTCCACCCGGACGCTGTCGACGCGGTAGCGCGGGGCCGCGGGCTCGGCGACGGGCGTCGGCGGGGGCGTCGTCTGTCGCCGAGCCCGCACCGGTGTCAGGTCCCGGAAGTTGCTGAGCAGCTCGCGACCGTGCTCGGTGCAGATGGACTCCGGGTGGAACTGCACGCCCCACAGCGGCAACTCGCGGTGCCTCGCCGCCATCACCACCCCGTCCGGCGACCACGCCTGCACCTCGATCGCCTCGGGCAGCGACTCGACGGCCAGCGAGTGGTAGCGGACCACCCGCAACGGCGACGGGATGCCCTCGAACAGGCCGTTGCCGTCGTGCCGGATCTCGCTGATCCGGCCGTGCATCGGTGCCGGCGCGGGGACCACCAGGCCGCCGGCCAGGTAGCACATCCCCTGGTGCCCCAGGCAGACGCCGAGCACCGGCAGCCCGCTGTCGGTGAGTGCGTTCGCACTGATCCCGAAGTCGCGCTCGCGGTCCGGGCGACCGGGCCCGGGGGAGACCACGATGTTGTCGAAGTCGCTGAGCCGCAGAGACTTCCAGTCCCTGTCGTTCGTCACCACCACGGGGACGCGACCGTTCACCTCCGACAGCAGGCTGTACAGGTTGTAGGTGAACGAGTCGTAGTTGTCGACCAGGAGCGTCCGGACGGCCATGGCACGGCCTCAGGCGTCGTGCCGCAGCGGCGCGACAGCGGCAACGTCGATCTCCCCGTCGGCGTCGATGATCAGGTCCTCCACCCGGCAGGTCTCCGTGATCAACACGTCGTAGAGGTCGTCGAGGAACTCCGGGGAGAGGTCGTGGCTGAGCGCATAGGTCCGGGCGTGCTCGTGCACCGCGCCCACCCGCCGCGGCTGCATCATCGGGATCGAATATCGCCGCTTGAGCACCGCGATCCGGCAGCACACCTCGATCCGGTCACGGACGACCTCGAGCAGGGCGCTGTCGATTTCGTCGAGTTCGGTGCGCAGCGCCTCGAGCTGCTGCTGCGGTGTCAGGACGGAACTGCCGGCCGTGGCCGAGCGGGTCGAGTTCTCCATGCGCGGCACCCCTTGCATAGTCTGCACCAGCACGTCGACCGAAACTTCACGGTGTCCGAGATCGTCGGCCGCGTGCATTCTCCAGTTCCCCGAGCCATTCCATGTTCTCACGGGGTTCACGTCGCGGCCACGAGATGCCCGAATCGATTCGGGCCGGGCAGTGGACCGCCTCGCGGCGGCAGGGGCGGGTGTCAGCCCAGGTCGACGATCTTCCAGCCGTCGCCGTCGCGCTGGAGCACGATCTGCGCGGTCGAGTCGGTGCTCTTGCCGTTCAGCTCGGCAACATCCTTGGTGGCCAGCTTCGCGGTATCCCCCTCGACGACCACCTGCGTGGCGTCGTACTTCAGGTCCGCCAGCTTGGAAAGCGCCTCGGCGCCGGCGCGTTCGTGGCCGCCCTGCACGGCGGCCGGGCAGGTGCCGTCCGGGCCGGTCGTCGCCAGCTTGGCCGCGAGCTCGGGGTCGAGGTAGCCGCAGGCCTTGGCGCCGTCACCGGTGCCGAAGGCCGCGTAGTAGGAGCTGAGCGTGTCCACCGCGGCCTGCTGGTCGACGGACGCCCCTGTCGCGGCATCGGTGGACTCGTCGGACGAGCATCCGGTCGCGGCGACGGCCACGGCGAGCGCGCCGAGGGCGAGCGCGGCCATGCGGCGACCACGACGGGAGGAGGAAGAGGGGGCGCTGGGCGTGACCGACGACAACATCGTTCTCTGGTGCTCCGTGACTGTGAGGGATGGGAGTGGGACCGGCCGGCAGGACGCAGGCCGCCCGCGCGAACGCTACAACAGTCCCGGACGCGCCGAAGCGACTTGGACAGAGCAGGCGTGCCCGCCGGGACCGGGTCAGTCCGGCGACCCGGCCGCACCGCCGGCGTTTCCGGATGGAAACGCCGGGGCGGCGCCGATCGCTGGTCCGCGTCACCCGATCCGGCTTAGGCTTGTTCGGCTCAGGCTTGTTCGGGACTGTGGCCGACTGCCCGTGAGGAATCGAATGCCCACGACTGCCAAGACCAGCACCCGCGCCGCGACCAAGTGGCGCGCGGCGGCGGACGGCCAGTGGCGCAGCGTCGCAGGGATGGCGGCCACGGTGCTCGCACTCAACATCGTCGGCTGGGGCACCCTGTTGCTGTTGGTGGTGCCCGCGCACTACGAGTTCAACGGCGGCGTGTTCGGCGTCGGGCTCGGCGTCACCGCGTACACCCTCGGCATGCGGCACGCGTTCGACGCCGACCACATCGCCGCCATCGACAACACCACCCGAAAGCTCTTGGCGGAGAAGAAGAAACCGGTGACCGTCGGTTTCTGGTTCTCACTCGGCCACTCCACCGTGGTGTTCGTGCTGGTGCTGCTGCTGGCGTTCGGCATCAAACAGCTGGCAGCGGGCCTGAGGAACGAGGACTCTGACCTGCAGCGGTGGACCGGGCTGTTCGGCACCGCGGTCTCGGGCACCTTCCTGATCCTCATCGGGTTGCTGAACCTGGTGTCGCTGATCGGGATCTACGCGGTGCTCCGCAAGGCCCGCCGCGGCCACTTCGACGAGGACGACCTCGAGCGGGAACTCGACTCCCGCGGAGCCCTGAACAAGCTGCTCGGGCCGTTGGTCCGGTCCGTGCGTGCGCCGTGGCACATGTACCCGGTCGGAGTCCTGTTCGGGCTGGGATTCGACACCGTGACCGAGGTGGGGCTGCTGGTGATCGCGGGTGGGGCGGCCACCACCGGCCTGCCCTGGTACTCGATCCTGGTGCTCCCGGTGCTCTTCAGCGCCGGCATGACCCTGTTCGACTCGCTCGACGGCTCGTTCATGAACTACGCGTACGGCTGGGCGTTCGCCCGTCCGGTCCGCAAGATCTACTACAACCTCGTCGTGACCGGGTTGTCGGTGGCGGTCGCGTTGCTGATCGGCGGCCAGGAGATCATCTCGATCGTCACCACCCGCCACGGCATCACCACCGGGGTGCTCGGGCGGATCGGCGGGCTCGACCTCGGGGCGATGGGGTTCATCATCGTCGGCCTGTTCGTGGTCACCTGGTTGGTGGCGGTGCTGGTGTGGCGGTACGGCGGGGTGCAGGAACGCTGGGAGTCCCGGCTGACCGGGAGCCCGGTCAGCACGGACTGACCACCCACGGCAACTGGGCAACTCCCCGCGGGAGGTGGCACCATCGCACAGGTGACCAGCAGCACAGCCGACGCGCAGCGTCTGCGCGACCTCGCGCGGCTGCGCCGCGTCCGCGACCGGATGGACCGGGAGTACGCGCAGCCACTGGACGTCGAGGCACTCGCCCGCGACGCGCACATGTCGGCCGGTCACCTCAGCCGCCAGTTCAAGCTCGCCTACGGCGAGTCGCCGTACGCCTACCTGATGACGCGGCGCATCGAACGCGCGATGGCGCTGCTGCGCCGGGGCGACCTCAGCGTCACCGAGGTCTGCTTCGAGGTCGGCTGCTCGTCGCTGGGCACCTTCAGCACCCGCTTCACGGAGCTCGTCGGCGTGCCGCCCAGCGTCTACCGGGACCAGGTGCGGCCCGAGGCGGAGATGCCGTCGTGCGTCACCAAACAGGTCACCAGACCGATCAGGAATCGAGAAGCGCCGGCCGCGAACCGCAATTAGGTTGAAGGACATGGACATCACCATTCACTCGGCCTTCCTTCCGCACACCGACCACGAAGCCTCCCTGGCCTTCTACCGCGACCTCCTCGGTTTCGAGGTCCGCAAGGAGGTCGGCTACAACGGGATGTACTGGATTACCGTCGGCCACCCGGACCAGCCCGGCACGTCCCTGGTCCTGCACCCGCCGGCCGCGGACCCCGGCATCACCGACGACGAACGTCGCACCATCACCGAGATGATGGCCAAGGGGACGTACGCAATCCTCACCCTGGCCACCCCCGACCTCGACGAAACCTTCGCGAAGCTCGAGGCGGGCGGCGCGGACATCGTCCAGGAACCGATCGAGCAGCCGTACGGCATCCGCGACTGCGCCGTCCGCGACCCCGCAGGCAACCTGCTCCGAATCAACGAGGTGAACTGATATGACCACCACCCAGTCCCGGACCACCGTCAAGACCCTCACCCTCGAAGTTCCCGACCCCGCGGCCGCCGCGGCCTTCTACGCGGCGTTCGGCGTCGGCGACCACGTGGCCGTCCGCGCCGGCGAGGCGCCGACGGCCGGCTTCCGCGGCTACACCCTCTCGCTCGTCGTCTCCCAGCCGAACATCGTCGACACCTTCGTCGGGGCCGCCCTCGACGCCGGCGCCACGTCGCTGAAGCCGGCCAAGAAGGGGTTCTGGGGGTACGGCGGCGTCGTGCAGGCCCCGGACGGCGCGATCTGGAAGGTCGCGACCTCGTCGAAGAAGGACAGCGGCCCGGCCACTCGGCAGATCGACGACATCGTGCTGCTGCTCGGGGTCGACGACGTCAAGGCGAGCAGGCAGTTCTACGTCGACCACGGCCTGGAGGTGGCGAAGAGCTTCGGCCGCAAGTACGTCGAGTTCGCCACCGACCCGACGAACGTCAAGCTGGCGCTCTACGGGCGCCGCGCGCTCGCCAAGGACGCCGGCGTCTCCCCGGAGGGAACCGGATCGCACCGTATCGTCGTCGGCAGCGACGCCGGCCCCTTCACCGACCCGGACGGGTTCGTGTGGGAGACCGCTTGACGCCGCGACCGGTCAGACGCAGGCACGGCAGCCGCGACCGCGGCCCGACACAGAGGGAGAGACGATGAGCACGGCCACGAGGACGGACCCGCAGTCGCCTGAGTTCCGCGCCGCCGACAGCCACGATCTGATCCGCGTGTACGGCGCGCGGGAGAACAACCTCAAGGACATCAGCGTCGAGCTCCCGAAGCGGCGGCTGACGGTGTTCACCGGTGTCTCCGGCTCCGGCAAGAGTTCGCTGGTGTTCTCCACGATCGCCGCCGAGTCGCAGCGGATGATCAACGAGACCTACAGCTCCTTCGTGCAGGGCTTCATGCCGACCCTGGCGCGGCCGGAGGTCGACGTCCTGGAAGGGCTGACCACCGCGATCATCGTCGACCAGGAACGGATGGGGTCGAACCCCCGGTCCACGGTCGGCACCGCCACCGACGCCAACGCGATGCTGCGCATCCTGTTCAGCCGGCTCGGGCAGCCGCACATCGGCTCGCCCCAGGCGTTCTCCTTCAACGTCGCCTCTGTCAGCGGCGCAGGCGCTGTCACCATGGAAAAGGGTGGACGGGAGGTGAAGGAGCGACGCAGCTTCAGCATCACCGGCGGCATGTGTCTGCGCTGCGAGGGCCGGGGCAACGTCTCCGATTTCGACCTGACCGCGCTGTACGACGACAGCAAGTCGCTGAACGAGGGTGCTCTGACGATCCCCGGCTACAGCATGGAGGGCTGGTACGGACGCATCTACCGTGGCTGCGGCTTCTTCGATCCCGACAAGCCGATCTCGAAGTTCACGAAGAAGCAGGTGAACGACCTGCTGTACAAGGAGCCGACGAAGATCAAGGTCGACGGCGTCAACGTGACCTTCGAGGGCCTGATCCCGAAGATCCAGAAGTCGTTCCTGTCCAAGGACCGCGAAGCGATGCAGCCGCACATCCGGGCATTCGTCGACCGCGCGATCACCTTCCAGACCTGCCCCGACTGCGACGGCACCCGGCTCAGCGAGGGGGCTCGATCCTCGAAGATCGAGGGCATCAACATCGCCGACGCCTGCGCGATGCAGATCAGCGATCTGGCCGACTGGGTCCGGGGTCTCGACGAACCGTCGGTGGCGCCGCTGCTGACCGCGCTGCGGCACCTGCTCGACTCGTTCGCGGACATCGGGCTGGGGTATCTCTCACTGGACCGCCCGGCAGGCACGCTGTCGGGCGGCGAGGCGCAGCGCACGAAGATGATCCGCCACCTCGGCTCGTCACTCACCGACGTCACCTACGTGTTCGACGAGCCGACCATCGGTCTGCACCCGCACGACATCCAGCGGATGAACGCCCTGCTGCTGCAGCTACGCGACAAGGGCAACACGGTGCTCGTCGTGGAGCACAAGCCGGAGACCATCGTGATCGCCGACCACGTCGTCGACCTCGGCCCCGGCGCCGGCACGGCGGGCGGCACCGTCTGCTTCGAGGGCTCCGTGGAGGGGCTGCGGGGGAGTGACACCACGACCGGCCGCCACCTCGACGACCGGGCGGCGGTCAAGGAATCGGTGCGGTCCTCGTCCGGCGCTCTCGAGATCCGCGGCGCGACCTCGCACAACCTGCAGGGCGTTGACGTCGACATCCCGCTCGGGGTGCTGTGCGTGGTCACGGGTGTCGCGGGCTCCGGCAAGAGCTCACTGATCGACGGCTCGGTGTCCGGACGGGACGGCGTGGTCTCGATCGACCAGGGCGCGATCAAGGGCTCCCGGCGCAGCAACCCGGCGACCTACACCGGGCTGCTCGACCCGATCCGCAAGGCGTTCGCGAAGGCCAACGGCGTGAAGCCGGCGCTCTTCAGCTCCAACTCCGAGGGCGCGTGCCCCACCTGCAACGGCGCGGGCGTCATCTACACGGACCTGGGCGTCATGGCCACCGTCGAATCCCCCTGCGAGGAGTGCGAGGGGAAGCGGTTCCAGGCGTCGGTGCTCGAGTACACGCTGGGCGGCCGGAACATCGCCGAGGTGCTCGCGATGCCGGTGGCCGAGGCGGAGGAGTTCTTCGGGGGCGGCGGGCAGGAGCGTAGCGACCGGGGGGATGTCGCAGGCGAGGCCAAGATTGCCGCCGCGCACAAGATCCTGCAACGGCTCGCCGACGTCGGGCTCGGCTACCTCAGCCTCGGCCAGCCGCTCACCACGCTGTCCGGCGGCGAGCGGCAGCGACTCAAGCTCGCCACCGCCATGGCCGAGAAGGGCGACGTCTACATCCTCGACGAGCCGACCACCGGTCTGCACCTCGCCGACGTCGAGAACCTGCTCGGCCTGCTGGACCGCCTCGTCGATTCCGGCAAGTCGGTCATCGTCATCGAGCACCACCAGGCGGTGATGGCGCACGCCGACTGGATCATCGACCTCGGTCCCGGTGCCGGCCACGACGGCGGACGGATCGTCTTCGAGGGCACGCCCGCCGACCTGGTCGCCGCCCGCTCCACCCTCACGGGCGAGCACCTCGCGGCCTACGTCGACGCCTGACCTTCCGGACACAACTCGGCGTTCCACGGTAGGTCGTTGGGCCTGGGGTCATCACTGACTGTGACGACCCCAGGCCCAACTTCGTCTGATGCCCTCAACCGAGGTTAATTTCATAAGTAAAGTTATCGGCATTTCGGTCGAACTCGGTGCAACCACCGAGACGACCGCACAGACGGACCCGTTCCATTCCGGCCGAAGCCAGGGCAGCGACCGGCCACGCCGGTGAGATCAGGGGGCGAGCGCCGCATTGTGGGCGGTCAGCAGCGCGCCGAGCAGGTAGTGCCCGTCCGCGGTGTCGAGCGGGATCAGCCCGCCGACGGCCTCGACCGCACGATGGGCCGTCGTGGCGGGGGAGTCGGCGAGCATCCACGACAGTGTGTTCTCGTCGTGACGGGGCCGGTACTGCACGCCGTCGACCCGGGGATTGGCGGCCAGGATCGCCGCCGCCCACCGTCGGGTGTGCAGGTAACCGGACGGGTCGCACTTCGTCAGCCACACCCCGGCGTTGATGCGGGCAGCACCTGTTCCGGTCAGGTCAACCACCCGCAGGGGGCGGGTGGTGCGCAGCTCGCTCAGGACGCGGCCGCTGACCTGGGCACGCGGGATCAGGCGGGGGGACTGGTCCACCGGCAGGTTGCGGCACAGCGTCTCGGCCACCGCCGCGGCCGGGCTGTCTCCGATGTACAGGTACGCGTAGGAGCCGTCCAGGCTGTCGAAACGGCCGCCGGCCCGCACCCGCGGCCGGGGCGTCGGGTTCAGGTCCGCGGCGCCCCGGGTGGCGCTGTGGATGCGCCACACCGAGGTACCGGCCGGGACGGTGGTGAGCAGGGCAGCGGGCAGCGCCGCGGGTGGATCCGGGTAGTCCACCGGCCGCTCAGTCCTGCGTCAGGTCGTCGGCCATGTCCTGCAGGTCCTGCTCGTGCCCGCCGGCGACGGCGAGTTCGGCAGGGGAGCGCGGGTCGTCCGCGAACGCGGTCGGGTTCAGCCACCACGACGCCACGCCCCACGGATCGTTCCGGACGCCCAGCCTCTGGTTGATGTCGGCGACGATCGGCCGCACCTCGCGCCTGTCCGCGTCGAACTGGAAGGCGGGGTAGAGCTTCTGGCCGGACGCAGGCAGGGCGATGACCGTGCCCGCCGCGGCCAGACGGCTCGCCGTGTTGCGGCTGCTCGGCGCCTTGCCGAGGACCCGGCTGACCGCGGTGGAGTCGAGCATCTCGTGCTCGTCGACGATCGAGTTGAGGGCCGAGGTGACGATCCGGGTGCGGGCCACCGCCGCGGCGGCGGGGTTGGTGACGGCCCGCTCGTGCTGCAACGCCAGGGCCGGGCTCATGGCGAGCAGCGCCGTCACGTCGTCACGGACCGGACGCAGGGTCGGCCGTCGGGAGATCTCCGCGGCGAGCAGGTCCACGAGGTCCTCGTCGGACAGGGCGTGGATCGAGTCGCGTGCGCGGTCACGGTCGACGAGCATGGTCACCACCTCCAGTAGTGCCACCAGTGTACCGCGTACCAGCTGTGTCAGCTCTTCTCATGTCTGAGCATCGACATAGAGTGCGCCCAACCAAGATCAACAACGGAGGTAGGCGAAGTGAGCTCCACCATGTACTCGACGCCGTCGGGATCGGTCACCGAACAGTGGGAACGCATCGCGAGGTGGCTACTGACGAACCTCGACTCGCCGTCGATCGCCGGCGCCGACGCAGCGGAAATCGACAGCGCACAGCAGGCCACCGGGGTGAGCTGGCCCGCCGAACTCACCACACTCTTCGAGCACCTCAACGGATTCCCGCTCGCCGCTCACGTCGCGCTGCTGCCCATGCACGAGATGTTCAGCCTGGATCGTGCCGTCGAGGAGCGCGCGATGGAACTCGACATCTGGGGCGAGTTCGACGAGGAGATGGGCGCCCCGGACCCGGACGCCGCCGCGGGCGACACGGCCGGAACGTACATCCCCGCGTTCGTCCCGTTCGCCGGAGCCGACGGCTACCTGCTGGTCGTGGACGCCCGTCCCGGGCCGCTGCACGGATGCGTCACCGAGTTCGAGAAGGTCGACACAGACAGTGCGGGTCCCCGCTGGGTCTCCATCAGCGCGATGCTCACGGACCTGGCCGACAGCCTCGAGACGGGCGCCGAGTTCGACATGGGGTGGACCCCGGTGGTGGTGGCCGGACGACTCGAATGGCGCAGCCGGACCTGACCGGCCCGCCTGTGCGGCCGTCAGGGGACAGGAGCCGTCCGGCCACCCGACGTCCGACGAGCCAGAGCGAAGGGGAGGCGGTCTGGCTCATCGGACGAACGGCCGAACGACGAGGGAGTGTCGCCGAGGCGAGCGGATCCCGGAGCCGGCGCGGGCCGGGCAGGCAGGGGACAAGGCCCGAGGGTTTGCGTGGTGCCGGTCGGCGAGCGAGGCGACGCGTGATCACGTAAACTATTGGGGTGCACCATGTTTCATGGATAACAGTGATTATCCATGAAACATGGTTGGGGCGGGGTCACACCCTCGGTCGAGGAGGGCCACCGGCACTGCCGCCGACCCGTGGGTCCGGCGACGACGAAAGCCTCTCCGGCGGCAAGGTGTTCGCATCGGGCCCGACGCCTCGGGTCCTCGGCGACCGAGCCGCATTGACCCGGGCCTTGATCGACGACGCCTCGCGCGGACGCCGGCCGTTCCAGATCCGGGCCCCGGCAGATTGAGCCGCCAGGGGGCCGGTCCGGCCGGTGGCCGTCACACAGGAGTCCGTCCTGCACCCGTGATGCGTTCCGCCCGAGGACCTCTCCGCGTACGCCGGACTATTCCGATGCCCGGCACCGCCGTCCGGGGGCGTCCCGAAGAAGGAAAAATGACATAATGTACATTATCGGATCCGGATTACCGGGCGAGGTCAACGGCCCGATTCGGACTCTGCGGCTCCTCGGCATTCCTGACTCGAGCGCCCGTACGCCGCCGGTTCGCCGCGGTGTTCCGATTCTCCGCAGCGACGTGTTCGGTGCGGCTGCGCCGGCCGCGACGTCATCGCGTGTCATCCGCGGCCGGTTCCCGCTGTGGCAGCGAGTCGCCGATCCGACGGCCCTCGGATCGTTCTGGCCCCGATTCCGCGAAAACCTCGAATCCCTTGGAGTCGCCGGTTTTCGGGTTTCCGGATCGCTCCCCGGCCTTCCCGGCGCCCCACCCCAATACGTCACTGTGACGAAACAATCCCGGGCGGCGGGCTTCGTCCCGGCGTCCGGTCGATCGGAATCACGTGCCGAAGGGGCGTCGAAGACAAAACTATGCATCGCTCAGTATCTGCCGCTAACCTCGACGGCGACGGCACCCCGCGTGCTGTGGGCTGATGACTCCCTCCATCCCGGCTGAAGAGCCTGCGAACCCCAACAAGGAGAACGCGACATGACCGTCAACCTGTCCCGCATCAAGATCTCGCGCGGCGAGCTGTCCTTCTTCGAGGCGATGCCCGAGGCCGGCACGGACGTTAAGGGCACCGTCGTGATGGTCCCCGGCTTCACCGGCTCCCGGGAGGACTTCCTCCCGATGGCGCCGTTCGTCACCGCCGCCGGCTACCGGCTGATCTCGTACTCGCAGCTCGGCCAGTACGACTCCGACGGCCCGGACGGCCGCGACGCGGTCGGCGAGTACACGATCGCCAAGTTCGCCGCGGACCTCGCCGAGGTGATCGACAAGGTTGCGCCCGGCGAGAAGGTCCACCTTGTCGGCCACAGCTTCGGCGGCCTCGTCACCCGGGCCGCCGTACTGAACGACCCGGCGCGCTTCCTGGACTACGTGATCCTCGACTCGCCGCCGAGTGGTCAGAACCTGGGCGGCGCCATGGACATGGGCCCGATCCCGGAGCTGCTGTGGGCGGGCGGCAACGAGGCCTTGTGGCAGGCCATGTTCGGCGCCTTCGAGGACATCTTCCCGGCGCCGGTCAAGGAGTTCCTGCACAACCGGATCATGGTGACCAAGACCGCGAACATCGCCGGGATCGCCCTCACCATGGGCACCGAGCCGGACCGTGTCGAGGAGCTGGCCGCGACCGGCGTGCCGATCCTGGTCGTCGCCGGCGAGCACGACGTCATTCCGGTGGACATCCAGGCCGACGCCGCGGTGCGACTCGGCGTGGTCACCGCTGGATCGTCCCGGCGGTGACCTCGGGGCATGCCTCCCCCGGTCCCGTGGTCCGGCGCTGCCGACAACGGTGGCGAAAGTTCTCGGCCGCGGGATGTCGAGAACCGGCGTGTGGCTCCGTCCCAGTAGCGAATACGACCACAATGGGTCGTACCGCACCTAGGAGAATCACGATGGCCAAGTACTTGTTGCTCAAGCACTACCGCGGCGCCCCGGCGGCGGTCAACGACGTGCCCATGGACCAGTGGACGCCGGAGGAGATCTCCGACCACATGCAGTACATGCAGGACTTCGCGGACCGGCTCGAGGCGACCGGCGAGTTCGTCGACGGTCAGGCGCTCGCCCCCGAAGGGACGTTCGTCCGGTACGACGGCGAGGGCCGCCCGCCGGTCACCGACGGCCCGTTCGCCGAGACCAAGGACCTCATCGCCGGCTGGATGGTGATCGACGTCGACAGCTACGATCGCGCCCTCGAGCTGGCCGGAGAGCTGTCGGCCGCCCCGGGGGCAGGCGGGAAGCCGATCCACGAGTGGCTCGAGCTGCGCCCGTTCCTGACCGCGCCGCCCACCATCACGGAGTGACCTCCTCAGGTGAATGAGGTCCTGCTCCGGAGCCTCACGCCGAGCGTGCTCGGCATCCTCGTCCGCCGCGGAGCCGATTTCGCGGCGGCCGAGGACGCCGTCCAGGACGCGCTGGTCGAGGCGGTCCGCACCTGGCCGGCCGACCCGCCGCGGGATCCGAAGGGCTGGCTGGTCACCGTGGCCTGGCGCAAGTTCCTCGACGCCACCCGGGCGAACGCGGCCCGCCGTCGGCGTGAGGACCTCGTGGAGCCGGCGTCCGGTCCCGCGCCCGCGGCGGACGACACGCTGCAGCTCTACTTCCTGTGCGCCCACCCGTCGCTGACGCCGGCCTCCGCGGTCGCGCTCACGCTGCGCGCCGTCGGCGGGCTGACCACCCGGCAGATCGCCCAGGCCTACCTGGTCCCGGAGGCGACCATGGCGCAGCGCATCAGCCGGGCCAAGCGCACCGTGTCCGGTGTGCGGTTCGACCAGCCCGGCGACGTCGCCACCGTGCTGCGCGTCCTGTACCTGGTCTTCAACGAGGGCTACTCCGGCGACGTCGACCTCGCCGCCGAGGCCATCCGGCTCGCCCGGCAGCTCGCGGCCGCGATCGACCACCCCGAGGTGGCGGGGCTGCTCGCCCTGATGCTGCTCCACCACGCCCGGCGCGCCGCCCGGACCGCGCCCGACGGCGCCCTGGTGCCGCTCGCCGAGCAGGACCGCGGCCGCTGGGACACCCGCCTGATCGCCGAGGGCGTCGAGATCCTGCAGGCGGCCCTGGCCCGCGACCGGCTCGGCGAGTTCCAGGCCCAGGCCGCCATCGCGGCGCTCCACGCCGACGCGCGCACCGCCGCGGAGACCGACTGGGTGCAGATCGTCGAGTGGTACGACGAGCTGGTGCGACTGACCGGCAGCCCCATCGCCCGGCTCAACCGCGCCGTGGCCGTGGGCGAGGCCGACGGCGCCCGGGCCGGCCTGGCGGCGCTCGCGGCGCTGGACGACTCACTGCCCCGCCACGCCGCGGTGGCGGCGTACCTCCACGAGCGGGACGGAGACCTGGCCGCGGCGGCAGGCCTCTACGCCGAGGCGGCCCGGCAGGCGACGAACCTCCCCGAGCGCGACCACCTCGTGCGGCAGGCCGCACGGCTCAATGCCCGCCCGGGCCGTTGACCGGGAGCCTCTGGGCGGCGCCCCTACTCCCCTGTTCCGCCTCCCCGGAGCAGTCCCCACCGGACCTCGGCACCCACCCGACCCCTCCGTCCAGGTGGTTGTGAACTGGGGTGTCGGGCATCGGCTCGGTAGGCATGTTTGCCGATATCCCGCAGATTATGCAATTACAGATGCCGGATCGGACCCAAGGCGATCCGGTCCGCCGGCACCACTGGTTGACCTGCTTGACTTGACCTACTTGACCATGGACGATGGTGTCATGAGCAGCCCACTGACCGACGTCATGGCAGCGGAGATCGCGGCCAGCGGCATCGACGAGACCGAACTGAACCAGGCCGACGTGCAGTACGTCGAGCACCGGATCCGCGACGTGCTCTCCGGACTCAAGGCCCGGCGCGTCTGGGAGAACCACATCGGTCCGATCCTCACCCACAAGCAGACCCTCGAGGTGACGGGCTGGACCAAGCAGGCGCTGAGCCAGGCGGTCCGCGACCGCCGGGTGCTGCGTCTCGAGGCCGAGGACGGGACCGCCGGCTACTCGGTCACCGGATTCGACGACGCCGCCCCGGCCAAGCCGATCCCCGGAATCAAGGAGGTGCTGCGCGCGTGGTCGCATGCCGACCCGCAGGGCTGGACCGTCGCGTCGTGGCTGATGACCGAGCAGCCCGAACTGGGCGGCCGGACCCCACGAGAGTCGCTCCTCGGCGGCGACGCGACCACCGTGGTCGCCCTCGCCCGTCAGGCCGCTGATCGGCTGGCCGCGTGAGCGCTCCCCGCGCCACGTCCCACCTGTCCACCCCGCCTCCCCCGGACCTGTTGCGTGACCGGTTCCCGGCCGCCACGGTCCGGGCGGGCACCCGGCTGCACCGCACCCACGGCTCCGCGTTCAGCCCGTGGTGGTTCGGCAGCCGCGGACACGGCCGGTTCGACCTCGCCGAGCCGTACGGCACCTGCTACACCGCCGAATCCGAGCAGATCACCCTGCTCGAGACCTGGGGCGGCATCCGGGTGGTCCCGAGCACCGAACTGCGCGGCCGGGCACTGTCCCAGCTCGAGCTGTCCGCCGACCGGCGGATCGCCGACCTGACCTCGAACCTGGCGGTGCAGTTCGGGGTGACCGCGGAGATCTTCACCACCGTCGACTACCCGCTCACCCAGCTGTGGGCGGCCGCGTTGCGCGAGGCCGGGTACGCGGGCGTCCGCTACTGGGCCCGGCACGACCTCACCCACACCCACGCGTGCGTCGCACTGTTCGACGCCGGCGGCGACCGTACCGACGCGCCCGGCACCGGCGACTACACCGTCGTGCGCACCGACAAGCTCGCCGACCGCGGCGAGGTGTTCGAGGAACTGCGCAAGCGGTCCGGGATCACGGTCCTGGCGATACCCCACTCGCTGTGAGGCCGGTCGCCGAGTCCCCCCATCCCCTCACACACGCACGCGCCGAGCGACTTCCGCCGACGTACCCGCAGAGGGAGCCGGTCGAGGCACCCTCCCCCGCCCCGGGCACCGTCGCCACCAGCCGGAGAGCGCCGAGCCGCCCTCGTTCGGGGCGGCCCGGAACGGGAGAACTGCTGTGGGTGAGTCGGATTGGTCGGCGACCACCGGGTAGGTAAAAGTGCCGATAAGTTGGATTATGACATTATTCACCGTGTGGGACGCCCGATTCCGTCGTTTCCGGACCGCCCCGAGCTCGTCAAATACGTTCCTGAACAGTGCATTCGGCACGAATCTCGCGCCGAATGCACTGGTCGGGCCGGGGCGATCGAAGGTCCACCGCCCCCGACGCCGGTTGCCACTCCCCTGCCCCACCGCCGCGATCGGCCTCCACCGAGACGCACAACCCTTGGCTCCGTCCCGTTTCCGGGCCGCAGACCACGGAGCGGGCGATCGTGATCCACTAGTTTCGAACCATGGACACGGTTTCGCTGCTCCTGAACTCGCCGCGTGGCCGGTTCTTCTGCGCCGACGTCGGCTACGCGTGCAGCGACGACGAGCGTGCCTCCCACTATCGGCGGCCCCAGACGCCGGGCGACGCACTCGAGGTGCTCGAAGACGTCGACGCCCGCGCGATTGCCAAGTTGGCGGAGATCGACCTGCTCGACGCCCTGGCCCTGGCCACGGACTTCGCGCGGTACTGGCAGCCGCCGGACGAGGAGGACCGGATGTTCGCCCGCCCGGAGATCGCCGCGGCCCTGCGGCCGATCGCGCGGGCAGTCCTGGCGTCGCCCCACGCCAGGTGGTGGAACGAGGCGGTCGACCTCGCGGACCAGCGGTACGTGGAGAAGTTCCATCCCCGCTGGGGCTGGTCGGAGTTGCCCCTGCAGATCCATCGCGCGGCGGGCCACCTGGAGCGGTGGCGTGCGGACGCGCTGGCCACCGAACGCCGGTTCCGGGAGGACCAGGCCGCCGATTCGGACCGGCGCGTCAGCGGCGAATGGTGGTCCACGCCGGTGGTCGCCGGAACGACCGACACCAGCCGGGCGCGGGAGGGGCTCGGCGCCGTCGAGCTGCTGCTCGAGGAGGACGACAACTCGGACGGCGCACAGGCCCGCGTCTGGCCGGTCCGGGTCCACGGGACACCCCGCGTGTACGAGATCACCGATCCGTCGGACTGGGCACACCTGGTGGACGCGTACCCCTTTCCCGTGCCGGCGTCGCGCCGCTCCGACTGGTACGACACCACCGGGGAGCACCATGACTGGTTCATTCCGGACTGGGCCGCCGTGGCGGCCGACTACGACGCCGTCCACCTCACCGTCGTCGGCTACCTCACCACGCCGGGGATCGCGATCCCCCTGGCCGCCCACCCCGGCGCCACCGTGCTCGCCGGCTGGAATCCCGATGCCACCTTCTGGCTGCGCAACGACTTCCTCACCATCGACGACGACCCCACCGACTGGCATCGGTACCGGGACGGTCCGTGGGAGCCCGCCTGACCGCCAGCCGGGCCCGGCACCCGCACGCCACGCCATTGACAGTCAGCTTAGCCTCACCTAATCTCCTCTCTCGTGTGTCAGTCCCCGAGCGAGGAGCCCATCCAGTGATCGACGTCCTGATCGAGAACGCCCTCGCCCGCAATGCGGTGCGCCTGGTGACGCAGTCGCCCGACGGCTTCGACGAGTACCACCTCGATCGCGCGGGCGACTCCGCCCGGGTCGAGCCACCTGTTGCCGTCCACGTGCGCCCCGACGGCCGGTTCTCGCGCGCCGAGGGCGGGTCCGGCCTGCTGAGCATCGGCCAGGTGGCGACCCTCTGTGGGCTCTGACACCCGCCTCCCGGTGACGCCACGCGCGCTGTCCACGCGCGACCGGCGGACCGCGGCGCCCTTGCGGGCCGCGACCACGCGGAGCATGATCCGATGAAGGCCGGTCGTCGCCCACGCCCCGGGGAAGCGGGGCCAACCGAACTGCGATGTGGAGTCGGGTATGGACACCCACTTACAGCCAGATCACAGCGCGGCCTTCACCGTAGAACGACGCCGGATCACCGTCCGAGGGATCGTGCAGGGCGTCGGATTTCGGCCCTTCGTCGCCCGGCTGGCCACCGAACTCAGGCTCGGGGGCCACTGCGGCAACGACGACGCCAGCGTCTTCGTCGAGGCCGAGGGCCCCGCGGCGCAATTGGCGGAGTTCGCCCGCCGGATCCGGTCGGACGCGCCGCCGATGTCCGTCATCGTCGACGTCGCATCGGAATCGCTGCCGCCGCAAGGCGACCGCACGTTCCGGATCGCCCCGAGCCGCCACGTCGACGGGGCCCGCACGCTGGTCTCGCCGGACGTCGCCACCTGCGAGGACTGCCTGCGCGACCTCCGCGACCCCGCGAACCGGCGGTACCGGCACCCGTTCGTCAACTGCACCAACTGCGGCCCCCGGCTGACCGTGGTGACGGACCTGCCCTACGACCGCCCGAACACCACCCTGGCCTCGTTCCCGTTGTGTCCGCGCTGCCGGCGGGAGTACGACACACCGCAGGACCGGCGGTTCCACGCCCAACCCATCTCCTGTCACGACTGCGGGCCCCGGATCTTCCTCGAGCGCAACGGCGTCCGGACCGACGGGGACGACGAGGTGCTACGCCGGGTGCACCGGGCGCTGGCCGAGGGCCTGATCGTCGCGGTCAAGGGGCTCGGGGGCTTTCACCTGGTGTGCGACGCGACCGACCCGGCCGCCGTGCGCCGCCTGCGTGAGCGTAAACACCGACCGGCCAAGCCGTTTGCGGTGATGGCGCCGGATCTCCGCCGGGCCGGCGAGATTGCCGAGGTCGACGAGGCGCGGGCGCGGCTGCTGGGTCTCCCCGCCCGGCCGATCGTGCTGCTGCGCAAGCGGGACTCGGACGCCGCGTCGGCCGAGCTGGCCCCCGGCGTCGGGGACCTGGGGGTGATGCTGCCGTACACCCCGCTGCACCACCTGCTCTTCACCGCGGTGCCCGGCCGGCCCGACGACACGGTGCCGACCCTGCTGGTGATGACATCCGGAAACACCAGCGGCGAGCCGCTCTGCTTCGACAACGAGGACGCCCGGCGTCGCCTCGGCGCGGTCGCGGACCTGTTCCTGATGCACGACCGGGACATCGCCGTGCCCTGCGAGGACTCCGTCGTGGCGGTGTCGGAGGGCCGGGAGGTGCCGATCCGGCGGTCCCGGGGGTTCGCTCCCCTGCCGGTCGCGTTGCCCGCGCCCGGCCCGGTGGTGCTGGCGGTGGGCGCCGAGGTGAAGAACACCTTCTGCCTGACCCGTCAGGACTTCGCGTTCTGCTCCGCGCACCTCGGCGACATGGGCACCCTGGAGAGCCGGCGGGCGTTCGAACGGTCCGTCGACCAGCTGACGTCCCTGCACCGCGTCACCCCCGAGCTGGTGGTGGCGGACGACCATCCCGGCTACTCGACCCGGCAGTGGGCCGCCCGCTACAGCGACGCGACGGGGGTCGAGCTGCGCACCGTGCAGCATCACCACGCCCACATCGCCTCCCTGCTGGCCGAACACGGCCGCCTGGGCTCCCGGGTGCTGGGCATCGCCTACGACGGCACCGGGTACGGCTGCGACGCCACGGTGTGGGGCGGGGAGCTGCTGCTGGTCGGCCCCGACGTCCTCGACGCCGAGCGGGCCGGGCACCTGCAGCCGTTCTGGCTGCCCGGCGGCGACGCGGCGGTCCGCAACCCCGCCCGGGTGGCGCTGGCGCTGCTGCACGAGGCCGGGATCGACGAGGTCGACGACCTGCCGTGCACCACGGCCCTGGACGCCGCAGAGCGCCGCCTGGTGCAGTCCCAGCTGGGCTCGGGGGCGGCGGCCGTCCGCACCACCAGCGTCGGGCGGCTCTTCGACGGCGTCGCGTCCCTGCTCGGGGTGCGCCACCGGGTGAGCTACGAGGCGCAGGCGGCCGTGGAACTCGAGGCCCGCGCGCGCTCGGCGACGTGGGCGTCGCCGCTGACGATGCCGGTCGACGACGGACAGCTCCGCCTCGGGCCGCTGCTCGACGGCCTCGTCGCCGGGGTCCGCGCCGGGGTGGCCGCCGGGCCGCTCGCCCTGGGCTTCCACCGCGCGCTGGCCGACGCGACCGCCGAACTGGCCGCCCGCACGGCGGAACGGACCGGCGTGGGCACCGTCGGCCTCACCGGCGGGGTGTTCCAGAACGCGCTGCTGCTGCAGATGCTGTGTACCGCCCTGCGGCGCAGGGGTTTCGAGGTGCTGACCCACGAGCGGGTGCCGGCGAACGACGGCGGGCTCTCCCTCGGCCAGGCGGTGCTCGGCACCGCGCTGCTCGCCCGTGCCGCGCGCCGCCCGGCGACGGACCGACGACGGATCGGAGCGATGCGATGACCGAGGCACCGGCGCAGACACCCCTGATCGACGAGGACCTCTCGCAGGACCTGGCGACGGCCGCCCTCGCCCTGGCCCGCCGGTTCAACGCCGGCGCCACGCTGTGGGTGGTCTCCCCGCAGTGGGAGCCGCACGCCCACCACGTCGCGGTGGAGTTCGTCCACCCCGTGATCATGGGCAAGCGGGCGCTGCCGTCCGTCGCGCTGGTCGAGCCGGACCCCGTCGCGCAGTGCCGGGTGGCCACCCGGCCGGGCGACGTGATCATCGCGGTCGCGTCGGCGGACCAGCCGCAGGTGCTGGACGTGATGCGGCGGGCACCCGCGTGGGGCGCGGACACCATCTGGATCGGCTCCGGGCCGCGGCCACCGGCGGGCGGCGCCGACCACACGCTGTGGGTGGACTCCGGCGACCCGATGGTCCCCGCGACGGGGCGGTTCGTGCTGATGTACCACCTGCTGTGGGAGTTGACGCACGTGTGCTTCGAGCACCCGGGGCTGCTGACCCCGGACGCCGTGGAGTGCACCGAGACCGGCTGCGTGACGTGCAGCGACGAGGGCCGGCTCGGGGAGGTGGTGCTGCCGCCCGCGACGGCGATGGACACCGCGCTCGTCCGCACCGCGACCGGGGACGAGTCGGTCGACGTGACCGTCCTCGGCGACGTCGCGCCCGGGGACCTGGTGCTGGTGCACGGCGGCGCGGCGATCAGCCGGGTCGCGACGGCGACGGAGGCGGCGCGGTGAGCGAGAAGGAGAGCACCAACTTCCTGTACCCGTTCATCGACGCCGAGGAACGCGACGCCGGCGCGCTGCTGACGGACCTGGCGTCCTCGGCCCGGGGCAAGGCGGCGGAGAGCGCGCGCCTGCAGCGGGCCTCCCTCGACGAGTGGGGCGAGCAGGTGACGGCGGCGGGGACGCTGATGGCCGAACGGTTCGGGCAGGGCGGGCGCCTGTACACCTTCGGGAACGGCGGCAGCTCCACCGATGCCGCGACCCTGGCCTCCCTGTTCAGCCGCCCGGCGCTCGGCCGGCCGGTGGCGGCCTGGTCGCTGGCCGCGGACCAGGCGGTGGTGACCGCGCTCGGCAACGACGTCGGTTTCGAGCTGATCTTCTCCCGGCAGATCATCGCCCACGCGAGGTCCGTCGACATCGCGATCGCGCTGTCCACCTCCGGCAACTCCGACGACCTGATGACCGCCCTCGTGGAGGCGCGCAAGCGCGGACTGCTGACCGTCGGGTTCGCCGGGCACGACGGCGGCCGGATGGCCACCTCGGAGGACCTCGACTTCTGCTTCACCATCCGCTCCCAGAGCATCCACCGCATCCAGGAGAGCCACGCCCTCGTCGGGTACCGGCTCTGGTCGGCCGTGCAGGACCACATGGCACGGCCCACACCGCATCCCGCGACGTCGAGGACAGGCGAATCCAGATGAGCAGCACACCGGTCGGCGCCCAGCCCCCCACCTCCGCCGAGCGCGAGGGTCGGGTCCTCGACCGCATCGACGCGTTCCGCAAACGCCGCCCACGGCTGCTCGAGACGGTGGTGACGCTGGCGCACGGCGCCGGCGGCAAGTCGTCCGCCGCGCTGGTGGACTCGGTGTTCGTCGAGGCGTTCCGCAACCCGGAGCTCGAGCAGCTCGGCGACTCCGCGGTGATGGGGCTGCCCTCGGGTGAGCGGGTCGCGTTCTCCACCGACTCGTACGTGGTGCAGCCGCTGCAGTTCCCGGGCGGCTCGATCGGGAACCTGGCGGTGCACGGCACCGTCAACGACCTCGCGGTCTCGGGGGCCCGGCCGCAGTGGCTCTCCGCCGCGTTCGTGATCGAGGAGGGTTTCGAGATCTCGCTGCTGCGCGCCATCGTCGCGGACATGCGGGACTCGGCCGCCGCCGCGGGGGTCGCCGTCGTCACCGGCGACACCAAGGTGGTCGGGAAGGGCGCGGCGGACGGGCTGTACATCTCGACCGCGGGGGTCGGCGTGGTGCCGGCCGGGCGGGTGCTGGCCGCGGACCTGGTCCGGCCCGGCGACCGGGTGGTGGTCTCCGGCACCATCGGCGAACACGGCATGGCGGTGATGCTGGCCCGCGGCGAGCTCGCCATCGAGGCGGACATCGCCTCGGACACCGCGCCGGTGAACGGCCTGGTGGAGGCGTTGCTGGCGGCCGCGCCGGGCACCCGGTGGATGCGCGACGCCACCCGAGGCGGCATCGGCACGGTGTGCAACGAGCTCGCGCAGTCCGCCGGCGTCGCGGTGGTGCTCGACGAGCAGGCCCTCCCGGTGCAGCCGCAGGTGCTCGGCGCCTGCGACCTGCTCGGGATCGACCCGCTCTACGTCGCGAACGAGGGCAAGTTCATCGCCGTGGTGCCGGCGGAGGAGTCCGACGCCGCGGTCGCGGCGCTGCGCGGGCAGCCGCTCGGCGCGCAGGCCGCGGTGATCGGCGAGGTGATGGCGGACCCGCAGGGCATCGTGGCGCTGCGGACCGCGTTCGGCGGCAGCCGCATCGTCGACATGCTGGTCGGCGACCCGCTGCCGCGAATCTGTTGAGCCGCAGGACCCGCGAGGGAAGGAACACCGAGATGTGCTTGGGCATACCGGGACAGGTCGTCGAGATCGTCGACGCGCACGAACACCTGGCCAAGGTCGACGTCAACGGGATCCGCCGCGTCATCAGCGTCCGGCTGCTGGCCGACGAGGGTCTTCTCGTCGGCGACTGGGTGCTGGTCCACGTCGGGTTCGCGATGTCGAAGATCGACGAGGCCGAGGCGCAGCTGACCCTCGACCAGGTCCAGAAGATGGGCGCCGACTACGTCAACGAGATCGACGCGTACAACTCCTCCGAAATCGCCTGACCGAGGCGTCCACGCAGAGCGAGGTAGCCCCATGAAGTTCGTAGACGAATTCCGCGACCCGGCCGCGGCCCGCGCGCTCGTGAAGTCGATCACCGAGCTCGCCGGCGACGACGAGTTCAAGTTCATGGAGGTGTGCGGCGGGCACACGCACACCATCTACCGGCACGGCATCGAACACCTGCTGCCCCCCGCCGTGGAACTGGTGCACGGCCCCGGCTGCCCGGTCTGCGTCATCCCCATGGGTCGGGTGGACGACGCGATGTCCCTGGCGCAGCGCCCGAACGTCATCTTCACGACGTTCGGCGACATGATGCGGGTGCCGGGGTCCGCGGGCAACCTGATCGAGGCGAAGGCACACGGCGCCGACGTCCGCTTCGTGTACTCGCCGCTCGACGCGCTCAAGGTCGCGGTGGACAACCCCGACAAGGAGGTGGTGTTCTTCGCCGTCGGCTTCGAGACCACCGCGCCGTCGACGGCGGTGACGCTGGTGCGGGCTCGCGCGCTCGGCGTGACGAACTTCAGCGTCTTCTGCAACCACGTGACGATCGTGCCGCCGATCAAGGCGATCCTGGAGTCCCCGGACCTGCGGCTGTCGGGCTTCCTCGGCCCCGGCCACGTCTCGACCGTGGTGGGCATCCGGCCGTACCGGTTCGTGCCCGAGGTGTACGGCAAGCCGATCGTGGTGGCCGGCTTCGAGCCCCTCGACATCCTGGCGTCGGTGCACATGCTGCTGCAGCAGATCCGGGACGGCCGCTGCGAGGTCGAGAACCAGTACATCCGCGTGGTGCGCCCCGAGGGCAACCCGCAGGCGCTGAAGCTGATGGCCGAGACCTTCGAGCTGCGACCGCACTTCGAGTGGCGCGGACTGGGTTTCATCTCCCAGAGCGCGCTGAAGGTGCACCCCGACTACGCCGGGTTCGACGCGGAGGAGAAGTTCTCGATGCCCGGGGTGCGGGTGGCCGACCCGAAGGCGTGCCAGTGCGGCGAGGTGCTCAAGGGCGTCATCAAGCCCTGGGAGTGCAAGGTGTTCGGGACCGCCTGCACCCCCGAGACCCCGATCGGCACGTGCATGGTCTCCCCGGAGGGCGCCTGCGCCGCCTACTACAACTTCGGCCGGCTGCACCGGGAGACCGCGCTGCTGGTGGGCCGCGGGTCGGAGGGCTGAGTGCCGAGCGCACCCGGCCACCGCCTCTTCGCCCGGTACGCGCACGCGCCCAACGCGCTCGGCTACTGCGGGCCCGCGGACGCACGGGCGCTGGAGCTGGCCGCGTGCGGCCACGACGGAGCGGACGTCGACATGCCCGCGGTGGCGAGCCGGTTCAGCGGCGCGTGGCCCTACCAGCAGCTGATCGCCGAGCTGTCCGGGATCGCGGACCCGCTGGACGAGCGGGTGGTGCGCGCCTACTGGACCGGCAACGAGCTGACCGACCGGATCGACCGCGACCGCTTCGGCCGGGAACTGCTCGCCCGCTTCGCCTCCCGCGCCGGCCACTACTGGAAGCACCTGACCGACGAGCTGCTCCCCGAGGTCGCGCCGACGCACACCTTCCACGTGCTGGCGGTGTACCCGTGGTCGCGGCTGCTGGGATCCGGTATGCCTCAGCCCCTCCAGGTGCTCGACTCCTGCCGGATCACCTACGGGACGGTGACCGAGGTGCGCGAGGACGACGTGCTGGTGCGTGCGCGACCGCTCACCTACGACGGGGCCCTGCGACTCGGGGCCGAGCAGGACCGGTCGGCGCGGTACCGCGTCGGTTCCGGGGCGTTCGTGCCGGACCTGCGTGTCGGCGACCGGGTGGGAGTGCACTGGGACTTCGTGTGCGACCGGCTGGGTACCGACGAGGCGCAGCGCCTGGAGCACTGGACGCGGTGGCAGCTCGAGCGCACCAACGCGCGGCTCACCGGCTCGTGACGAGAGCGTCGACCCACAGGCAGATCGTGGTCCGCAGCGACTCGTGCCGGTCGCCGAGTGAATTGCCGGGGGCCGGCATCCGCGCCCCGAAGGCGAAGTCGAACACCAGCCCCTCGAGCAGGCTGAGAAGGTCACGCGCAGCAACCGGAGGATCGGACGCGCCCAGGTCGTCCATCAGTGCCGTCGCCGCAGCGAACGAGAACAGGCACGACGCCAGACCCGATCGCAGCTCGTCGTCGTCTGCCGCGTCGGAGACCAGCGCATACCGCGCCAGCACGTCCCTGCGACGGTCCGTCAGCAGCGTCTCGAGCTGGTCGGCGATCAGGCTCCCCGCTTCGTCGATTGTCCACTTCGTCTGCGGCGGGACCGCCGAGACGGCCTCGTCGAAGTGCTCACGGGACCGGCGGGCCAGGTGGGCAATGGCGGCGGACACCAGTGCGTGACGGGTGCGGTAGTAGTACGACGTCGATCCCCGGGCCAGGCCGAGTCGCGCATCGACTCCCTGGTGCGTGAGCGCGTGGTTTCCGCCCTCGGCCGCGAGATCCAGCGCAGCCTCGCAGATGAGGTCTCGACGTGAGCGACGGTGAGCCATGTCTCCATCATCTCAGTACTCTACGATGCTAGAGTTTTGGCATGCGCTGGACCCGTAGGACGTCACCGTCAAGTCGATCGCTCCATGTCGATGCCGCCGTGTTCGACACGGCCGCAGCAGAACTGGGATTCGCCCTCGACGACGCGCAACGCCGGGCCGCAGCAGCCCTCGTGGCCGAGGACCGGAATCTGTACCTCTGGGGCCCCGTCGGCCGGGGCAAGAGCTGGCTGATGGCGACGTACTTCGCCGCACTGCCGACCGACCGGAAGATGCGGGTTCACTTCCACGAGTTCTTTCGCGACCTGCACCTGGCCATCCGAACCCACGGCAACGACCTTGCTGCAGCCCTGGACGAACTCCTGCGCGGCGTGGATCTCGTGTGTTTCGACGAGTTCCACGTCCACGACCCCGCGGACGGCAAATTCATCGCTCGCCTGCTGCCCGCGCTTCTCGACCGGAGGATTCGGGTGATCCTCACCTCGAACTACCCTCCCCACTCCCTGCTACCCAACCCGCTGTTCCACGACGACTTCGTACCCACCATCGACCTGATCGAGCGGTCCCTGACGATCGTCACCGTCGACGGACCCGTCGACTACCGCACCATCTCCGACCACGAGGCGGGTTTCGCTGCCGGATCCTGGGTCAGCCCCGGCACAGCAGAACAACAAGCGCGCCTCGGGCTTCGCCCGCCGAGCCCGGAGGAACACCGGGCGCTCACCCCGGCCGGGCATCCCATCCACGTCCGACGCGCGACGGATCACTGCCTCTGGATCGACTTCACCGACCTGTGCGAGGGCACCACCGCCCCCGTCGACTACCTCGCACTCACCCGACAGTTCCGCAACTGGGTCGTCAGCGACGTCCCAGACCTCCGAGCGATGGGACGCGAACCTGCCCAACGCTTCGCCAACGTCGTCGACGTGCTGTACGACCGCGACATCACCACCGTTTTCCTCGCGACCATGCCGCTGGACACACTCACCGACAGCGCACAGCTTCCCGTCGACATCGAACGAGTCAAGAGCAGGCTCGGCCAACTCGGCCGAATCGAACTCGATGTGGCCGAGCGATAGTTGGCCTTGACCGGCATCGTCTCGAACCCACGCCAACCGGCAACTCGGATCTCCGAGCGACCTAGGCGAGCGGCTTCGGTAACGAAAGGCATCTCATCCCGCGATAGCTGGCGGAGGGCATAGTTCCGCCGTCCACATCTCGCACGGTCCCGGCCGGGACAACAGATCAAGGGGTTGATCGTGAACTCACGTAGGTCGAAGCAGCTGCTCGCCGCGACAGCCATTTCCACGGCAGTGCTCGCATGTGCAGCGGCGCCTGCAGCAGCCGCATCGAGCTCTGATCCGTTGGTACCGCTCACCGTGTCCGCGGGGAGCGCCTCGGCCGGCAGCATCGGCGCGCCGGAGGGGCTGACCGCAGACGGCCTCATCGCCGCCCGCAACGCCGGGCTCCCGATCTACGAGACCGGTCGAGTCGTGATCGTCTCGGCAACCAAGATGGGCGCGATCCATGCGACCGAGTACCGGCGCGTACACGACGTCGACGCCCTGGACTCGTCGGCAACGAAGTTCGTCATGGTCGGCGCCGCCGCGCCGGACGACTTCTACGTCGTGCACGGGTACGACGACCGTGACTCCATCGTGGTCAACATGCGCCCGAGTGGAGACCCCCTGTGGGGAGGTTTCTCATACGACACGACGCCGCAATCATGGTGGAACAGCCCGCTTGTCGAGCTTCCAGGTGGCGGCCCCGCCGTGGGCGTCGCGTTCGTTCGCTAGCGAACCCCATCGAGGCTGTCCGGGCGGACGACAGCGCATCCAGTACCGGCCGTCATCGGCACTCGCCGGGATAGGCTGCTGCACATGTTCCAGGACTCGCGAGGCATTGCGGATGTCCTCGCCGTCCTGATGACGTGGGCGACCGTCGCCTTCATCGCCGCCACACTCCCGCCCACCGGCGATAACAACGTCCTGCTGGTGGGACTCCTCGCCACCGTCGTGGCCGTTGCGGCCCTCGTGCTCCTGGGCCGCGCCGACGACCCGACGTGCGGGCAATGCCGCACTGCGCGAGGTCCGACCGCCGAGGAGCGACGACTCCGCGGTTCGTTCCGCCGCCACAGCCATCCCGACACCGCGGGCCGCCCGCGGCCCCGGGCACCCGGCCCCGTCGCGGGGGCCGCGCTTTCTGGCGCATTCTGACCGGTCCCCGCCTCCTCGCGCTTCCACCACACCACGAGGAACTCCGGGAGAACCCATGCTCGACCACTCACACCGCGACGACCACCTCCTGGTCGTCCGCGACGCCGAACGACGCTTCGGCGAGCTGACCGCATTCGAACGAGTCAGTTTCGGTGTCGCAGCGGGCAACTGCTGCGCGATCGTCGGCGAGAACGGAGCCGGCAAGTCCACCCTGCTGCGGTGCGTGATCGGTGCCGACCGACTCGACGCCGGACTCATCACGATCGACGGGACCGACGTCGACGAATCCTCACCCCGGTTCAGGGCCACCGTCGCCGCGGTCGTCGGCGAGGTCGCCACCTTCGCCCACCTGACCGCGCACGAACACCTGCAACTCATCGCGACGGCACACCGCGTACCGGACCCGTATGCGATCGCGACCACGACCCTGTCCGACGTGGGTCTGTCCGGTGCTGCGGATCAGCTTCCGGCGACCCTGTCGAGCGGACAGCGACGTCGGCTCGCACTCGCCTCCGCCTTCGTCCGTCCCCGCCGACTGCTGGTCCTCGACGAGCCCGAACAGCACCTCGACCGCGCGGGGCGCAGCTGGCTGGCGTCGGCGGTGGAGGCGGAAAAGCGGGCGGGCACGGCGGTGCTACTGGTCTCCCACGACTCCGACCTCGTCGCCGCCGTCGCCGACCACGTCGTGGAGGCCGGGGCATGGCACTGACCGACACCAGCGAGGCCGTCCCGTCGGCACGCGACATGCGGGCGCTGCGGCGGGGATTCGCACGGAAGCACGCACCGCGCGCCGAACGGGTCGGAACGATCCTGATGTTCGCTCTCGGTGCCTACCTCGCGGGCGGGTCCCTGTGGTGGCTTGCCCATCGACCGGCGACCGTCCTGTCCGGCTCGGCACTTGTCGCGGCGGGGCCCGGCTGGTGCACCACGTGGACCTGGTCGCTCGGCGCCCTGGCGATCGCGGCGGGCCTGGCGGCAGCCAGGGCATTCGGGCCCGTCACGACCTCGCCGGAAGACGCGGCCTGGTTGCTGTCGACGCCGGTGGACCGTGGCGCGCTGCTGCGCCCGCGCCTGCGCCTGCTACTTGTGCTCGGTGCTGCAGCCGGCCTGATCGTCGGACGGTTGGCCGCGTTCGCCGGCGCGGTGACCGTGTGGGTCCCGGTGACGGGGCTCGGCGCCGCCGCGGGTGTCGGTGTCGTGGCGGTGGCCGCTCTCGCGCAGTGCGGACTGCTCCCGGTTCGCGTCATTCCGATCGCGCAGTGGGTGTTCGCTGCCGTGGGGACCGGTCTGGGGGCGGCGGCGACCACGGGTGCCGCGGTCCCCGTCGTCACGTCGTGGTCGCCCGTGCTGATCGGCGCGGTGTGCGCCGGAGCCGCCTCGACGATCTCCATGCTCTCGTGTGGGCGTATCGGCCGGGCCGATCTCGCCGCCGGCGGGGACCTCACGGTCGGCGCCAGTGTCTCGGTGACGACGCTCGACGTCGCCGCCCTGGCGGGGATTCTCGACGCCAGGGCCTGGCGGCGTGTCGGCGGGCGTCGGTCGCAGCACCTGCCCCCGGGTCGTGCCCACGCGTTGATCCGGGCCGACCTGCTGCGGCACCTCCGCCGGCCGTCGTCGTTCGCGATCGCCGCCGCCGCGATCGGGCTGGTCTGGGCGGTCGCCGCTGTCGGGACCGCGTTGGGTGTGGCACTGGCGCAGCTCGGGGCGGCGTCAATCGTGGCTCTGGTGTTCAGCTCCGGGCTCCGCGAGCTGTGCACGAACGACGAGCTGCGGATGATGCTGGGCGCGGGTGACCGCCCGTTGCGCCTCGCCCTGGTCGTCGTCCCGCTGGGCGCGGTCGTCTGCACCGCTGCGCTGACTGCGCCGGCGGTCAGCACCCAGTTGCCCGTTCTGTTGATCGCCTCGGCCGGAGCGCTTCTCGCGGCCTACCGACTGCGAACGAGACCCTGGACCGCCTACGACGGCCTGATCCTGGAGACCGGGTTCGGGCAGGTACCCGTCGACATGGTCCGGCGACTGATGCGGGGACCGGATGTCCTGATCGTGACGGCCGTGCTGCTGACCGCAGCGGTGGCGTGATGGTGCGGCGTGATGCCACCATCCGCTCAGCCCAGGGACTGCGACCAACTGACCGATGCGAACAGCTCCGTCATGGTCTCCTCGACGCTCTTCCGACTCCGAGGCTCCCAACGCCATACCGAATAGAGTTCGGCCGCCGAGCGATTTACCTGCATCTCCCGCGAGTCGTACCCGTCGTCGGCATACAGCGGTCCGCCCGGAGCGACCTGGCCTGCGCACAGCACCGGGTGCAGCAGCCCGTCCGTCACGCGGGACGCCAGGACCCGCACCCGCACGTTCATCGCGGCCTCCCTCCCCGAGTGGGTAGCCCGACAAGACCATCAGGAGGTTGTCGACCGCGTCCCGGAGAAATGGATCCTGGGCGGACGGTGTTCGGAGCCGACGTGCTTCGGCGAGCGTGATCGCATTTTCGAGCAGCAGGTCTTCCACCATCCGCTGAGGGTCACGCATCAGCCAGCTCATGCCGCTCCCTCAGGCATCCGGACGCGAAGGCTGATGCACGGTCGGTGCGCCGACAGCGGACTGATCCGGGTGCAGCTGCCGCTGCAGGCGGCGCAGGGCCTCGGGCTCGAGGGTGCCTCTGAACGGGCTGAACGCCCAGTCATGGTCCTCGGTGGTCCCCGTGTCGATGTGCCCGTGTAGGTCGATGACCCAGGTCTTTCGCGAGCGGGGGCGGCGGCTGAGCCATCCGGTGCCCTCGCCGGACCCGAGGAATGCCGTGAACTCTCCTGTCTCGGTGTCGGTCACCTGCACCGAGCGGGGCGTGAAGTCCGTCAGGACCGGGGTTCGTAGGTCGGCGGCACCGACGTTCTCCCGGAACCACTCCATCGACTCATTCCGGGTGTGGCGCTCGCGCTGCTGGTTCTTCCGCGCGGATTCGCCGTCCGTTTCCACCGGGCCGTCCCAGCTGAACACCCCCGGGTCGGCGATGCCGACGCTCAGCTCGCTGAAGGCGGCGCCCTCGAGCCCGTCACCGGAATGCGGGGCCAGGACCGCGCCGGTGCCGGCGTCGACCACCAGGCGACGCGTCGGCTCGGACTCCCTGCGGGGCGACAGTTCGACCGACCAGCAGGGACGGCCGAGGAACTCGACGTCCTCGACGGGGCCGGTCGGGCGGGCGTAGTTGCGGCCCACCCAGTGCCGGGCCGGCGGGGTGAGCACCAGTTCCTCGCCGGGGCCGAAGAAGAGCACCCCGCCCGGTGACGTCCGCCGCGGCCGGTCCGAGTCGTCGGCGAACAGCCACGCCCGGTCGCCGTCACACAGAAATTTCACCGTGCCGTCGAGGGTTTCGAGCCGAGCCTTCCGGCCGTGTCGGGTCAGACGTGCGCCGTCAGGATTCAGACACAGCAACACCGGCGCAGCCCCCTCCCAGTGGGGGGCGTAGTAGACGTGGATCGGTTCGTCGGTGTCGCGGTAGGGCCGCACAATCCCCTGCACCGGGCTGGTCGGGCCGTCGACCATCGTGACCAGGACCTGAACCCATGCGGTCATCGAACTGCCTCCTCGAGGTTGTTGGGCGAAAATGCTTGGCGGCGAGCTGATTCGACCGGGCAGGTCACGTCCACACCCACCCGAACCTGCCCGGCTCGACGCGGGCGAGGCGGGCCACGCCGCCGGACTCGGCGATGTCCGTCCGGATCGACTCCATCAGCGTCGGGGGTCCCCGCCACAGCGCCGGCCGGCCGTCCCGGTCGAACAGTGCGTAGCGGCGCGCGCAGGTAACCCCGGGAAGCCCGGCGACGGTGAAGGTGACGAACACGCTCGTGTGCGGGAACAAGCCGTCGATCTCGACGTCGAGCAGTCCCTGCCCCCGGTTCTGGTCGAGCAGGCGTGCCCGCTCGGCTTCCGCCCACCGTTCCGGATCGCCGACCTCGGACGGCGGTCGGACCGCCAGCTCCGGCATGGGCAGGTCCTCGGGTCCCACCGGTGACATCTCGATGGCACCGGCACCGGCCACGGCCCCGGGTGTGCTCGCGAAGAGTCCGGCCGTGCTGACGATCCACAGGCGCCCGTCCCCCTCGGTGACGGTGAGATCCTTCGGGTAGCCGTCGACGAACGCCCACCTTTCCGGCGCGGTCAGGCGCGAGTCGAGACGGAAATAGGCGAAGGCGTTGCGGTCGCCGTCGGGGAGCGGGCGTCCCCGGCACGGGTGGGTCCGCGAGGTGGACCGCTGCACCAGCCACGCACCCGACACAGAGGGGAACGGCCGGAAGTCGGAGGTGAACCGCATCGGCGCCACCGGGGCGAGCCGATCGCCGAGGATCTGTGAGCCGGACCGCGACCTCGACACCGCGACCGGGGCGCCCAGATCCACCACGGAGACGCGGCCGCCCCAGTACGGACACGGCCAGGGGTCGCCCAAGGTCACCGCGGCGTCGAGACCGACTCGCGCACACCACTGCCCTCGGTCCGTCGCGATCACCACCGGACCGTCGGTTCGCGTACGCATCGACACCAGGAAGCCGCCCCGGGTTGGCTGGATGTCGTCCACGTCGCCGGGCACCGCCACGGTCGCCGTCCGGTCGGAGGCGTCGAGTGTCCGCAGACGGATCAACGCGTTGCCGTCGCCGTCGCGATCGCCGGTACGCGCAGTCGCCAGGACCCCGTCGACCAGACCCGACGCCGAGACCGGTGCGGGGTCGATCAGCCGGACCGCACCGGCGTGATCGCAGTGTGCGATCCCGTCCGCCCCGACCACCCAACACCCGGACTCGTCCGCGTGCGGCCACCGCTCGCGCCACCCGACTATCCCCGTTCCCCTGATCTCACCGGGGATCGTGAAGGTACCGATGGTTCCGTCCGCGGCCCGGCGCAGCAACACGGGATGGCTGACGTCCAGAACCCACAGCGCCGAACCGGAACCGGCGACGGCGCCGGGTGTGAAGTATCGCGTCGGTCCCGTTTCTCGGGAGGCCGAACAGTCGAAGCCGGCGCTCATGCGCCTTTCGTCGAGTCGAAGATGATCACGCCACCCACCATACGACTGCAGGCCTCCGCCGGCGGACTCAGATGGGACGATCCGTACATGGAGGCTGTCGCGGATGTGTCCGTAGGTGACTGGATTCGCCCGAGGTTGACCGGGCGCCCGGGGTTCGTGACGGGTGTCGTTCCCGATGGGTACGAGGCTTACGTCCGGGTATTGCACCCCGTTGAGGTCGACGACGACCGGATCGTCCGGTGGCGTGACGTGGCGGCGGCCACCGGACGACGCATTCATCCGCTGGTTCAGTGGTGGCGACTGATCGCCTCGTCGGACTACGTGAATCCACGGAGCCCGCTGTGGGACGGCGGTAATCCGGAGACCGGCGTGCTGGACGAGCCCGACAGCCAGGTTCTCGTCGATCTACTCGGCCGACACACCTCGACGCCCGGCACCGCCTACTTCGCGCTGTGGGAGGGATCCGGACACTTCGACGACCAGAGTCGGGTCGTGTTCGGTGTTGACGACGCAGGACGATCTTTCGCCGAGGCAGTACCGGTCTCCGACACCGCCGCTCGACTCGCGGCCGGACCGCGTTTGCGGCACCCGGGCCGGAACTATCTCATTCTGGCCGGCGCGCTGGCCGAGGCGCACACGATCGCCGATCTGGTCGGGGCGAGGCCGTGGGCCCTGTCCGGCAACCTGGTTTGGCCGTCGGATCACGCCTGGTGCATCGGCACCGAAGTGGATCTCGATTCGACCGTCGTCGGGTGCAGTCGCACTGCCGCCGACGAGATTCTCTCGAGCGGCGAACTGGAGGCCATGCCGATCGGTCCCCACGATTCGCTTCGGTACGACGCCGACCGGATCAATGGGTGATCTCGGCGCGGGTCGAAATGGGGAAGCGTCGGGGCCACACCACACTGTCGAGGCTCGATTGGATTCGGGCGATGACCCTCGCCGAAGCGTGGACGGCCTACATGTCGGTACTCCGGGTGCAGGCGCCCGTCACGGCTGCTTCGGTTCGGCCTCCCCTGTCCCCGGCGAATCGGCAGGACGCCGAACACGCGACCACACCGTGGACGGAGGAGCTGCGTGAGTTCTTCTCACTGCACGACGGTCAGAACCCGCCCGACGATGCGCATCGGTTCCAAGGGACCGCACTTCCGAATCTCACACTGCTCTCGCTCGACGCGGTGGTGGCAACGCACAAGTTCTGCCGGGAATCACTCCATGACACAGAAGACGTGGGCCCCGACTGGGCCACCGTTTCCCGTGAACAGCCCGCCGGTGAAGCCGCCTACATGTTTCTCGACGCCTACGTTCCGTTCGCCGAGGACAGTGCCGGCGGCTATCTGTGTGTCGACACGCGCTCCGGCGAGCATCACGGGTGCGTCCGCTCCTTCTCGTCAGACGCAGCCGACGAGGGCGGACCGCTATTCGCCTCCATGGCCGACTACATCGATTCCGTTCGCCGGAGCGTGGAATCAGGCGCCGAGCATTCGTTCCTCAAACCCACATTCGATGAAGGCACGCTCGTCTGGGAGGTCGACTTCTCCGACAGTCCGATCAATGAGCCGCAGCCGGAACCAGAACTACTGCGTCTCCCGTTCGAGCTCGTCGACTTCCAACCCTCACAGGTCGGCCCCGAAGACGACCTCATCGATCTCGATGCCGTCAGGCAGACGGTTCTCGACACCGCTCGATCTCTGCACCCGGGTTCCGTCGTCGAAGGCGGCCGGACGGTGTTCCCGAGGGTTCCTCGCCAGCGGGGGGGTGACAATGAACTCCTTCGTCTCGGTCGATGGCGAGCCCAAGCCCTATCTGACGATCGTCACGGGCGTCGGAAACGAGGTCCTCGTCACGAAGTTCCCCCGGAAGGGTTCACGTTCACTCTCGGTGGCCGCCCCTCGTAATTCATCTGGGACGCCACGGTCGTCGCTGGAACGGAGAGCCGCGTCGGCGGTTCGACGCCCCTGATGCCTCAGCCGACGCGCCGCACCTTCTCGACGACCCGCGTGAACACGTCGTCGAACTCGGGCTGGGACTGCCTGCCCTCGTATCCGAGGACCACCACCGTGTACTCGTCGACTGCGGCGTACCCGAGGAGGACCTCGGTGTCGGACCAGGCCGGGTTGTCGGGATGGCTGACCTCGTACAGGATCGCGGCGTCCTCGGCGACGAGCGCCGGGGGAAGATCGAGCCGCTCCGTCCGAATTGTGCGCTGGGACGTGCTGTCGAAGCTGGTGGAGGTCACGGTATAGGCCGAACACTGCCCGGTGTGCGCCTCGACCACCCGGGACACATCCGTGCCCGTCTCGCTGACCAGCATCACGTACGCGCCACCACTTTCGAGGAGCGCTGCGCTGGCGGAACCCTTCTCGATCAAGCCCGCACGTGCCTGGTCGGCGTACAGGCTCTCGCCCGCGCACTGCGCCGGTTCGAACACGGGGTCCATGTCCATTCCGGTCCCGTCGCTCGGGGCGTGGATGTTCAGGTTCAGGATCATCTGGTCCTCGCGCTCGAGTCGCTCGACCTGGGTGCCCGTGGGCAACTCCGATGCGTCCGGCACCAGGTCCGTACGAGCGATGAGCGGGTCGTCCGCGGAAGCCGCTTCGGGTGTCCCGCACGCCGTGGCACCCAGCAGCCCCACTGCGACGACCGCAACTGGCCAATTCCTCGACATGTGTCGTCCTCATCTGTGATGTACCGAGGTGGTGACCGCTGCGGGTAACTGCCCTCAACAGCCCTCAGAGAGCGCTGCGGATGTTCGACAGCACTCGAACCACGATTGTCCGGCTAGGTGGCAATCTCGTCCCATTGACGAGGCGTGCACTACGAGGCCCGCTTCCAGAGGCGCAGGACCACATACACATTGGCCGCGGCGATCGCGAGGTACGGGGCGACGAAGATCGTCACCGTGACAGGCGTGAGCGGTGGCGCCCAACTGTTCGGATCACGCCACTCCGGAGGGTCCACCACGTCCGCGACCATGCCGTACACGAGGGCCGAGGCCAGTAGCACCATCGCCCCGCTACCGATCGACGCCAGCCAGCGACCGAACCGGAACTGCCAAGCCAACGCACCCGCCCCGACCAGTGACACCACCACCACCGGTAGGAACACAAGCGCACCGAAGACGCCGACGAGGTTCCAGGTGACCAGTACATCGCCGATCATCGTCCCGCGATTGTCCTCGATCAGCCCACCCAGGAGTGAGCCACCGAGCAGGAGCAGCGGTAGAAGCGCCACCCCCACCGTCCGGGCAATGTCCCCCGGGCGCCGTCCCGCCTCGCGAAGAAGACGGGGACCTCCGACCAGGCCGGAGGTCCCCGAATCATCGCCCTGCAGCTCAACCATCCCAGCAGACTGCCACGGCGTCACCGGTGCCTCGGCCCGTCGAGAAGCAAGGGGTCAGGCCGCCGGCGTCACGGTGACGGTCGCGGTGTCCGCGCCTGCCGCGGTCCGCACGGTGAGCAGCCGGCTCTGCCGGTTCCAGTCCACGACGTCCGCGCCCTCGACCTTGACGTCGCCCGGGAATCCGCTCTGGGGCAGGTAGATCTCGGTGGGCGCCGTGACCGCGGGGTCGGGGCGCAGCGTCAGCTCGAGACGGTCGACGGTCGAGGACCATTCGGTGGGCATGCCCGCCACCGCGCGCGGGTACGGCTTGTTCAGGGTGTCGACGAGAAGCGTCCGCGTGCCGTCGGGCAGGTACGGGCCCCAGGGTCCGGGGTCGCTGGACCAGTACGAGACTCCGGCCCCCAGCTCCCGTGCGGTGTCGTAGACGCGGTCGAGGTAGTCACGGGCGCCGGGCAGCGTGGTGTCGAGCCCGAACTCGCCGACGATGATCGGGACGCCGCCGAGTACGTTGCCCGCGACGTGCTCGACGCTGGCGCGCCAGGCGGTGATGGTCGCGTCGGTGAGGGTGCGCGAGAGACCCGAGTAGCCGTCACCGATGTCCAGCGGGAGCGGGTACAGGTGCGGGCAGTAGGCGATTCGCTGCTCGCCGGCGCGGGGGTCGTCGATCTTGGTGAGCCCGCTGGGGATTCCCTGGTTGACGCCGACCGCCTGCGGGGCCACACACACCCAGCTGTCCTGGTCGACTTGCCGAATGGCGTTCGTGGTCCGTTGGTACAGCGCGGCGAGCGGTCCGGACTCGAACGCCGGCCCCTGCAGGGAGCCTCCCCACGGCTCGTTCATCAGGTCGTACGCCACCACGGCATCGTTGCCCGCGAAGCGCTCGGCGACGGCCCGCCACGCGTTCGCGTAGTGCTCGACGAGCTCGGGGTGCTTGCCGGTGGTGTTCCAGAAGTTGTCGAACGCGCGCATCACACCGGGTTGGACGTAGTACAGCTCCCACCGGTCCTGGGGCTCCACCGGAAGGCCGTCCATGTACGTCGCCCAGGCCGGCGCACCGTTGCCGATGTTGCCGGCGCCATTGCCGCCGTTGCCCTCGGGGGTGATCGCACCCGAGTACACGTCCTGGTGCATGTCGAGCATCACCTTGTAGCCGCGCTCGGCGTACCAGCCGACCCGGTCCTCGACGCGGTCGAGATACGCCTGGTCGTACTGCCCCGGTGCGGGTTCCACGGAGCGCCACGAGATCAGGAAACGCACGAAGTTCGTTCCCATGTCGGCATGTTCGCGGTCGAGGTCCGCCTCGGTGAACTCCGGCATGCCGTCCGGCGCGCTCTTCGCGCTCGAAGCGGTGTTGAAGCCCCGCAGGACCAGGGAGCGGCCCGCGTCGTCCTTGATGTAGGACGTCGACGCCGCCGCGGTGCTGCCACCCCCGCTCCCCGAGGTGGGCAGGCTGCTCTGGGCGACGGCCACGCCGCTCCCGACAGCGAGCGAGCAGGCCATGATCAGTGCCAAGAGTGGGATGCGACGCACAGAAGCTCCTACTGGTCGATTGTCTTGACTGACTTGCCCTACGCGGGCGCGGATCCGGGCGAACGCCCCGTCGTCACCTCACACCGGCTGACTGACGCTGCCCCGTCCGTTCTCGACGTGTCCGACGAGGCGGTGCCGGAAGTCCGGGTCCTCGTCGACGGTCACGGTGGCCTCGTACCAGCCGTCCACCGACCGCACCGTCCACGATTCGCTGCCGCCTGCCGCGAGTCGACGGCGCTGGCCGTCGAGCACGACGGTCAGCTCGCGCTCCCCTGGGTTCTTCACGGTCAGGTCGAGCGCCCCCGCCGCCGCGTCGACCCCGGTGGACAGTGCGAGTGCGGCCGCCGCACCGTCGGTCGACCCGGCGAATTCGCGCCGGAAGCCGTTGGGACCGAGCAGGGTCAGGTCGTAGCGCGGCCCGGGGATGGCGACGGTGTCGTCGGCCGCGCCGAGGACGTCGTAGTGCCGCGGCGCGTCGAACTCGCCCGCGTAGGGGTACAGGGCCAGGTGCGCTGACGCGTCACCGGTATTGACCAGACGCACCGTCAGGGCACGGGCACCGGGGTCCACGGTCGCGTACGCGTCGGGCTGGTACGGCAGCGCCCGCGCGGGCCGGGTGCCGCTCTCCTGCAACGGCATCCGCTGCTCGGCCGGCGGCGTCGGCGTCCACCTCGGCTCCAGCGGCGGTGTGGGCCGCGGGCGGGCGACGTTCGGCCGGCTGCGCGGGTTGGCGAAGTCGAAGGCCGAGGTCAGGTCCCCGCTGACAGTCCGTCGCCACGGGTCGATCTCCGGTTGGGTGATCCCGAACCGCTTCTCCAGGAACTGGTTCACCGACGTGTGGTCGAACACCTGCGAGCACACGAACCCGCCCACGGTCCAGGGCGAGATGATCGTCATCGGCACCCGGGGACCGAGACCGAGGGGTTGACCGGCCACCCACTCCGAGCCGACCGAGAGCGGCGGACGCGGCGGCGGCACGTGGTCGAAGTAGCCGTCGTTCTCGTCGAAGTTGACGATCACGGCCGTCTTCGCCCAGAGGGCCGGGTCGGACGCGATCGCGTCGAGCACCTGGTACAGCAGGGTGGCGCTCGCCGCCGGCGACGATCCGGACGGATGCTCCGAGTCGACCTCGGACGGAACCAGGTAACTGACCTGCGGCAGCCTGCCCGACTCGACGTCCCTGCGGAACTCGGCGGCCAGCGTGCCCGGACGCGACCGGTGCAGCCCGCGGTCGTAGAGCTGCCGGTCGGCGGGGGAAAGCCCGTTCACCGCGACCTCGAGTGCCCCCAACGCCACGTCCTGGGCCGCGGGCGGCAACTCGGGCAGCGCGAGGTAGAGCCCGGCCAGGGTCTGCAGCTCGTACGGAACCAGGCCGGGGTTCCCGAGCAGGTGGGCACCCACCTTCTTGAAGGTGGTGAAGTACTCGAGGTTGTTGTCTCCGAAGTTGTCCCACTCCTGGTACGTCTTCCAGGTGACGCCGGCGGCCTGCAGCCGCTCCGGAACGGTCGTCCACCCGTAGCCGGCGTGCCAGGGGTTGTAGGCGGCGTTGGTGACGGCGCGCCCCTCGGGGCCCGGCGCGCCCGCCGACCCACTCGAACCCAACTCCTCCGTCGAACCCAACGGATTCGGGCCGGCGGGTTCGAATCCGGTGTACCCGGACACCCAGTAGTTGCGGTTGGGGCTGGTCGAGGTCGGCACCGAGCAGTGGTAGGCGTCGCAGATGGTGAACGCGTCCGCGAGCTCGTAGTGGAACGGGATGTCCTGGCGGTCGTAGTAGGCCATCGTCGTGCCGGTCTTCGCCGCGATCCAGCCGTCGTGCCAGCCGTCCGCGAGGGCCTGGTGTCCGCCCTCCCAGCTGTGGTCGAGGCCGGTGACGTTCTGGGTGTCCATCCCCTGCGCGGCGGCGGAGTCCCGAATCGGGAACGGGAGCACCGGACCGTTCGCACCGGGTTGCTCGAAAACTGTGGCCCCGCCCCGCAACCGCAACGCGTTGGGGTCACCGAACCCCCGCACGCCGCGCAGCGATCCGTAGTAGTGGTCGAACGACCGGTTCTCCTGCATGAGCAGGACGACGTGCTCGATCGAGTCGAGCCCACCGGCGGGTACCGGCGCGGCCAGCGCCCGCTGCAGCGACGGCGGCAGCAGCGAGGCGGCGGCGACGGCGCCGGCCGCACCGGCGACGGCGGTCAGAAACCCCCGTCGGGAGAGAGAATTCCGGGTCACATGAGCTCCACTGTCGAACGGATCGGTACGAGTACGGGAGACTGTAGACCGATCGTCCAGTTGGCAGGCCAAGTCCGAAGATGACGGGTGCGACACTCCTGTCGTTCACATGGCCGACAGCGTTGCGAGGCCTACCGGGGATCCGTGGCGCGCACTGCTAGACAACGGGTATGAAGCGGATAGTCGTGACGTTGGCGGTTGTGGGCCTGGCTGTATTGGGATGTTCATCGGAGGACGAGGCGGGGACTGCCGAAGCGAGGCCGCCGGCCGTCACACCTGCGGTGAGCCCGACGTCGGTGTCGGCACGTCCGACCACGTCGGAGCCAATCGTTGCTCCTCCGGTGCCGACCCGTGCGGTGGCCGAACCGATCTCGGTTGCACCGCCCGCAGCAGCGCCGCCCGCGGCGGCCGCACCGGAGGCAGTGCCCGCCACCATGCCGAACGTCGTATGCATGAATCTGCAGGCAGCACAGGATCGCATCCAGGCGGAAGGTGTCTTCTTCTCTCGGAGCGTCGACGCGACGGGTGCGGGCCGCCGACAGGTCCTCGACTCGAACTGGGTCGTGGTTGGGCAGACCCCGCTGCCTGGTACGCCCGTCGGTGAAGCCGAGGCCGTACTGTCCGCCGTGAAGATCGGCGAGCCGGGCCCCTGCTGATCGCGGGTGCCGCGCCTGACCGGTCTCCGACACGGTGACAAACCCGTATGGTCGGAGCCCGGTTGGCGCGCACTGCTGGAGCGGGCCTTCAGCGGTCCGGAGCGGTTTCCTCCCGGGGTCGGCCCATAAGTTCGAGCCCGGCCATCGCCTGCTCGGCCCCCGCCGCGTCGGTCTTGTCCACCGCCATACCCATGTGGATGATGACCCAGTCGCCCGGCCCGCACGAGTTCTCCGGCAGCATCCCCACGTTGACCTTGCGCTCCTCCCCGGCGACGTCGACCAGCGCCAGCTGGTTTCCGTAGCCGTCGAGCATCCGAACCACCCGCCCCGGGATTCCCAGGCACATCGGTCAGCCCTCCTCTCCCGGTGCCAACGCACCGTCCGGCACGGTCCTCAGCTGCGCCAGCACGTCGAGCACCGCCGTCACCGCGCCGTCCACCGCGGACTCGACCTCCGGGGAGAGCCCGATGCCCTCCTCGACCGTCCGGACCTCGCAGCCGACGACAATCGTGTGTGGCGCCGTGCCGCCGAGCGCGTCCAGGCCGGCGAAGACCGAGCCCGGGTCCATGCCGTGGGCGTCGAGTCCGCCGCCGGTTCCGAACGAGTCCACGTCGGCCTCGAACACCCGGATCGCGCCCGGCGCACCGCGATCCGGCAGGGCGTCGACCAGGACCAGCGTCTCCCAGCCGTCCAGCAGGTCGTAGGCGAGGTGCATTCCCCGGATCCCGTAGTCGACCAGGCGGGCGCCCGCCGGCCCGGCCGACGGTCCGCCGTCGCGGTCCGCGGCGGCCAACCGCCGCAGCACTTCCGGGCCGAAACCGTCGTCGCCGAGAAAGATGTTGCCGATGCCGGCGACCAGCACCCGGTTCAACCCGGCCATCACGGCTCCGGGGTCGTCCGGCGGCGGCTCACATCTGCCGCATCCGTAGGTACCGCCTGACGTCGGGGATCGAACGGACGCCGACGACGACGCCCACGACGATCAGGACCGCGACCAACACGGTGGCGATCTGCCCTACTGTCTCCATGGCTGACCCTCCTCTCTGCCCGGCGCTGGTTCACCCAGCGGTTCCAGCTCGTCCGGCGCGAAGTAGAGATAACGCCCGTACCAGTCGTGCAGCTCGGCGGCCGGGTCGTCGTCGACGGTCACCCCGACGTGCGTGTTGCCGTCCACGTCGGAGTGCACGGACGCGACGGTGGCCTTGCGGCCGGCGAAGAAGAGGTCCTGGGCGTCGGCCCGCCGGGACGGGTGCAGGCGGACGGCGCTGCCCTTCGCCACCCGGACCCCGTTCACCAGCACCGCATCCACGTCCGGCCGCACGCTGGTGTCGGCCTCGGGGTCCCACCACGGAACGCCCTCGGGCAGTTCGGGAATCAGGCCCGGCTCGGCGCGTGGGTCCCGCAGGATGCCGTGCAGCTGTCCCAACGCCTCCGGGGTCATGGCGTCGCAGCGGTCGACGAGCCGCGCGGCGAGCGGATCGGTGGCCCGGGCCTGCGCCTTCTCCTCGTCGGTCATCGTCATCACCCGCAGGGTCAGGATCTCGTCGATCTCGGTGGAGTCGAACAGCGCGCCCTCGCTCTCCTGCGCCACCTCCGGGTAGTCGTACAGGATGATCGGCGAGATCAGCACGGTGTCGCGCGTCCCGGGTTCCCCGGCCAGCACCGGGAAACACCGCCGGTGGGTGCATCGCGCGGCCGCGGCCGCCGCCTCGGCCGGCGGTTCGAGGAGCGAGACGAAGGAGCCGCCGGCGACGGTGGCGACCACGTGCGCACCGATCAGCGAGCGGGCGATCGCGTCCTCCTTGTCGGTGGTCCCCGAGCCGGTGTTGCGCACCTCGACGCCTAGCCGGGCGAGGCCGTCGTCGTCGGTGCGGCTCAGCGTCACCTCCGCCGCCAGCGGCTGCCGGGTTCGCACGATCCGTCCCGGCCCGGCCAGCTCCTCGACGTCGACGCCCCCGTCGACCGCGACCGGGATGGTGCGCGGCGCCACGAGTTCCGGCACCCGGACCGGGGCGAACGCGACCTCCCGCTCCACCGCCTCGTCCCAGCTGAGCTGGCGTTGCGCACCCGCGGCGAGTTCGGCGACCGTCCGCCAGCCGCCGCCCTCGACGGGCTCCTGCACGTGGCGCGTCTGCAGCTGCAGGAAGCGCAGCACGAGGGTGACCCCCTCGTCCTCGCCGCCTTCCGTCAGCAACTGGGCCGAGAGTGCCGGCTCCTCCCCGACGCCGGCCGCGGCCGCGCCGGGCGGCCCCAGCACGCCGAACTGCCAGCGGGACTGGTTCTTCCGCGAGCTCCCGCGGTAGGGGTAGAGCAGGTAGCCCTCGTACAGGACCGCGTCGGCGACGGCGCGGACCCGGGGGCTGATGTCGGCGGCGGTCACGGGATCTCCTCCCGCGCCTGTGCGAGCAGCCCGGCGACCGCGTCGTCGAAGCCGGTCAGGCCGCGGGCAGACTTGTAGGCGGCCAACGCCTCGACGGTGTCCCGGCCGAGCCGCACCCAGCCGGTGTTCGGGAAGTGTGCGCGGATCAGGTCCCGCCACACGGTCACCGGCAGGTCGTAGTGGTCCTCGCGGTCCCACGGGATCTGCTGCACGCCGAACCCGTTGGTGCCCCGGAGGAACATCGTGCCGCTGAACAGGAAGGTGAGCGGCACGGTCCCCTCGCGCAGGGCGTGCAGGTACTTCGAGGCCGCCACCTCGAAGTCGTAGGTGCACGGCAGCGCCAGGTCCACCTCGGTGGTTCCCGTGAAGCCGGGCACAACGGCGGAGCACTGCAGCCACAGGAACGACCGCAGGGTCGAGTCCCACCGTTCCCGCGGACCGAAGAGGTCGAGCAGGCCCGCGGCCTCGTCGTCGGTGTACGCCCGGCGGTGCGGCTCGATCCGGACCTGGCTGCGCAGGGCCATCGCGTGGACGGGCTCGTCGCCGGTCGCCGTGACGCCGACGCGGGCGGTCAGGATCGGGGCCACCGCGTACGGCTCGACGGCGACGTCGCGGACGGCGAAGGAGACCTCGCTCATGGCGCGCCGCCGCCGCAGTGTGCCGCGACGTCCGCGAAGAAGTCGTCGACGAACCGGCGGGCCTCCTGGCCGCCGTCGAAGCCCCGCCACAGCAGGCGCAGCTGGCCGACCAGTTCGTAGCAGGCGTCGATCGGGACCAGGAAGCACGTCGCGTCGCCGGATCCGTGCTCCGGCATCCGGACCAGCAGCGCCTCGACGTCGTCGGCCAGCACGCCCAGAACCGGGTTGTCCGCGCACACCGCGCCCCAGGCCTCCAGTGGAAGCTCCGACTCGGTGGCCCCGGCCGGGCCCGGGTAGAAGGCGAGCGTCCGGCCGAGCGCCGAGTTCCGGAACAGGAAGGCCAGTCCCACCGGGATCTCGAGTTCCTCCCACCGGCCCCGCCCCAGCGCGAGTCCCGGGAGCGCGAGGTAGCGGTCCGGGACGGCGCGGTACCGCAGTTCGGCGCCGGGGTCGGCGAAGAGCAGGTAGCAGCCGCGGCAGACGCACATCAGGGATCGGGCCGTCGTGTCCACCACGTGCTGGTGCCGGTCGAGGATGGGTTCGGCGCACATCTCGCAGCGCTCCCCGGCGGGACGCGGGTCGGGCCGGGTCGCCGTGATGCGCGCCAGCACGGAGTACGGGTCGCTCACCTATCCCACCCCCGCGGCCTCGGCGGGCACGGCCACGGACCGGACGCCGTCGCGCACCAGCAGCGGGAGCGGGTCCAGGTGCACCGTGTCGTCGTCGAGCCCGACCCCCGCGTGGACCGCGTCGAAGTGCGCGTGGCAGGTCGGGCAGCGCAGCACCGCGTCGCCGGCGGGGTAGCCGGCCCGGCGGGCCAGCACCGCCCCGGCGAGCGTGTGGGTGCAGCAGGGGCAGCGGTCCCGGTAGGCCAGCAGGTCGTCGGCGACCCGGCAGACCAGGATCGGCAGGTCGGCCACCACGAAGCCGCCCACCTCCCCGTCGCGGAGCTGCTCGACTTCGGGTACCGCGCACCAGGTTCCGCCGGGGCCGCCGCGGTGCACCCGGGAGAACAGCGAGTCCGCGGGAATCAGCCCGGCCTCCGGCTCCGGGGCCGCGGCGACCACCTCGATGGTCGCGATCTCGGGCGCGGCCGCGCGGACTGCGGTCTCGACGGCCAGCTCGAGCGTCACCGCCGAGGACGGACAGCTCTTGCAGCTGCCCGTCAGCTGCAGCCGCACCACCCCGTCCGCACCGGCGGAACCCGGCGGAAAGCTCACGCCGAGCAGCTCCACGTCCCCGCCGTGCGAACCCAGGTAGGGCCGCACGCCGTCGAGCGCGACGCGCACCCGGGTCTCGGCGTCGTGCGGGTGCAGCCCGTGGACCAGCAGCAGGCTCGCCACCAGGTCGTCGCCGGCGMGCCGCGCCACCGCGCCGCCGTCGAGTTCGCCGACGATCCGCAGGATCCGCGCCAGCCCGGCCCCGTACAGGTCCGCCACCTCGCGCACCAGCTGCTCGGCGCGGTCGCGGGCGGCCGCGCCGCCSMCCGAGCTGGCCTCGAGCAGCGTCTCGATGCGGTCGCCCGCGCTGCGCCAGTACGCGTCGTCGTCCGCCGGGTGGCCGTTCACCTGACCGGTCACTCTCCGGTCATGGACTGCGTCGGCGAGTGCAGCTTCTCCAGCGTCTTGCCGTTGCCGAGGTACATGTGCACGCCGCAGGGCAGGCAGGGGTCGAAGCTGCGGACGGTCCGCATGATGTCGATCCCCTTGAAGTGCTCGCGGTCGTTCTCCTCGAAGATCGGCTGGCCCTGCACGGCGTCCTCATACGGCCCGGGGGTGCCGAGGCTGTCACGGGGGCTGGCGTTCCACGGCGTCGGCGGGTACGGGTGGTAGTTCGCGATCTTGCCGTCCCGGATCACCATGTGGTGCGAGAGCACCCCGCGAACCGCCTCGGTGAAACCGCAGCCGATGCCCTCGTCGGGAACGTCGAACTTCTCCCAGGTCTTGGTGCGCCCGGCCCGGATCTCCTCGAGGGCCTTCTCCGCGAAGTGGAGCGCGCAGGCCGCCGCATAGGCCTGGAAGTAGGTGCGGGCCCGGTTGCGTTCGATGGTGTTGCTGCCGAACTCCGGGATGTGCCACTCGAGGGTGACCGGGCCCTTGAGCGCGGTCTTCGGGAGGTTGATCTGCACGCTGCGGCCGGTCGACTTCACGTACCCGACGTCGACGAGCCCTGCCAGCGCCGTCGACCACAGGCGGGCCAGCGGTCCACCGCCGGTGTCCAGCGCGAGGTGGTCGGTGCCGTCGAACCACCTGGGCGACATCACCCAGCTGTACTTGTCCTCGAGGTCGCGTTTCTGCGGCTGCGGGTTGGTGTGCTGGTTCCAGGGGTGCCGCCGGTCGACGGGGTTGCCCAGCGGGTCCCGGGCCACGAACGTCTCCTGGTCGGTCCAGTCGTCGTAGTACGAGGAACCGAGGAGAATCCGGATCCCGAGGTTGATCTCCACCAGGTCGGTGGTGACCAGCTTGCCGTCGACGACGACCCCGGGGGTGACGAACATCTTACGGCCCCAGTTGGTCATGTCCTTGTACTCGAAGTTGCAGTGCTCGGGGTCCTGGAACGAGCCCCAGCAGCCGAGCAGCGTCCGGCGCAGGCCCACCTTCTCGTACCCCGGCAGCGCCTCGTAGAAGAAGTCGAACAGGTCGTCGTGCATCGGCACGACCTTCTTCATGAACTCGACGTACCGCATCAGCCGGGTCAGGTAGTCGGTCATCAGCTGGACCGTCGCGACCGTCCCCACCCCGCCGGGGTAGAGCGTCGACGGGTGCACGTGCCGGCCCTCCATCAGGCAGAACATCTCCCGCGTCGACCGGCTGACCTGCAGTGCCTCCCGGTAGAACTCGCCGGTGAACGGGTTCAGCGACCGCATGATGTCGGCGATCGTCCGGTACCCGTGCTCGCCCGACCGCGGGGCCGCGGTGTTCTCGGCCTTCGCCAGCACCCCCGGGTTGGTCTCGGCGACCATCTTCTCGCAGTAGTCCACGCCGACCAGGTTCTCCTGGAAGATGTTGTGGTCGAACATGTACTCGGCGGCCTCGCCGAGATTGACGATCCATTCCCCGAGGTGCGGGGGCTTGACCCCGTAGGCCATGTTCTGCGTGTAGCACGAGCAGGTCGCGTGGTTGTCGCCGCAGATCCCGCAGATCCGGCTGGTGATGAAGTGCGCGTCCCGTGGGTCCTTCCCCTTCATGAACAGCGAGTACCCGCGGAAGATGGACGAGGTGCTGTGGCACTCGGCCACCTCGCGGTTCTCGAAGTCGATCTTGGTGTAGATGCCGAGGCTGCCGACGATGCGGGTGATCGGATCCCAGGCCATCTCCACGAGGCCGCCGGGGTCCGTCTGCTTGTGCGACGGCTCGGGGATGATCTGTGTCATCGGTCTACCTCTCGAGAGGTCGGTCTACCAGGTACGTACGGCTCCCGTTTCGAGCGTCGAGCCCGGGGTGCGCCACCGCGGCTCGTGTTCGAGCGTGCGACCGGTGACGTTGCGCAGGCGCCGGATGACCGACCCGTACATCCCGGAGGCCGTGCTCGAGACCAGGCCGCCGGGCGGCTCGTCCATGAACGGCATGAACTTGTCCGGGAATCCGGGCATGGTGCAGCCGATGCAGATGCCGCCGACGTTCGGGCATCCGCCGAGCCCGTTCATCCAGCCACGCTTGGGCACGTTGCACTTGACCACCGGACCCCAGCAGCCCAGTTTCACAAGGCATTTCGGAGATCCGTACTCGGTCGCGAACTCGCCCTGCTCGTAGTAGCCGCCGCGGTCGCAGCCCTCGTGCACGGTGGCGCCGAACAGCCACTGGGGACGCAACGCCTCGTCGAGCGGGATCATCGGGGCCTGGTCGGTGGCCATGTACAGCAGGTACGTCAGTGTCTCCGACAGGTTGTCCGGCTGGATCGGGCAGCCCGGCACGCACACGATCGGGATTCCCGCCTTGGACTTCCAGTCCCAGCCGAGGTAGTCGGGCACACCCATGGCGCCGGTCGGGTTGCCCGCCATCGCGTGGATTCCGCCGTAGGTCGCGCAGGTCCCGGCGGCGACGATCGCCGTCGCCTTCGGGGCCAGGCGGTCGAGCCACTCGCTGGTCGTCACGGGCTGACCGGTCGCAGGGTCGTTGCCGAATCCGCACCAGTACCCCTCGTCGTGCAGCTTCTCGTTGGGGATCGACCCCTCCACCACCAGCACGAACGGCTCGAGTTCGCCGCGGTCGGCCTTCCAGAACCACTCCAGGAAGTCGTCGGCGCCGCCGGCGGGTCCGCACTCGAAGTCGATCAGCGGCCAGTGCACGGCCACCTTGGGCAGGCCCGGCAGTGCGCCGAGCGCGATCTCCTCCACGCTGGGCTGGGTGGCGGCGGTCAGTGCCACCGAGTCACCGTCACAACTGAGTCCCGCGTTGATCCACAGCACGTGGATCAGTGTTTCTTCGGCTTTGACTGCCGCCTCTGTAGGCATCAGTGCCGCTCTCCGGGGCAGGGCAGCGCCCCTACGTCACCGGAGTCGACCCTCGGCCCACTTGTGTGACGCTCCTCACGGTTTACACCCGCGGAAAGGGCACTGTCAACGGCGACGAGGCCCTCCGCGGCACCGCTACTGCTCGTTTATCCATGTGTACCAGTCGATTACGCCGTCGCCGCGAGTTGCCGACGTGGACAGGATCCGGACGTCCGGATTGACCGAACGCGCGTACCGGGCGCACTCGTCGAGGTCGAAGTCGACGTACGGCAGCAGGTCGGTCTTGTTGACGATCACCAGGCCGGCGGCGGCGAACATGTGCGGGTACTTGAGCGGCTTGTCGGAGCCCTCGGTCACCGAGATCACCACCACCTTGCTGCGCTCGCCGAGGTCGAACAGGGCGGGGCACACGAGGTTGCCGACGTTCTCGACGAACAGCAGCGACCCGGCCGGCGGGTCCAGCGTCTCCAGCGCCCGCCGCACCATCTCGGCGTCGAGGTGGCAGCCCGCGCCGGTGTTGACCTGCACCACCGAGCAGCCGGCGGCCTTGATCCGTTCGGCGTCGAGCAAGGTCTCCTGGTCGCCCTCGATCACGGCGATGGGCCGCTGCCCGCCCAGTTCCCGGATGGTCCGTTCGAGCAGGGTCGTCTTGCCCGCCCCGGGCGAGCTGGTCATGTTGAACGCGAGGATGTCGCGCTCGGCCAGCCACGCGCGGTTGGACGCCGCCAGCAGGTCGTTCTTGGCCAGCACCTTCTGTTCGAGCGTGATCGTCTCGACGGGAGGCGAGTGTGGATGCTCGTGGTCGTGCTCATGTCCGTGGTCGTGCTCATGTCCGTGGTCGTGGTCGTGCTCATGTGGGTGTGGGTGCTCGTGCGGGTGGGCGGGCGCGTGGCCGGGCACCGTGACCAGCGCCCCCGTGTGGTCGTCGCATCCGCATGTTGCGCACATGGCTCAGCTCACTTCCATCGACATGATCCGCAGTTCCCGGCCGGCCAGAATCTCCACGTCCGCACTCCCGCATGGGCACAGCAGGATCAGGTCGCGCAGTTCGAACTCCGACCCGCACGAGTGGCAGCGCGCCAGTCCCGGCGGCTGGTCGATGTCGAGCCGGGCGTTCTCCATCACGGTGCCCTCGGTGACCAGTTCGAAACAGAACTGCATCGAGTCCGGGACCACGGCGCACAGGGCGCCGACCTGCACGCTCACCCGGCGCACCCGGCGGCCGGCCGCACGCTCGCACACGGCATCGACGATGCTCTGGGTGATCGACATCTCGTGCATCACGTTTCCGCTTTGCGCTCGGCGAACCCCAACCCTAGGACCGCCACCCGGTAGGCACAACACCCCGACGTCGCCGGGCACGGACCAACCCTGCCGAATTCACTGCGCGGCAGACGATCTGGAAAGGCGCTGTCCGCGGGTACGCTGACACCTGCAGCAGGGTCGGGGCAGATCCCATCGCCGGAGGTCACACCATGCGCAATCCAGGGGTTCGTCGTTCCGTCGCGAGGGCCCTCGCGTCCGTGGCCATCCTGGCCTTGCCACTGGGCTCGGTGGCCACCGCGACGGCGAACCCGCCACCTTCCCCGGCGACGACCACCGTGTTTCAGGTACCGGTGACGTTCGTCTCGTCGTGCAACACGGTGGGGTTCCAATGCTGGGTGCCGTACCGGCTGGCAGCCGTGACGCCGTCGGCGACTACCGGGGCACCCGGCGCGGTGACCTTCACTGCGGATCCTCCGACGACCAGGGGAATCCCCGACTGCATCGACGTGTCCGTGAACTGGCGCAGTCTGACCACAGGAGCCGCCGGCGCCACCGTGCTCCGCGCCGTGACGCCCGTCGACTTCCGCCGGACCATCGCACCGGAGGACTTGTGCCGCTACGCCCCCGCGACGGTGGCAACCGGCAGCGGCACCATCGCCGCAACCGCCGACGTCAACGCGTCCGCCCACATCGTCCCGCCCTGGAGCGGTGTCTGGCCTCAGGTGCCGGTCGGCCCGGGGTTCGGAGTCTTCCAGGTCCCCTAGTCGCGGACCAGTTGCCAGCGACCGAGCATCAGGCTGCGGCCGCGGCGATCGACACAAGTTCGGCCGTGTCGATGATCTTCTCGCGGCCCCGGTCAGCGCTTCGAACGACGCCTCGTTGAACCACATCCCTGGCGAACGCAGCCCGGACGAACCCGGCCTCCCCGGTGAACGACGCCTTGTCGAACGAGGCTTCCCCTGCGAACTCAGCCTCGTCGAACAAGGCGTACCCCGTGACCGCCGCTCGATCGAACCAGGCGTCCCCGCCGAATGTAGCGGAAGGTGCGCTACGAGCTACGGATTCGTCAAGTTTGATCCCGAACGCAGGCGGTGACGACGAGGCGGTTTGAAAGAGCATCAGAAGTGGAACACACCAGACATGAGAAACCTGGCGGTACTGCCCCTCGCCGCGGTCGGCGTGTTCGCCTTTGCCGCATGCGGCTCCGACGACGATACAAGCGATACTCCTGACGGCATGGCCAGTGTCCTCACAACAGTGGACACCGCAATCGAAGAAGCAAAGCTCATGGCGTTTGTCGCGGCATTCCGCACCGGCTATTCGGAACTGGCAGAAGGCCGAAGTGACGAGGACATCGAAAGGATTGTCACCAGCTCCTGCAGCCAACTCGCGGCGGGAGCAGACAAGGAGACCGTAACCGTGGAGATCGAGATCCTGGCCGCGAACGATGGCACCAAACCGTCTTCGGACCAGGCCGACAGCATCTACAACCTCGTCGCCCCTGCCTGCCCCTGACCACCATGTGTCAGGGCCGTGCGACGTGTCGAATGACGCGCGAGCACCCGACTCACGTGTCGAACCTCTCGGATGGGATACGCCATGATTGTGCTCGGACTGGTCCTGCTGCTCATCGGATTCCTCACTGGGATCTCGATCCTGTGGACCATCGGAATAATTCTGATCGTGGTCGGCGGGATTCTCTGGATCCTGGGTTCGGCTGGTCGCCCGGTGGGTGGCCGGGCTCACTGGTATTGAGCTCGCCCGCGAACAGAGAGAATCAACTGCGCACGGTGGGTTTCGAACTCCGGATACTTGCGCCGGCGCTTGCGGCCTCGGTAGCAACCGGCAGGGGCCAAGGTCATCGACTACCGGTGCCAGCGCGCGCAGCCGCAGTTCGCGTGCAGCCGCAGCTAGTGATTGCGTAATGCGTCGACAAGTTCCTTCTTCGTCAATTTCGAGTAGCCCGAGAGACCAACCTCCTTGGCGCGCTGCTTCAGCTCTGGGACAGTGCGGTCCTCGTAATCCGTCGCTGCCCCGC
>NZ_JBFUHZ010000031.1:0-40537 GCF_056402135.1 Rhodococcus sp. P4_C10 | reverse complement strand
GGCCGGATCAGCCTCGCGGACGACCTGGTGCTGTACCTGTTCGGGACGCCGGGCCAGCACCGGTTCTGGTTCATGTGGGACGACCTGATCCGCGGCGCCATCGGGGCGATCGTGCTGATCGACACCCGGCGCCTCGACGAGTCCTTCGCGGCCGTCGACTTCTTCGAGGCCCGCAATCTTCCGTTCCTGATTGCGGTGAACGAGTTCGACGACGCGCCGCGCTACGCGACGGAGGACATCCGGCAGGCGCTGGCGGTGTCCCCGGACGTGCCGATCGTCTCCCTCGACGCCCGGGACCGGGAGTCGGCGAAGTCGGGGCTGGTCGCGGTCACCGAGTACGCGTTGAGCCGGGTCGACGCGCTGCTCCGCTGACACTCACCCTGAGCCGTCTCGGGTTTGATGTCGCTTCCACTCTTGCGAAGGATGCAGAACCAAGCAGCGTGAGTGAGCTGTGGCGACGGTCCTGGACCACCTCGACGAGTACCGATCCCTCCACGCTGCCTGCCGGGCATCGCACCCAATGCTCGGCATCGGACCCGAGCGCCGGGCGGTGGGTTCGCCGCCGCGGCGGCGGTCGTGCCGAGGGTCGGTATCAGGGTGGCTGCGGACGCAATGGTTCCGGCGACGAGTAGGCCATGAATCGCGGTACGGCGCATGGCGTGCCCTCGAACGTGGGATCCGCCCCGACCCTGCTGTAGTGCCAGCGTAGGCGCCGAGTGCCGGCTGATCTGCCGAATACGGGAGGCGTCGGCGTTGCAATGCTCCATCAAATCCACCGCAGCTGAACATGGCCGCCCACCCCTGCCCGGGGTGGGCGGCCGCTCACGTCGACAGCGGCTGGTCGTCCGGACCCGACGCCTCGACCTCGTCGAGCCGTCGCCGCAGGTGCGCACGCTCCGGCGCGGTGCCGACCAGGTCGAGTGCCTGCCGGTAGGCCGCCGCGGCCTCCGGGAACCGGCCGAGCCGGCGCAGCAGGTCGGCGCGAGCGGCCGGGTACGGGTGATGCCCGCGCAGCCGCGGTTCGCCGGCCAGGTCGTCGAGCAGGGTCAGGCCGGCCTGCGGGCCGTCGCGCATCGCCACCGCCACGGCCCGGTTCAGCGCGACCACCGGGGACGGCGTCAGCGCGAGCAGCACGTCGTAGAGCGCCACCACCTGCGGCCAGTCGGTGCCCGCGACGCCGGCGGCCTCGTCGTGCAGCGCGGCGATCGCGGCCTGCGCCCCGTACGGGCCCGGCGGGCCGCCGGTCAGCGCGACCAGCACCAGGGCGGAGCCCTCGTCGATCATCGCGCGGTCCCAGCGATCCCGGTCCTGGTCGTCGAGCAGCACCAGCTCGCCCGCGGGGTCCGTCCGGGCGTCGCGCCTGGCGTGAACCAGCAGCATCAACGCGAGCAGACCGGCGACCTCCCGCTCGGTGGGCAGCAGCCGGCGCAGGATCCGCGCCAGCCGGATCGCCTCCTCTGCCAGGTCGAGCCGCTGCAGGTCCGGCCCCGAACTGGCCGCGTAGCCCTCGGTGAACACGGAGTAGACGACCTGGAGCACCCCCGGCAGTCGTCCGGGCAGCTCGTCCGCACCCGGCACCCGGAAGGGGATGCGGGCCTCGCGAATCTTCTTCTTGGCCCGGACGATCCGCTGGGCCATCGTCGCGGTCGGGACCAGGAACGCCCGCGCGACCTCCGGTGTGGTCAGGCCCGCCAGGCAGCGCAGGGTCAGCGCGACGCGGTCGTCGGGGGCGAGGGCGGGATGCGCACACGTGAAGAACAGTTGCAGTCGCTCGTCGGTGAGGTCGTTGTCCACGCCCGCCGCGGTGGCGGGTTCGGCGCGTTCGAGTTCCACCTGCAGTACGGCGAGCCGGGCCGCGTAGGTCTGGTCGCGCCGCAACCGGTCGACGGCCTTGCGGCGTGCCGTGGTCAGCAGCCAGGCCCCGGGCCTGGTCGGCACGCCGTGGACGGGCCAGTGCACCAGCGCCGCCTCGACTGCCTCGGAGGTGACCTCCTCGGCCAGGTCGAGGTCGCCGTACCGGTGGACGAGGGCCGCGAGGAGCCGCCCGCGTTCCTCGCGGAAGACCGACTCCACCGCGGCGTCCACCGGTCCGTCGGCGCCCTGCCCGTCCATCGAGGTCACACCCCGAAGTCGGCGATCGGTCGCACCACCACGGATCCGCCGCCGCGTGCGCCTGGGCAGCGGGCCGCCCAGTCCAGCGCGACGTCGAGGTTCGGCACGTCGATGACGTAGAAGCCGCCGAGCACCTCACGGGTCTCGGCGAACGGACCGTCGGTGACGGTCCGGGTGCCGTCCGCGTCGACCCGGACCGCGGTCGCGGTGGTCAGGTCCGCCAACGACTCGCCGCTGACGAAGATGCCGGCGTCCTGGACCGACTTGTCGTAGACCATCCAGTCCTCGACGGTGCACTGGTCGCCGGCGTCGGCGGACTCGGCGTTGATCAGCATCATGTACTTCATTTTGGACTCCTCGTGTGGTGGGTGTCTCGCGCGGCCGGGTTGCCGTACAGCATGACGACGAACGGGGCGCGGCCGAATCGACACGCCCCGGGCAGAATCTTCTGACCTCTGGTGTTCACCGCTGCGCCGGCGCGACCTCAGAGGTCGAATCCGGCTTCGAGGTAGGCCAGCGACCTGTCGACGAGGGCGAGCAGGTCGGCGGAGGGGTCGTCGGTCAGGGCGAAGGCAGTCGCCATCATGGCGCCGACCACGGCCCCGGCGAGGGTGCGCACGGCCAGGTCGCCGGGATCGCGCCCGGTACGAGCGGCGATCGCCTCGGTCAGCAGGTGCATGGCGTCCGCGAACTGGTCCAGCATGGCCGCACGCAGGTCGGGCACTGAGAAGACCAGGTGCATGCGCTCGCGCATCGCGAACACCTCCGGTTCCGACAGCCGCGCGAAGGCGGTCCGGAACGAGACCCGCAGGGCCTGGATCGAATTGAGTTCCGACGGCTGCGCGAGGAAGGCCTCGACGATCAGGGGGTCGAAGTCGTCCGAGAGCGCCACGTCGGCCTTGGTGGGGAAGTACCGGAAGAAGGTGCTCTCGGACACCTCGGCCTCGTCGATGATCTGCTGCACCGTGGTGGCGTCGTAGCCCTGCTCCTGGAACAGCCGGAAGGCGTGCGCCGCGATGGTCGCCCTGGTCCGCGCCTTCTTTCGCTCCCGCAGCCCGAGGGCGCGGTGGATCGACGGTTTCTCCTGCAGGTCAACGGGTTTCGACATGCTGACCCTCCTGTTCCTGGTCGCTCGGCGCGGCCACCCGGGGGAGGAAGAGGACGGTGAGCACCAGGCCGACCACCGCGATGCCCGCCGACACCAGCATCGAGCTGTCCATGCCGTGCACGAACGCCGCCCGCACGGAGTCGAGCAGGGCCGCGGATCCGGTCTCGTGCGCCACCGCCACGCCGCCGAAGATGCTCTGGCGCACGGCCGTCGCCGCCGGTTCCGGCAGTCCGGTCAGGTCGAGGCGGGACAGGTAGCCGGCCGTGAGCACGCTTCCGAGGATCGCCGTGCCGAACGGCCCGCCCACCTTGTTCACCGCCTGCAGCACGGCGGAGCCGACGCCGCTGCGATCCGGCGTCAGCTCGGCGAGCGCGGCGGCGGACGCGGTGGCCATGGCCAGGCCCAACCCCATCCCGACCACCGCCATCCAGGCCGCCACGAAGGCGCCGCTCGACGTCACGTCCGTCCTCGAGCCGAGCAGGAATCCGGTTGCGAGCAGCGCGAATCCGGCCGCGACGGTGACCTTCGCGCCCAGCAGGGCGGCGACCCGATCCGCGGGCAGGGCGCCGACCACCAGGCCGCCGATCAGCGGCAGCAGGCGAACACCCGAGCCCATAGCGTCGGTGCCGAGCACGCCCTGGAAGTACTGCGGCATGGTGAACAGTCCGCCGATCATCGCCATCACCGCGACCGCGGCCAGCACCACACCCCAGGTGAACGACGCGGACCGGAACAGCGTCAGGTCGAGCAGTGGCTGACCGTTCGGGCGCCGGGTCAGGCGGCGTTCCCAGCCGACGAACCCGACCAGGATCGCGACGCCGACGATCTGCGCGAGCAGCGCGCGGGTGTCGGTCCACCCCGCCTGGCCGGCCGTGATCAGGCCGTACGTCACGGCCACCAGCCCGGCGGACGACGCGGCGACCCCGACCGGGTCCAGGCCCGGAGCCTGAGCCGCCCGGGACTCCGGCACCAGGGCGGCGACGGCGACGCAGCCGACCGCGACCACCGGCAGGTTGAGCAGGAACACCCAGCCCCACCAGTAGTGGGTGAGCAGCCAGCCGCCGAGGATCGGCCCGAGTGGGAGGGCGAGGAAGTTGGCGGCCGCCCACACCCCCACCGCCTTGGGGCGCTCGGCCGGGGCGAAGAGCACGGTGAGCGCGGAGATCGCCATCACGATCACCCCGGCGCCGGCCAGGCCCAGCAGCACGCGGGAAGCGAGGAACTGCGGCACCGTCGTCGAGTACGCGGAGGCGACAGAGCCAACCCCGAACAGCGCCAGGGAGGTGAGCAGCACCCTCTTGTGGCCGTAGCGGTCGCCGAGCAGGCCGGCGGGCAGCATCGAGGCGGCGAGGACCAGGAAGTAGGCCGACGAGAACCACTGCAGGTCCGACTCCGAGGCGTGCAGGGCCCCTGCGAGGGTCGGGATCGCCACGGAGAGCACCGTGCCGTCGAGGCCGACCGCCAGTACCGCGAGGCTGACCGCGCCGAGGGCCCACCACCGCCGCGTCCCGAGATCCGTCATGACCGGGTCATTCATGACTGTCTCCTTCAACTGAAGGTAACTGTCTTATCAGCGTAACTCTCGGAATCGATGGCGGGAAGGGGGTGGAACCCGCGGGGATTCGGCCGCGTCAAACCTCGGTGAGAGCACGATTCGCCCACGGAGGGGAGTCCCACGATGACCGGGTGCACGGCGGCGCAGGGGTGGCGTCAGGGGATCGGCCGCAGCGGTGGGCGGCGACAGCCGGGGCCTCGGGGTGCCGGGTGCCGCGATGCGGGAGGTGTTCGCGGAAACCCGTGCGCCAACGGACATCCGGCGACCCGGTCGACAGTGGCGGACGACGAACAGACCGACGGCCCGACGCGGGAGTGAGTCACACGTCGGGCCGTCGGCCGGCTTTCGCGGTTCGCCGCGTCGGTTGCTACCTGTCCGCGGGCAGGTCGGCCGCTGCGGCCCGGTCCAGCATCCACACCGTGGACTCGGAACCCAGCGCGCCGGCGGCGGGGATGTCGGCGGGCTTCGCCCCGCCGATCGCGGCGGCCACCGCCTCGGCCTTGTCCGCGCCCGCGACCAGCAGCCACACCCGGCGGGCCCGACGGATCGCGGGCAGCGTCAGGGTGACCCGCTCGGCGGGCGGTTTGGGGGAGTCGGTGACGGCCACCACGTGGCGGGTCTTCTCCCGGACGGCGTCGGTGTCGGGGAACAGCGAGTTGACGTGTCCCTCGCCGCCCATGCCCAGCAGGTGCACGTCGAACTCGGGGGTCGGTCCGCCGTTCGCGTGCGCGGCGAGCACGTGCTCGTACGCCACCGCCGCGGCGTCCGGGTCGCCCGCGTACTGGCCGTCGCCGTAGGGCATCGGATGCAGTCGGGCCGGCGGCACCGGCACGTGGTCGAGCAGTGCCTCGTGCGCCTGGACCTCGTTGCGGTCGGGGTCGCCCGCGGGCAGGAACCGCTCGTCACCCCAGAACACGTCGACGGCGGACCAGTCGATCTTGCCCGGGTTCGCGCGGACCCTGCGCAACAGTCCGATTCCGTTGCCGCCGCCGGTGAGGACGATGGAGGCGGACCCGCGTTCGGCCTGCGCCGCCTCGATCACCGCGACCAGTTGGGCCGCGGCTGCTGTGGTCAATTCCTCGGCATCGTCGTACGTCTGAACTGCGATGTCAGTCATGAGCACCCATCACTCGTAGATGACCTTGGCCAGTCCGGCCAGGGCTGCGTGGTAGATCTCGTCGGGGTCGAGTCGGCGCAGGTCCTCGGCCAGGCAGTCCCGCGTCTCCCGGCGGGCCAGCGAGACCAGGGAGTCCGGCGCACCGGTGCGGCTGAGGGTTGCGGTCTTGCCGGTCTGCGGCCGGCTGAGCGACAGTGTGCTGGTCTCCCGGTGCAGGTCCGCCCGCAGCAGGCCGGTGCGCCGGTGGACCGGGCCCTCGATCCGGCTGGCCAGCCACCCGGCGATGAGGTCGACGGCGGGCTCCTCCGCGAGACCGGAGACCGTCGCCGAGAGGATCTGCTCGTGGGGCGGCTGGTCGAGCGCCGAGGTGAGCAGCGCGCGCCACGGCGTGATCCGCGCCCACGCGAGGTCGGTGTCGCCGTCGGTGTACGACGCCAGCCGCGAGATGATCGTGGCCCGCGGGTCCGGCGCGCCGGTGGCATCGGTGATCCGGCGGACTGCCAAGCGGCCCAAGGGGTCCTGGGCCGGGACCGGGGGTGACTTGTCGGGCCACCAGGCGACCACCGGGGTGTCCGGCAGCAGGAACGGGGTGACCACGGACGACTCGTGGCCGGCCAGCTCTCCGTACAGCCGCAGCACCACCACCTCGGACGCGCCCGCGTCGCCGCCCACCCGGATCTGGGCGTCGAGCCGGGACTCGACGGACCGGTTGCCGCGGGTGACCACGATGACCCGGCAGGGGTGCTCGCGGCTGGCCTCGTTGGCCGCGTCGATGACGGCCTCGGAGTGTTCGCTGTCGTCGGTGCTGACCACCAGTGTCAGCACCCGGCCCAGGGTCACGGCGCCGCCGGTCTCCCGGAGCTCGACGAGCTTCTTGTTGACGGTCCCGGTGGTGGTGGCGGGTAGGTCGATGATCACCGGCGGGTCCCCTCGGGCGTCGGTCCTGCGTGGAATGCGCTCACGGCCTTCTCCATTCGCGTCCGGTGCGGCGCAGCATGTCCTGTGCGGACTGCGGGCCCCAGGTGCCGGCCTCGTAGGGCTCGGGGGTGCCCTCGGCGGCCCAGCGCTCGAGCACCGGATCGAGGATCTTCCACGACAACTCCACCTCGGCGTTGACCGGGAACAGCGACGGCTCGCCCAGCAGCATGTCGAGGATCAGCCGCTCGTAGGCCTCGGGGGAGGACTCGGTGAACGCCTGGCCGTAGCTGAAGTCCATGTTGACGTCGCGGACCTCCATGGAGGACCCGGGCACCTTGGAGCCGAACCGCATGGTGACGCCCTCGTCCGGCTGGACGCGGATCACCAGGGCGTTCTGCCCCAGTTCCTCGGTCATGGTGGCGTCGAACGGCAGGTGCGGGGCGCGCTTGAACACCACCGCGATCTCGGTGACCCTGCGGCCCAGGCGCTTTCCGGTGCGGAGGTAGAACGGCACGCCCGCCCAGCGGCGGGTGTCCACCTCGAGGGTGATGGCCGCGTAGGTCTCGGTGACCGAGTCCTCGGAGAAGCCCTCCTCGTCGAGCAGGCCGACCACCTGCTGGCCGCCCTGCCACCCGGCCGCGTACTGGCCGCGGGCCGTCGTCTCGTCCAGCGGTTCGGCGAGCCGGGTCGCGGAGAGCACCTTGATCTTCTCCGCCTGCAGTTCCGACGGCTCGAAGCTGACCGGCTCCTCCATCGCGGTGAACGCCAGCAGTTGCAGCAGGTGGTTCTGGATGACGTCGCGGGCGGCGCCGATCCCGTCGTAGTAGCCGGCGCGACCGCCGAGACCGATGTCCTCGGCCATGGTGATCTGCACGTGGTCCACGTAGTGCGCGTTCCAGATCGGGTCGAACAGCTGGTTCGCGAAGCGCAACGCCAGGATGTTCTGCACAGTCTCCTTGCCGAGGTAGTGGTCGATGCGGAACACCGAGTCCTCGGGGAAGACGGTGTTGACCACCGCGTTGAGTTCCTTGGCGCTGTCGAGGTCGTGACCGAACGGCTTCTCGATCACCACTCGGCGCCACTGTTCCTCGGTCTGCTTCGCCAGCCCGGAGCGGGAGAGCTGCTCGCACACGGTGGGGAAGGCTGCCGGCGGGATGGCCAGGTAGAAGGCGTGGTTGCCGCCGGTGCCGCGTTCCTGGTCGAGCGACTCGAGCGTGCTGCTCAGCTCGGCGAAGGCCGCGGCGTCGTCGAAACTGCCCTGCACGAACCGGATTCCCTCGGCGAGACGCTCCCACACCTCCTCACGGAAGGGGGTGCGGGAATGCTGCTTGACCGCGTCGTGGACGACCTGGCCGAAGTCCTCGTCCGCCCAGTCCCGCCGCGCGAAGCCCACCAGGGCGAAGCCCGGCGGCAGCAGCCCGCGGTTGGCCAGGTCGTACACCGCCGGCATCAGCTTCTTGCGCGCCAGGTCGCCGGTGACCCCGAAGATCACCAGCGAGCACGGGCCCGCGATACGGGGCAGCCTCTTGTCCCGCTCGTCCCGCAGCGGATTGACCCACTGCGGCGCGGCGCCCGTGCTCGGCATCGATCAGCCCTTGTCGGCCGCGGCGGCGAGCTGGCCGGAGATGGCCTCGAGCAGCTCGTTCCAGGACGCCTCGAACTTCTCCACACCCTCGGACTCGAGCGTGTCGAAGACCTCGGGCAGCGCCACACCGACGCCGGTCAGCTGGTCGAAGACCTGCTGGGAGGCGGCCGCGGTGCCGGAGATGGTGTCCCCGGAGACGGTGCCGTGGTCGGCGACCGCGTCCATCGTCTTCTCCGGCATGGTGTTGACGGTGTCGGGCGCGACCAGTTCCGTGACGTAGAGCGTGTCCGGGTAGGCCGGGTTCTTCACACCCGTCGACGCCCACAGCGGACGCTGCAGCCGGGCGCCGGACTTGGCGAGTGCGGCGAACCGCTCACCCTGCTCGAACACCTCCTGGTAGGCGGCGTAGGCCAGGCGCGCGTTGGCGAGTCCGGCCTTGCCGCGCAGGGCGAGCGCGTCGTCCGTGCCCAGCGCGTCCAGGCGGGCGTCGATCTCCGAGTCCACGCGGGAGACGAAGAAGGAGGCGACCGAGTGGATCTTCGACAGGTCGTGCCCGGCGGCCTGAGCGGCCTCGAGGCCGGCCAGGTAGGCGTCGATGACGGCCTTGTGCCGCTCGACCGAGAAGATCAGCGTGACGTTGACGCTGATGCCCTCGGCGATGACCCGGGTGATCGCGGGCAGGCCCGCGAGGGTGGCCGGGATCTTGATCAGCAGGTTGGGCCGGTCGACGATCTTCCACAGCTCGACGGCCTGCGCGACCGTGGCGTCGGTCTCGTGCGCGAGACGCGGGTCGACCTCGATCGAGACCCGGCCGTCGACGCCGGCGGTGGCCTCGTACTGCGGGGCGAGCAGGTCGCAGGCGGCCCGGACGTCGTCGGTGGTCAGCGCGCGGACCGTGTCGTCGACGTTCGCGCCGTGGCCGGCGAGCTCGTGCAGCTGCGTCCGGTACTCGGGGCCCTTGAGCGCCGCCTGGAAGATCGACGGGTTCGTGGTGACACCGACGACGGACTTCTCCGCGACGAGCTGGGCGAGGTTGCCCGACTCGAGTCGTGCGCGGGAGAGGTCGTCGAGCCACACCGACACACCGGCGGCCGACAGGTCGGCGAGATTCTTGTTCTGTGGCATGGCGATCAGCCCTTCACTCGGTCCAGGGTGCGGCGAGCCGCGGCGGTCACGTTCTCGGCCGTGAAGCCGAACTCGCGGAACAACGTCTTGTGGTCGGCGGACGCGCCGAAGTGCTCGATGGAGACGGCCTCACCGGCGTCGCCGAGGATGCGCCACCACGGCATCGCGATGCCGGCCTCGACCGAGACACGGGCACGCACCGCGGGCGGCAGCACCTCGTCGCGGTAGGCCTGGTCCTGCTCCTCGAACCAGTCGAGGCAGGGGACCGAGACCACCCGGGTGCCGATGCCCTCGGCCTCGAGGGTCTCGCGGGCCTCGACGGCCAGGTACAGCTCCGAGCCGGAGGCCAGCAGGATCACCTGCGGGGTCCCGGTGGACGCCTCGGCCAGCACGTACGCGCCGCGGGCGACGCCGTCGACGGCCTTGTCCTTGGTGCCCTCGAGCACCGGGATGTCCTGACGGGTCAGGGCCAGGGCGGACGGGCCGGTCTTGTTCTCCAGGGCCGTCTTCCACGCGTGCGCGGTCTCGTTGGCGTCACCGGGACGGATCACGGCGACGTTCGGGATGGCGCGCAGTGCGGCGAGGTGCTCGATCGGCTGGTGGGTCGGGCCGTCCTCGCCGAGGCCGATGGAGTCGTGCGTCCACACGTAGATCGCCGGCGTCTTCATCAGCGCGGCGAGCCGCACGGCCGGGCGCATGTAGTCGCTGAACACCAGGAAGGTGCCGCCGTAGGGGCGGGTCGGCCCGTGCAGCGCGATGCCGTTGAGGATCGAGCCCATCGCGTGCTCGCGGATGCCGAAGTGCAGGGTGCGGCCGTACGGCTGCGCGGTCCAGTCCTTCGTCGAGATCGACGCGGGACCGAACGAGTCGGAGCCGTCGATCGTGGTGTTGTTGCTGCCGGCCAGGTCGGCGGAGCCGCCCCACAGCTCGGGCAGGATCGGGCCGAGCGCGTTGAGCACCTTCGCCGAGGCCTTGCGGGTGGCGGCGCCCTTGGCGTCGGCCTCCCACGTCGGCAGGGTGTCGGTCCAGCCGGCCGGGAACTCGCCGGACTCCAGGCGGTCGAAGAGCGCCTTGCGCTCCGGCTCGCGGGCGGCCCAGGCGTCGAACTCGCCCTGCCACTGCTGGTGCGCCGCCGCGCCGCGGGCGACGACCTCGCGGGCGTGCGCCAGGGCGGCCGCGTCGACGTCGAAGCTCTTGTCGGGGTCGAAGCCGAGCGTCTTCTTCACGCCGGCGACCTCGTCCGCGCCGAGCGCCGCGCCGTGCACGTCGCCGGTGTTCATCTTGGTCGGCGCCGGGTACCCGATGATGGTGCGCAGCACGATGATCGACGGCTTGTCGGTGACGGCCTTCGCGGCGGCGACGGCGTCGAGAATCGCGGAGACGTTCTCGCCGCCCTCGACGCGCTGCACGTGCCAGCCGTACGCCTCGTAACGCTTGCCGACGTCCTCGCCGAACGCGATCGCGGTGTCGTGCTCGATGGAGATCTCGTTGTCGTCGTAGAAGACGATCAGGTTGCCCAGCTGCTGCACACCGGCCAGCGACGACGCCTCGGAGGTGACGCCCTCCTGCAGGTCGCCGTCGGAGGCGATCACGTAGATGTGGTGGTCGAACGGGCTGGTGCCCTCGGTGGCGTCCGGGTCGAACAGTCCACGCTCGCGTCGGGCGGCCATCGCCATGCCGACCGCGGAGGACAGGCCCTGCCCGAGCGGGCCGGTGGTCATCTCGACGCCGACGGTGTGGCCGAACTCGGGGTGGCCCGGGGTCAGCGAACCCCAGGTGCGCAGCGCCTCCAGGTCGGCGAGCTCGAGGCCGTAGCCCGACAGGTACAGCTGCGTGTACAGGGTGAGGCTGCTGTGGCCGCAGGACAGCACGAAGCGGTCGCGGCCCACCCACCCGGCGTCGGCCGGATCGTGGCGCAGGACACGCTGGAACAGCGTGTAGGCCAGCGGGGCGAGGCTCATCGCGGTGCCGGGATGGCCGTTGCCGACCTTCTGCACGGCGTCGGCGGCCAGCACCCGGGCGGTGTCGACGGCCTTGGTGTCCAGCTCCGTCCAATCGGCGGGGTGGACCGGCTGGGTGAGGACACGGATCTCGTCAGTGATCGACACGAGCAGAAGTCTCCTGAGATAGATGTGAGCGCAACGCGGGTAGGACCCAGCGTAGTTCTCCACTTCTGGTACGCAGGGTTCGGACACAACAGTAGTGGTCGGGCGCGTCGAGGTCGATTTGGAGACGCCAACCGGTGACCTGCGGTTCGGTCCTGAAGCGGTGGCCGTCTACCATCGGTTGTAGTAGTGGCTGGGTCCGCGCCGAGTGGTGTGTCCGGGATCCGCCGTCGAATGTGTGTCGCAAGGAGAAATGGTGCGGATAGTGGAGCGTGGCGGACATGGTCTCGCTGGTGGCTCCGCCGCCACCCCGGCAGGGGGATCCGACACCCTCTGGGGCGCGGTCAGCGGCAAGGTGCTCGCCTACGTGGCGTTGACGAAGCCGCGGGTGATCGAGCTACTCCTGGTGGCGACAATCCCCGCGATGCTGCTGGCGTCGCGCGGCACCGTCGACTTCCCGCTGATCCTGAGCACGCTGTTCGGCGGCTGGCTCGGCGCGGCGAGCGCGAACACCCTCAACTGCGTGGTCGACGCGGACATCGACAAGGTGATGAAGCGCACCGCCCGGCGCCCGCTGGCGCGGATGGCGGTGCCCACGTCGCACGCGCTGGTCTTCGGCCTGGCCCTGGGTATCGCGTCGTTCGTGTGGCTGTGGTGGGCGACGTACCCGCTGGCCGCCATCCTGATCGCGTTGACCATTGCGTTCTACGTGCTGGTCTACACCATGGTGCTCAAGCGGCGGACCTGGCAGAACGTCATCTGGGGCGGCGCCGCCGGCTGCATGCCGGTGATGGTCGGCTGGGCCGCGGTCACGGGCAGCCTCAGCTGGGAACCGGTCGTGCTGTTCCTGGTCATCTTCTTCTGGACGCCGCCGCACACCTGGGCGATGGCCATGCGGTACAAGGAGGACTACAAAGCCGCGGGCGTGCCGATGCTGCCGGTGATCGCCAGCGAGGAGCGCGTCACCAAGCAGATCCTCGTCTACACCTGGCTGACCGTCCTGACCACACTGGTCCTGGTGCCCGCCGCGGGCGTCGTCTACGCCGCGGTCGCGCTGGTCGCCGGCGCCTGGTTCCTGCTGATGGCGCACCAGCTCTACGCCGGCGTGCGCCGCGGTGAGCCGGTCAAGCCGCTGCGGTTGTTCCTGCAGTCGAACAACTACCTCGCCGTCGTCTGCCTGGGCCTGGCGATCGACTCGGTGTTCATCACCAACACCATCGGGTCCTACTTCAGCTGACCCGTCACACGTAGAAAGGCTCGCCCCGGTCGCACAATGCGACCGCGGCGAGCCTTTCGTGGTTTCCGGGCCGGTGCGCGACTCCTCCCAATCTTTGAGAGGGTTCGTTGACAATGGGATTCGCGTGGCCGAATGTTTGCGCGGTAGTTGTTGCGCAGAACACACTCGGGAGGAAATGTGACGAACGCCAAGCCGCCGGACGACATGAGGATTCAGCGAACGAGCCGGGACATGAGCGTCGTTCCGGCTGCATTGGCCGGATGGCTCGCGACGAAGCTCCCCGCGGGCGCGGAGCCCACCGTCACCCTTCACTCCGGGATCGACGCCAACGGGATGTCCTCCGAGACCCTGGTGTTCGACGTGTCCTGGCGGGAAGGCGGCGAGGAGCGGACCGCCGAGTACATCGCTCGAGTTGTTCCCGCGGCCGAGGACTTCCCGGTTCTCGAGAGCTACGCCTTGCAGGGCCAGTACGACACGATGCGGATCATCGGCGAGTTGAGCGACGTCCCCGTGCCCAGCGTGGGTTTCATGGAGCCGTCGGGTGACGTGCTGGGGATGCCGTTCTTCCTCATGGACCGTCTCACCGGAGTCGTCCCGCCCGACATGATGCCGTACAACTTCGGCGGCAACTGGCTCTTCGACGCCTCGCCGGAGGACCGGCGGCGCCTGCAGGACAGCACGGTGAAGGCCCTCGCGGACCTGCATTCGATCCCGGGGGCGGACGAGGTGTTTGCCTTCCTCGACCCCGACCTGCCCGGTGCCACCGCGTTGCAGCGCAACCTCGCCCGCACGCGCGCCTGGTACGAGTTCGCCGTCCGTGACCTCGAGCGCTCACCGCTGATCGACCGCGCGCTGAGGTGGCTCGAGTCCAATCTGCCGGACACCACCGAGTCGGTGCTGGTCTGGGGGGACGCCCGCCTCGGCAACGTGATGTACGTCGACTTCGAGCCGGTCGGAGTCCTCGACTGGGAGATGGCGAGTGTCGGTCCGCGCGAGCTGGACCTGTCCTGGCTGATCTTCGCCCACCGGGTGTTCGAGTCGATGACGACCGGCTTCGATCTTCCCGGCATGCCGGACTTCATGCGGGAGGAGGACGTCGTGGCGAGGTACACCGAGCTCACCGGCGTGGAGATCGGCGACCTGACCTGGTACCACGTCCACAGCGCGGTCAACTGGGCCGTCCTGTTCATGCGCACCGGAGCGCGATCCATCCACTTCGGGGAGGTCGAACGCCCCGACGACATCGAGACGCTGATGTTCCACCGAGCGCTGTTCGAGAGCCTCCTCGACGGTCTGGACGTGGTGGCGCCGTGAGCGAGCAACTGAACGAACTCGGCTACTACGCCGTGACCCGGCACCCGGCGGACGCCCGGGTGGTCTTCTCGGAGGCTCGCGCGGCGGAGGAGCTCGGGCTGGGCTCCTGTCACGTCGGAGAGCGGTTCACCGTGAAGGACGCCGGGGTCCTGTCCGGTGCATTGGCCGGCTGCACGAGCACCCTGGGCATCGGCCCGTCGACCAACCCTCACACCCGGCACCCGACCGTCACGGCCACCGTGGGATCGACGATGCACGCGCTGACAGAGGGGCGCTTCTCCCTGGCGTTCGGCCGAGGCATGGGCGCCTATTGGAAGGCCGTCGGTCTCCCCGTGGTGACCGAGGCCCGGCTGCGTGACTACACCGACATCCTGCGGCGCCTGTGGGACGGGGAGACGATCCTGAACCACGACGGTCCGGCTGGGAAGTGGCCGATGTTGCGCCACGCGAACGGGCTGGACGACGCGCCCCCCATCGGGTTTGTGGCGGTCGGCCCCAAGACGATGGAGCTCGCGGGTGAGATCGGTGACTTCGTCGTGCTCCACACCTTCTTCTCCGACGAGGCGACGGTCGCGTCCGTCGAGGCGGTACGTCGTGGTGCCGAGCGGGCGGGCAAGGACCCCGACAGCGTCCGGATCTGGGCCTGTCTGGCGACGGTCGGCGACAACCTGCCGGAGGAGGACCGCCTGCGCCGCCGGGCGGGGCGGCTCGTGACCTACCTGCAGGCCTATCCGGACGTGCTGATCGGCGCCAACGGCTGGGACCCTGCCGTGTGGGAGCGGATTCGCCAGACCGAGCTCTTCATGAACGCGGCCGCCGTAGGGCCCATCGACGCCAGCGCCTCGGTCGAGACGCTGGAGCAGTTCGACGCGATGATGCCCGACGAGTGGCTGGCCTCGGCTGCGTCGGGATCGCCCGAGGAGTGCGCGAAGACCATCGCCCGGCAGTACGACCTGGGCGTGCACTCGGTCATCATGCACGGGGCGACCCCGCAGGAACTCGCGCCCGTCGTGGAGGCGTACCGCGCCGATCGACCGACGCTACGCAGGGCGGTCGCGGCGAATCCGGGAAGGTTTGCCTGATCGGTGTCCGGTAGGTTGTGCCCCATATGACGAGCCGCTTCCCTCAGGCCGCCCGTGCCCTGGAGCAGTGGCGCGTGGCGGTCCCGACCCCGGTCACGACGTCGGCCGCCGGGACCCGGCTGAACAAGCGTGGCCTCGAGACCCGGGCTCGGCTGCTCGACGTGGCCATCGCCTGCCTGGCCGACAGCGGCAGCGATCCGGTCTCCGCGAACCGCGTCGCCAAGGAGGCCGGCGTCACCTGGGGCACGGTCCAGCACCAGTTCGGTGACCTGGACGGCCTGTGGGTTGCCGTCGTCACCGAGATCCACGCCCGCAGCTGGGTCGAGATCCCGGGTCCGTGGCCCGCCCGGAACGGTTCGCTGCGCGAGCGAGTCGAGGGGGCCATCGACTCCGTGTGGACCTACCTCGACACGACCGAGGGACGGGCACTCACCGCGCTGCGCACCTGGCTGCCGCCGCGCCCCTCGGACCTGGCGGCCGAGTACCCGAGGACGGCCGGCGCCCTCGCCGCCCGCGAGCACGACTGGATTCAGGGCTTCGACTACCTGATGGACGGCCTCGACCTCGACCCGACCAAGCTGTACCAGGTGCGGTGCCTGCTCCCGGCCGCCGTGCGGGGCCTGAGCAACGAGCGCCAGCTCGGCTTCACTTCAGAGCTCGATGTCGCCCGTCGCACCCTTGCCGAAGCCCTCGTGGCCTTCCTGACCTGATCGGCGTTGTCGTCGTGCCCAGGGGATGTTGCTTCAGGGGATGAGCACGACCGACCCGGTGGTCTGACGGCCCTGAAGGTCGCGGTGCGCGTCGGCCGCCCGGTCCAACGGGTACTGCGCGCCGACCCGGATCCGCAGGCTGCCGTCGGCGATGGCGGCGAACACGTCGCCGGAACGCCACAGCAGTTCCGCGCGGTCGCGGGTGTAGTGCGCGAGCGTCGGACGCGTCAGGAACAACGAGCCCAGCGCGTTGAGCCGCTGCGGGTCGAACGGCGGCACCGGGCCGCTGGCCGCGCCGAACAGCGCCACCGTGCCGCGGATCCGCGTCGAGGCCAGGCTCGCCTCGAACGTGCTCGCGCCGACCCCGTCGTAGACGGCGGCGACGCCCTCTCCGCCGGTGAGGCCGCGGACCTGCTCGGCCAGGTCGTCGCCGTACCGCAGCACCTCGGCGGCCCCCGCCGCCCGCGACAACTCGGCCTTGGCGTCGGAGGAGACCGTGGTGATCACCCGGACCCCGCGGGCCGCGGCGAGCTGGGTGAGGATCAGCCCGACGCCGCCCGCTCCGGCATGCACCAGCACCGTGTCGCCGGGCTGCGCCGGGTACACCGAGTGCAACAGGTAGTGGGCCGTCATGCCCTGCAGCAGCGCGGATGCCGCCTGCGGGGCGGGCACGCCGTCCGGCACCGGCACCGCGGCGGACGCGGGCACCACGACCAGTTCCGCGTAGCTCCCGGGTGCCGACGACCACGCCACCCGGTCGCCGACGCGGACGTCGCGCACCTCGGCGCCCACCTGGGTCACCACGCCGGACCCCTCGGCACCGGCCACGTAGGGCAGGTCGACGGTGTAGGCGCCGGTTCGGAAGTAGGTGTCGATGAAGTTGACGCCGATCGCCTCGGTGCGGACGAGCAGGTCGTTCGGACCCGGTGTGGGGTCGGGTACGTCCGTGACCTCGAGGACGTCGGGACCGCCGAACCGGCTCACTGTGATTGCGCGCATGCCGCCATCTTTGCACTCCCGTATCCTCACTCCCATGAGTGTCGACACCCACGATTCGGGCGCGCCCGCCGCCACTGTCACCGTGCCGCAGCGCACCGTCGCCGCGGTCCAGAAGTTCGTCGCAGAGCACGGCGGTTCGGCAACTGCCGTCATCCAGCCGGTCGGCTACGCCGGCGTGCGGATCACCCTCGTCGGTGCCGACGGCATCCTCGGCGACCAGGTGGTCGAGGACGTCGCGACCGCCAACGCGGTGGTCGCCGCGGTGGCCGGGGTGACGGTCTCCGAGTGGGAGCGTGAACTCGTCAGCGTGGTCACCCCGCGCGTGGGCCACTGGCGCAAGATGGCCGGCTGGGTCGCGAACCAGACCCGGTTCCCGAAGGCGCGAAACGGGCTCTGACGGCCCGCACAGACAGCGAAGCCGGGTGGTCCCTGAGATGGGGCCACCCGGCTTCTGTGTATGCGCGGGCCTGTGTGTCGGGTGCGGTCAGGCCGCGCTGGTGGCGGGCGCGTCGACGCCGGTCGGTTGGAGTTCGCGGACCCGGCCGGCGGCGTACAGGGAGGCGGTGGCGGCCACGCACGCTCCGGCCAGCGCGACGTGCACGGTGACCAGGACGGCGGGCACGTGGGTCCAGAACTGGACCAGGCCGACGCCCGCCTGCGCCACCACCAGCGCCACGACCACCTTCAACCGCAGCGTGATCGCGGGCCGGGCCGCGATCGCGTACAGCGCGAATCCGAGGCCGACGAGCAGGGCCAGGTATGCGACCAGCAGTTCGGCGTGCAGGTGCACCAGGTTGGTGATGTCCAGGTCGAGCCGCTCCACCGTGCGCTCGGGATTCTTGTCACCGGCGTGCGGCCCGGCGCCTGTCACCATGGTGCCCGCGACCAGTGTCCCGGCCATTGCGACGCCGGACAGCGCGGTCAGCCAGCGCAGCTGCTTCGGCAGTGGGTACACCTCGACGCCGTCGTCGGGCTGGTCGATCTTGTGGAACAGGATCACCGACAGCCACACCATTGCCATCGACACCAGCAGGTGCACGGCCACGGTCCACCAGAGCAGGCCGGTGAGGACCGTGATCCCGCCGATCACCGCCTGCGCGACGGTGGACAGAGGCATCAGCCACGCGTAGAACAGCACCTCCCGGCGACGGGCCGCGCGGGTCACCGCCAGCACGATCGCGGCCGCCGTCGCCACCACCAGGAAGGTGAGCATCCGGTTGCCGAACTCGATGGCCTGGTGGAACCACGGCGCGGTCGACGCCGCGGTCGGCACGAAGCTGCCGGGGTGGCACTGCGGCCAGGTGGTGCAGCCCAGGCCCGACGCCGTCACGCGAACGACGGCGCCGGTGACGGCGATGCCGCCCTGGGTGAGGATCACGGCGACCGCGATCCACTTCTGCACCGCCAGCGAGGGCAGCGGGAGACGATTGACCAGGCTCACAAACCCGCGATACAGCACGTCCCCGATGGTAGTGGCCGATCAACTACAGCCTGTCGTTGGGGCTGTCAGCTGGCGGAACTCCCGAGGCCGCCCAGGCTGCCGAGGCTGCCGCTGCCCCCGCCTTCGCCGGCGCTCACGCGGACCATCCCGGTCACGGTGCCCTGGAGGTAGTCGCCCTTCGCGGTGATCAGCGCCGACATCTGCAGGGTGTCGTTCGCGGTGGTGCCGGGCATGCCGGTGGTGGAGAGCACCTGGCCGGTGGCCGGGTCGATCACCGTGAACTCGTACCCGTCCAGCGGCCCCCCGGTGCCCTTGCGCTGGACCGTGTACAGGTGGCCGTCGGCGGTCGAGAGGTGCGGTACCGCGGAGCTGCGCACCGTGTTGTCCCACACCTCGTGGCAGCCGGTGCCGTCCGCGTCCACGTCGACGCGGGTCATGCCGCCGGTGAAGGGGGCGGTGGCCGGGMCCGCGGGCCCGGCGCCCTCGGGCACCGCCGGGTAGGGGTAGCCGTAGGTGCTCGCGACGAACACGGAGTTCCCGACGCCGATCGGCGAGTTCTCGCTGCCCGGTCCACCGGATCCGAGCACCGGCACCTTGCAGACCTCCTGCCCGTTGTCGGTGCGGTGCACGAGCAGGTTCACCCGGGTGTCGGCGCTGTCGACGATGGTCACGTACTCGTAGCCGGTGTTCGGGCCGAAGAACGTGGGCGTCGATCCGGTGCCCCAGCTGAGCTGGCCGGGCTTGCGGGCGGACCCGCGGTCGTAGCCCTGGCGCCAGTCCACCCTCGGGGTGCCGTCGGCGGCCAGGCTCAGCTGGTAGAGCGCGTGGGTGGTCGCGACCGAGACACCGGCGGGGGAGCTGGAGATGCTGTTCTGCACCTGTTCGCCCTCCGGCACCCGCACGGTCCGGGCGACGCCCGCCGCGTCCACCGAACCGATCACTCCGGCGCCGGTGGCGAACCAGACGTTGCCCTGCCAGTCCGGCACCAGGCCGGTGACCGCGTCCCCGTCGGGAACCGCGCCGGTCAGGTCCACCGTCGAGTCGACGGCCAGGCTGTTGCCGGTGTGACCGATCCGCAGCAGTTTGCGGGACCCGTCCACCACCACCAGGCGGTTCTCGTTGTCGAGGAAGGCGTAGACACCGCCGAGCAGGCTGCCCTTGGCGAGTTCGAGCTTGGCGAGGGGGCTGGCCGGCGCGTCGGGGTTGATCAGGTGGACGGTCGGGATCCGGCTGACGATCGGGGTGCACAACGCGACGACCAGGCCGTCCGAGCCCTGCAGCAGCGTCGGGCAGGCGGCGAGCAGGGACTGTGCGGTGGCGGAGACCTCCGTGCCGGGGCCGGCCAGGGGTGTGACGTCCGACGAACCGGCGTCGCCGTGCATGGTCGAGGTGCCGTCAGGACCCAGGAACGGGTTCGGCGGTGCGAGCGGACCCCACGGTTGAGCCAAGGCGGTGCCCGACCCGAGAACGAGGGAAAACGAGAGGGCGGCGAAGGCGGATGCGGTCCGCAGCGAAGTTTTCGGCACGCTGTGCATGATGCCTGTTCGGGGCGAAAATGTGATTCGTTTCACCCCGTGACGTCAGGTGAACTTGAACAGCCTGGTCGCGAGCCACGCGGCAATCGAACCCCACAGCGCCAGCACCACGACGGCGAAGACGTCGACCGAGCCGGCGAGCGCGTGGTCGAGTGCCTCCGCGAGCGCGCCGGACGGGACGATCCGGGCCGCGGTGTGCAGTGCGCCGGGGATCGAGTCGCCCGCGAACACCACGCTGCCGATGCCGGCCATGACGAACCACAGCACGTTGGCCAGCGCCAGCACGATCTCCGCTCGCAGCGTTCCGCCGAGCAGCAGTCCGAGCGCGGCGAAGGTCGCGGTGCCGAGCGCGATGACAACCGCGCCGAGCATCAGTCCGGTCGCGTCCGGCCGCCAGCCGAGAGCAAACCCGATGGCGCCCAACAAGATCGACTGCAACGCGACCACGATCACCACCGCGGCGCTCTTGCCGGCGATGATGCCCCAGCGGGGGAGCGGGGTGGCGCCGAGCCGTTTCAGGGCGCCGTAGCGTCGGTCGAAGCCGACCGCGATGGCCTGCCCGGTGAAGGCGGTCGACATGATCGCGACCATCATCACGGCCGGGACGACGGTGTTCACCCGCGGGTCGCCGAGGTCGCCGAGGGGCAGCAGGCAGAGGCCGATCAGCAACGTGACCGGGATGAACATGGTGAGCAGGAGCTGCTCGCCGTTGCGCAGCAGCAGCGTCAGTTCGAGGCGGGTCTGCGCGGCGAGCATCGACAGCGGTGCGCTGGGCCGCGGGTCCGGGGTGAAGGTGCCGACCTCGAAGCGGTTGTCCGCGAGGCGTTCCGATCGGGTCATGCTCGTCCCCTCGTGCTTGTCGTCGTCATCCGCGCACTTCCCGACCGGTGAGGTCGAGGAAGACGTCCTCGAGACGGCGCTGGTCGACCTGCAGTTCGGTGGCGAGGACGTCCATCTCCGCGCACCAGGTGGTGACGGCGACCAGGGTGGCCGGCTCGATGGTGCCCTCGACGACGTAGGAGCCGGGGGAGACCTCGCGGGGGGTGTAGCCGGCGGGCAGCGCGGCGTGCAGTCCGCCGAGGTCCAGCCGTTCGGGCGCGGTGAAGCGCAGGTGCCCGTCGGCGCCGTGCCGGGTCAGTTCGCTGGGGGTGCCCTCCGCGACGATCCGGCCGTGGTCGACGATCACCAGCCGGTCTGCCAGCGCCTCGGCCTCGTCCATCAGGTGCGTCGTGAGCAGGACCGCGACGCCGTCGCGGCGCAGCGCGTCGATCAGTTCCCACACCATCAGCCGCGCCTGCGCGTCGAGGCCCGCGGTCGGCTCGTCCAGGAACACCAGTTCGGGGCGACTGACCAGCGCGCACGCCAGCGCGAGCCGCTGCTGCTGGCCGCCGGAGAGCCGCCGGTAGGGGGTGCGCGCGGCGTCGGTCAGCCCGAGGGTGCGCAGCAGCCAGTCCGGGTCGAGCGGATCGGCGGAGTAGGAGGCGACCAGTCGGAGCATCTCGCCGGCCTTCGACCCCGGGTACGCGCCGCCGCCCTGCAGCATGACGCCGATCCGGGCCCGGACCTGGCCGGAGTCGGCGACCGGGTCGAGGCCGAACACGCGGACGGTGCCGCGGTCGGGGGCGGTGAAGCCCTCGCACATCTCGACGGTGGTGGTCTTGCCCGCCCCGTTCGGGCCGAGCAGGGCCAGCACCTGGCCGCGGTCCAGGGACAGCGACAGGCCGTCGACGGCGGTCACGTCGCCGAAGGACTTCACCACGCCGTCGAGGCAGAGAACGGGTTGCGCCGTGCCGGACGCGGGAGAGCTCACGGGGTCCCAGCGTAGGCGGCAGCCGAACCGTCCTCGGCCGGTGCCCCGTCCCGGACCCGCCAGGGCAGGCGATGGCGGGTGAGGAAGATGAGCAGGCCGACCGCGAGAATGGTGGACACGGCGGCCTGCACGATGATGAACGGCTGGTACTCGCCGCCGTTGGGCATCACCATCAGGCTGACCACCGACGAGAACGCGATGGCCGGGATGCGGAACCCGGGACGGGTCGCCCACGCGGCCAGCGGGATCACCGCCCACAGCAGGTACCAGGGCTGCACGACCGGGAACAGCAGCACCAGCACACCGAGGGACACGCCGAGTGCGCCGACCGGATGCAGTCGGCCGACGAGTACCGCGACCAGCATCCGCAGCGCGACGAACGCCGCCGCCAGGGAGGCGATCGGGCGGGTCAGGCTCAGCACGGCGGTGGTGTGGTCGCCGAGGCCGAGCAGCACCCCGGCCAGGCCGGTCCCGAGGCCGAGCAGCGTGGGCAGCGACATCCAGCTCCGCACCTCGTTGGCGGTGCCGAGGGTGTCCAGGGAGAGCCAGCCGAAGCCGAGTCCGCTGGCCAGGCTCACGGCGAGGATGACCGCCACGGTGACCGCGAGGAGCAGCGCGGCCGACGCCAGGACCGCGCGGGCCGTGGCCCCCCAGCGGCGCGCCAGGGCCATGCCGACGAAGCCGAGGGCCAGCAGCGACGGGATCTTCACCGTCGCGGACACCCCGATGAGTGCGGTCCCCGCCAGCAGATACGTCAGGTTGCGGCCGCGGATCGGGTCGGCGGACTCGACCGCCCGAAGCGCGATCTCCATGCCCGCGAGCATCAGCCCGAGCATCAGGGCCTCGTTGTGGATGCCCGCGACCAGGTGGAACAGCAGCAGCGGGTTGGCGGCGCCGAGCCAGAGCGCGGTCACGCTGGCGACCCCGCAGCGGCGGGCCAGCCGGGGCAGCGCCCACACGATCAGCGCCACGCCCGCCAGTGCCAGGAGCCGGTGCAGGAAGATGCCGGCGACGATGTTCTCGCCGGTCAGCCAGGTGATGCCCTTGCCGATCCACAGGAACAGCGGGCCGTACGGGGCGGGGGTGTCTCGCCAGATGTTGGGCACCGTGCGGGTCAGGACGTGGTCGACGCCCAGGGCCTGTGCCGGTCCGATCGCGTACGGGTCGAGGCCGCGGGCGGCGATCTCGCTCTGCGCGAGGTAGGAGTAGACGTCCTTGCTGAACATCGGCGGCGCGACTGTGAGGGGAATCACCCACATCAGCAGCGTCCGGTCGAGTTGGGAGCGGGTCAGCCGACGCGGGACGGCGCCGCCGCGGAAGCGGCCGACGGCGAAACGGCCGAGCAGCAGCCAGGCCAGCACCACCATGACGCTGCCGGTGATGGTGATGGTGAGGGCGACGCTGGGCATCCGGGCGGGCAGGCCGAGGATGCGCAGGCCCTGGACGGGGTTCTGCAGGACCGGTTGGGCGCCCGCGCCGAGCGCGCCGAGCGCCATGAGCAGGGCGCCCGTCGCGCCGAAGCGCCGGACGCCCGTCAGCTGGGCGGTCTCGCGGGCGTCGAGCCCCGGGGCCTCGGACTCGTCGCCGTGCAGGTGAGAGACGACAAATCGGTCACTCGGGCCGTCCAGGCCCACCGCCCGTCGTGCCAGTGCCACGGCGCGGTGGGCCCGGCTCGGGCCGTCCGGGCGCGCGACGAGGCCGCCGTTGCTGGTGGCACCGGAGTCCGGTGCGTCGTCGGTCTGTGGCACGGGGGCAGCCTAGCGGTGCATTTGGCGTGCGGAATCAGGCGCGGCGGTGTAATGCAGGGCACCCTTGGTGGACCGTGCCCGGCAATTCCGTCACACTGGTGTTGTGAAATCGGCAGCGGCTCAGGTCTCTCGTGGCGAAGGCGCAGGTCATGTACCTGTTCCCGCATCGCCCGGTGCCGTCACGTCCGCTGCCGCGCCGCGCGCGGCGACGCTGAACCCCACGGCCGGTGCCCACGAGGGTCACACCCGCGCCGCGGTGGTGCAACTGCTGTTGCAGCGGGGCCCGATCACCGCGACGGAGATCGGCGCGGAACTGGGTCTGAGTGCGGCCGGGGTGCGTCGGCACCTCGAGGCACTGATCGAGACCGGTGAGGCGCGTTCGGCCCGGGCGGCGAGCTGGCAGCACAAGGGACGCGGACGCCCGGCGAAGCAGTTCCAGCTCACGGCCGCGGGCCGGTCCCGGCTGGGGCACTCGTACGACGACCTGGCCGGCGCCGCGATGCGTCAGCTCCGGGAGGTCGGCGGCGAGGCCGCGATCGTGGAGTTCGCCCGTCGCCGCGTGCAGACCATCGTCGCCGACATCGACCCGGCAGCGCACGACAGCGCCGAGGAGGTCGAGCAGACCGCGGACGCCATCGCGGACGCGTTCACCTCGGCCGGGTTCGCGGCCACCACCAGGCCGGTGGGCAACGGCGTGCAGATCTGCCAGCACCACTGCCCGGTCTCGCACGTCGCGTCCGAGTTCCCCGAACTGTGCGAGGCGGAGACGCAGGCGTTCGCCGAGCTGCTCGGCACCCACGTGCAACGGCTCGCGACCATCGCGAACGGGGACTGCGCCTGCACCACACACGTGCCGCTGGTGCCTCCGGCCGCGCTGCACCAGGAAGCGACATGACCCCACCGACGTTGATCTCGACCAGTTCGACCCCCGAAACCTCACCTCCGCCGGTACCCAGCCCGTACCGGTACGTACCAAGACTCCGGAAGGAGCTCGCATGACCGTCACACCAGACCAGGTGGCACCCGAGGCGCCGCTCACGCAGGACGAGACGATCGCCTCGCTGGGCCATTACGGCTACGGCTGGTCGGACTCCGACGTCGCCGGTGCCAGCGCGCAGCGCGGGTTGTCCGAGGCCGTCGTGCGGGACATCTCCGCGAAGAAGAGCGAGCCCGAGTGGATGCTCGACATCCGGCTCAAGGCGCTCAAGACGTTCGACAAGAAGCCGATGCCGCACTGGGGTTCCAACCTCGAGGGCATCCACTTCGACAACATCAAGTACTTCGTGCGGTCCAGCGAGAAGCAGGCGGAGTCCTGGGAGGACCTGCCCGAGGACATCAAGAACACGTACGACCGGCTCGGCATCCCCGAGGCGGAGAAGCAGCGCCTGGTCGCCGGTGTCGCCGCGCAGTACGAGTCCGAGGTCGTCTACCACTCGATCCGTGAGGATCTCGAGCAGCAGGGCGTGATTTTCCTCGACACGGACACCGGGCTCAAGCAGCACCCGGAGCTGTTCAAGGAGTACTTCGGCTCCGTGATCCCCGCGGGCGACAACAAGTTCTCCGCGCTCAACACCGCGGTGTGGTCGGGCGGCTCCTTCATCTACGTGCCGCCGGGCGTGCACGTCGACATCCCGCTGCAGGCCTACTTCCGGATCAACACCGAGAACATGGGCCAGTTCGAGCGGACCCTGATCATCGTCGACGAGGGCGCCTCGGTGCACTACGTCGAGGGCTGCACCGCGCCGATCTACAAGTCCGACTCGCTGCACTCCGCGGTCGTCGAGATCATCGTCAAGAAGGGCGGCCACTGCCGCTACACGACCATCCAGAACTGGTCGAACAACGTCTACAACCTGGTGACCAAGCGCACCAAGGTGGACGCCGGCGGCTCGATGGAGTGGGTCGACGGCAACATCGGCTCGAAGGTCACCATGAAGTACCCGGCCGTGTGGATGATGGGCGAGCACGCCCGCGGCGAGGTCCTCTCGGTCGCCTTCGCGGGCGAGGGCCAGCACCAGGACACCGGCGCGAAGATGCTGCACCTGGCGCCGCACACTTCCTCGACGATCGTCAGCAAGTCGGTGGCCCGCGGCGGCGGACGCGCGTCCTACCGCGGCCTGGTCCAGGTCAACAAGGGTGCGCACGGGTCGAAGTCGACCGTCAAGTGCGACGCCCTGCTGGTCGACCAGATCAGCCGCTCCGACACCTACCCCTACGTGGACATCCGCGAGGACGACGTGTCGATGGGTCACGAGGCGACCGTCTCGAAGGTCAGCGAAGACCAGATGTTCTACCTGATGAGCCGCGGCCTCACCGAGGACGAGGCGATGGCCATGGTGGTGCGCGGGTTCGTCGAGCCCATCGCCAAGGAGCTGCCGATGGAATACGCCCTCGAGCTCAACCGCCTGATCGAACTGCAGATGGAAGGGGCCGTGGGTTAGTGGCCAACGCAAACGAGGCGACGACCGGGGTCAAGGCCGCCGTCGCCGGTGAGAACATCGTGCCCGCCACCAACAAGGGCGAGGTGTTCACGTCCTACGACGTCAACGCCTTCGAGGTCCCGGCCGGACGCGACGAGGTGTGGCGCTTCACGCCGCTGCGCCGGCTGCGCGGCCTGCACGACGGCACCGCGGTCCGCTCCGGCGCCGCGACCGTCGAGGTCCAGGCGGGCGACGGCGTCACCGTCGAGACCGTCGGACGCGACGACGCGCGGCTCGGCCAGGCCGGTGTGCCCGCCGACCGCGTCGCGGCGCAGGCCTACTCGGGCTTCGAGTCGGCGACCGTCGTGACCGTCGGCAAGGAGCACGAGGTCGCCGACGCGGTCAACATCGTGGTGACCGGCCCGGGCGTGGACAAGGTGGCATTCGGCCACATCCAGGTGCGGCTCGAGGCGTTCTCGAAGGCCACCGTCGTGCTGGACCAGCGCGGCAGCGGCACCTACGCGGAGAACGTCGAGTTCATCGTCGGCGACAGCGCCAAGCTGACCGTGGTCGCGGTGCAGGACTGGGCGGACGACACCGTGCACGTGGCGGCGCACCACTCCCGCCTCGGCCGGGACTCGGTGCTGCGGTACACCTCGGTGTCCCTCGGCGGCGACCTGGTCCGGCTCACCCCGACCGTCAAGTACGACGGTCCCGGCGGCGACGCCGAACTGCTCGGCCTGTACTTCGCCGACGCCGGCCAGTTCTTCGAGCAGCGGCTGCTGGTGGACCACTCGGCGCCGCACTGCAAGTCGAACGTCGTCTACAAGGGCGCGCTGCAGGGCGACCCGCACTCCGGCAAGCCGGACGCGCACACCGTGTGGGTCGGCGACGTGCTGATCCGCGCGTCGGCCGAGGGCACCGACACCTTCGAGCTGAACCGGAACCTGGTGCTCACCGACGGCGCCCGCGCCGACTCGGTGCCGAACCTGGAGATCGAGACCGGCGAGATCGTCGGCGCCGGACACGCCAGTGCCACCGGACGTTTCGACGACGAGCAGCTGTTCTACCTGCGGTCGCGGGGTATCCCGGAGGACCAGGCCCGGCGCCTGGTGGTCCGTGGCTTCTTCCACGAGATCATCGACCGCATCGCCGTCCCCGAGGTGCGCGAGCGCCTCGAAGCCGCCATCGAGGTCGAGCTCGCCGCGGTCGGCGTCTGAGACCGCCGCCACCACACTTCTCAAAGGACTTTATTCAATGACTGAAACGACCAACGTCGAAGCGGCCACCACCGGAACCTCGGTTCTGGAAATCAAGGACCTGCACGTCAACGTCGCCACCACCGACGAGAACGCCGAGCCGATCAACATCCTCAAGGGCGTGAACCTCACGATCCGCTCGGGTGAGACGCACGCCATCATGGGCCCCAACGGCTCCGGCAAGTCCACCCTCTCGTACGCGATCGCCGGCCACCCCAAGTACGTGGTGACCTCGGGTTCGATCACGCTCGACGGCGAGGACGTCCTCTCGATGAGCGTCGACGAGCGGGCCCGCGCCGGCCTGTTCCTGGCCATGCAGTACCCCGTCGAGGTGCCCGGCGTCTCGATGTCGAACTTCCTGCGCAGCGCCGCCACCGCGGTCCGCGGCGAGGCCCCGAAGCTGCGGCACTGGGTCAAGGAGGTCAAGGGCGCGCTGACCGAGCTCGAGATCGACCCGTCGTTCAGCGAGCGCAGCGTCAACGAGGGCTTCTCCGGCGGCGAGAAGAAGCGTCACGAGATCCTGCAGCTGGGCCTGCTCAAGCCGAAGATCGCGATCCTCGACGAGACCGACTCGGGCCTCGACGTCGACGCGCTGCGCGTCGTCTCCGAGGGCGTCAACCGCTACAAGGAGCGCGAGCACGGCGGCGTGCTGCTGATCACGCACTACACCCGCATCCTGCGCTACATCACCCCCGAGTTCGTGCACGTCTTCGTGGGTGGCCAGATCGTCGAGTCCGGCGGCGCCGAGCTCGCCGACGAGCTCGAGGAGAACGGCTACGTGCGGTTCACCCAGGCAGCAGCGGGAGCGTAACGACCATGACCGCGACGGTGGGGCAACTCGACATCACCAGGATCCGGGCCGACTTCCCGATCCTGGCCCGCACGGTGCGGGACGGGAAACCGTTGGTGTACCTGGATTCCGGCGCGACCTCGCAGCGGCCGGTCCAGGTGCTCGACGCCGAGCGTGAGTTCCTCACCACCTGCAACGCGGCGGTCCACCGGGGCGCGCACCAGCTGGCCGAGGAGGCGACCGACGCCTACGAGGACGCCCGGACCGCCATCGCGGCGTTCGTGGGGGCGTATGCCGACGAGCTCGCGTTCACCAAGAACGCGACCGAGGCCCTGAACCTGGTCACCTATGTCTTCGGCGACGAGCGCTTCGATCGGCACGTCGGGCCGGGCGACGAGATCGTGATCACCGAGCTCGAGCACCACGCGAACCTGGTGCCGTGGCAGGAGCTGGCCCGGCGTACCGGTGCCACCCTGCGCTGGTACGGGGTGACCGACGACGGCCGCATCGACCTGGACTCGCTCGAGCTGACCGACAAGGTGAAGGTCGTCGCGTTCACCCACCAGTCGAACGTGACCGGGGCGGTGGCGCCGGTGGCGGAGCTGGTGCGGCGGGCGCGGGCCGTCGGCGCACTGGTGGTGCTCGACGCGTGCCAGTCGGTGCCGCACATGCCGGTCGACTTCCACGCGCTCGACGTCGACTTCGCGGCGTTCTCCGGGCACAAGATGCTCGGGCCGTCCGGCGTCGGCGTGCTCTACGGCAAGCGGGCGGTACTCGCCGACATGCCGCCGTTCATCACCGGCGGGTCGATGATCGAGACGGTGACCATGGAGGCGACCACGTACGCGGCGCCGCCGCAGCGGTTCGAGGCCGGCGTGCCGATGACCTCGCAGGTGGTGGCGCTCGGCGCGGCCGTGCACTACCTGAACGAGCTGGGCATGGACGCGGTCGCGGCGCACGAGCACGAGCTCACGGTGCTGGCGCTCGAGCAGCTGTCGGCGATCGACGGTGTCCGGATCGTCGGGCCGGCGACGGGCGAGGACCGGGGCGGCGCGGTGTCGTTCCTGGTCGACGGGATCCATGCCCACGACCTCGGGCAGATCCTCGACGACGAGGGCATCGCGATCCGCGTCGGCCACCACTGCGCGTGGCCGCTGCACCGCCGGCTCGGGATCGCCGCCACCGCCCGCGCGTCGTTTGCGGTCTACAACACCGCCGACGAGGTGTACGCACTGGCCGCGGGCATCCGGCGTGCGCAGGAGTTCTTCGGTGTCAGTGTGGCGGCGCAGCCCGTCGTCGACGAGCCGGAGACCACACCGATCGACGGGGCGTCCTAGTCATGCGGATGGAACAGATGTACCAGGAAGTGATCCTGGACCACTACAAGCACCCGCACGGGCGCGGACTGCGTGAGCCGTTCGGCGCCGAGGTGCACCACGTCAACCCGACCTGTGGTGACGAGATCACCCTGCGGGTGGCACTGACCGACGACGGCCGGGTGGCCGACGTGTCGTACGACGGTCAGGGCTGCTCGATCAGCCAGGCCTCGACCTCGGTGCTCACCGACCAGGTGGTGGGCATGGCGGTCGGCGACGCGCTGACCACCGTCGACGCGTTCGGCGAGATGATCACCAGCCGCGGTGCGATCGAGGGCGACGAGGACGTGCTCGGCGACGGCATCGCGTTCGCGGGCGTCTCGAAGTACCCGGCCCGGGTGAAGTGCGCGTTGCTCGGTTGGATGGCGTTCAAGGACGCCGTGGTTCAGATTGTCGACAGCAGCGAAAATTTTGCCGGTACCGCGGTGCCGGCTCAGACCGGAGGACACGCATCATGACCGAAACCCAGGCTTCCGAGGCGCAGGCCTCCGAGACGCCGGCCGCGGAGGAGCTGACCCCGCCGACCCCCGAGCAGCAGCTGTTCCTCGACGACCTCGAGGAGGCCATGCGCGATGTCGTCGACCCCGAACTGGGCATCAACGTCGTGGACCTCGGCCTGGTCTACGGCATCTCGGTCGACGACGACAACGTGGCGACGGTCGACATGACGCTGACCTCGGCGGCCTGCCCGCTGACCGACGTCATCGAGGAGCAGGCCCGCGGCGCACTGGTCAAGAGCGGCCTCGTCGAGGACCTCAAGCTCAACTGGGTGTGGCTGCCGCCGTGGGGCCCGGACAAGATCACCGAGGACGGCCGCGAGCAGCTGCGCGCGCTGGGCTTCACCGTCTGACCTTCAGACTTACCGACGCAAGCGCCGGAACCGGGTAGTCGGTTCCGGCGCTTGTTCGTAGGGTCAGCCGGTCTTGCGGGCCGGAGCCCGCTTGCTCGCCTTCTGGGACTTCGTGTCCGACCCGCCGGGCTTGCCCGACTTCGCCGCGTCCACGCTGCGCTGCAGGGCCGCGACCAGGTCCACCACCTCGGCGTCCGCCTCGTGCGAGGCCGCCGCCGGGTGCGTGACCTTCTGGCCCCCGTTTGCGATCGCCTCGTCGAGCATCTTCTGCAGCTGGATCTGGTAGTCGTCGGTGTAGGTCTCCGGGGCGAAGTCCTCCGACATCGACTCCACCAGCGACTTCGCCATCGTCAGCTCCTTGCCGGACGGCTCCGACGCGTCCTCGAGCGACCCGAACTCCGCCTCCCGCACCTCGTCAGGCCACAGCAGCGTCTGGATCAGCAGCACCCCGTCGCGCACCCGCAGCGCGGCCAACCGGGTGCGCTGGCGCAGGGTGAAGTGCACCAGGGCGGTGCGGTCGCTCTCCTCGAGCGTCGACGCCAGCAGCACGTAGGCCTTCGGCGAGGCCGAGTCCGGTTCGAGGAAGTAGCTCTTCTCGAACAGGATCGGGTCGATCTGCTCGGACGGCACGAACTGCAGCACCGGGATCTCGTGCTTCTCCGCGGCGGGCAGCTTGTCGAAGTCGTCGTCGGTGAGGATCACCTGGGCGCCGTCCTCGGATGTGTACGCCTTGTCGATGTCGGCGAACTGGATCACCTGGCCGCACTCGGAGCAGACGCGGTTGTACTTGATCCGGCCGCCGTCCTTGCCGTGGACCTGGTGAAACCTGATGTCGTGGTCCTCGGTCGCGGTGTAGACCTTCACCGGGACGTTCACCAGACCGAACGCGATGGAGCCTTTCCAAATTGACCGCATGGAACCATGATGGTCCACACTGTGGGATCAGGCCAGGCGAACGGACCAGGGCGGCGGTAGATGGAGCACGACGTCGAGGTGGTGGTCGAGGGCCGACGCGTGTCCCTGACCAACCTGGACAAGGTGCTCTACCCGGAGGCCGGGACCACCAAGGCGGAGGTGCTGCAGTACTTCACCACGGTCGGACCGCTCATGCTGCCGCTGCTCGCCGGCCGGCCGGTGACCCGCAAACGCTGGCCCGACGGCACCTCGGCGACCCCGTTCTTCCAGAAGAACGTCGACAGCGCGACGCCGTCGTGGGTGCCGCGGACGGTGATGCGGCACTCGTCGAAGACGATCACCTACCCGGTTGTCGACGAACTGGCGTCGCTGGTCTACTTCGCCCAGTCCGGGGCGCTCGAGTTCCACGTCCCGCAGTGGCGCTTCGACGCGGCCGGGCAGCCGCGGGACCCGGACCGGTTGGTGATCGACCTGGACCCGGGACCCGGTGTGGGCCTCGACGAGTGCGCCGAGGTGGCACTGCGGGTGCGCGAACGCCTCGGCGCCCGGGGGCTGGACGCCCTGCCGGTGACCAGCGGCAGCAAGGGAATTCACCTGTACGCCGGGCTGGGGCGCGGCTGGCCGGCGACGCGCTGCGTGGAGGTCGCCAAGCAGATCGCCGTCGAGTTGGAGCGGGAGACGCCGAAATCGGTGACCGCCACCATGACCCGGGCCGAACGGGCGGGCAAGGTGTTCGTCGACTGGAGCCAGAACTCGGCATCCAAGACGACGGTGTCGCCGTACTCGCTGCGCGGGACGGCGTTGCCGACGGTGGCCGCGCCCCGGACCTGGGACGAGTTGACGCGGGCCGGGCTGCGTCAGCTGGACTTCCGGGAGCTGCTCGAGCGCGTCGAGGCGGGCGAGGCCGACGCGACGGTGCCGCAGCCGAGCGCGCCCGACGCGCCCGCGCGGCGCCGGGGTTCCGCGGCGGACGTGACGCCGATGCTGGCGTCGGCCACCACACCGGAGGAGTTCGGGCCCCGCGCGGACCCGGACCAGTGGGCGTTCGAGTTCAAGCTCGACGGCATCCGGGCGCTGGTCGAATTCGACCACGACACCCGGTCGGGCGAGTCGACCGTGCGACTGGTCAGCCGCAACGGGGTGGACCTGACGCCCGGCTACCCCGAACTGCTCGCCGTACCCGAAGGGCTGCACGGGCATTCGGGGATGCTGGACGGGGAGATCGTGGCGTTCGGCGACGACGGCGCGCCGAGCTTCGGACACCTGCAGCGGCGGATGGGTCTGACGAAGCCGGGGGAGGTGCGCGCCGCCGCGCAGCGGGACGCGGTGGTGCTGCTGGTCTTCGACGTGCTGCAGCTCGACGGCACCTCGTTGCGGGCCAAGACCTACCGGGACCGGCGCACCGTCCTCGACGCGATCCGCCTCGCCGGCGGCGACCGGTGGCGGGTGCCGCCGCTGGCGCCGCCGGACCTCGGCGAGGCGCTGGCGAGCAGCCGGGAGCAGCGGATGGAGGGCGTGGTGGCCAAGCGCTGGGACTCCACCTACCGCTCCGGGCGGTCGTCGTCGTGGCTCAAGCTCAAGCACGTTCACGAGCGGGAGGTGGTGATCGGCGGCTGGCAGCCGGGGGAGGGCGGCCGGTCCGGCGGCATCGGCTCGCTGCTGCTGGGCGTGCCCGACGGCACCGGCGCGCTGCGCTACCTCGGAAGGGTGGGCAGCGGGCTCACCGGCGCGGCGCTGGCGCGGCTGACGGAGGCGTTCGGCGAGCTGGCCGCGCCGGCGTCGCCGTTCGGGGAGTCCGTGCCCGCGGCCGACGCGCGGACCGCGCGCTGGGTCCGACCGGAGCTCGTTGCGGAGGTGCGGTACTCGGAGCTGACCGAGGACGGCCGGTTGCGGCACCCGGTGTGGCGTGGGCTGCGGCCGGACAAGAGCCCCGACGAGGTCGCGGAGCAGTGGTGACGCCGCATTCGGCCCTCCTTGAACCGCGCGGTCGGTGGCAGGTGAGCTGTGTCGACAGCCGGTCGAGTCGGTGGGCAGTAAATGGGTTGGACGAGATTCGGGAGCTTGATAGTGTGGGCGAGACCGTGACATCACGCGAGGAGGTGAGACCCATGAACGCAACAACCATATGGGTGCTCCCACTCGTGTCCACGGTTCGGCGATTGACGTAGGTGTCGCCGGGAGCGCCTCGCCAACAAGGCAATCCCGAAAGGCAACACCATGCATTTCACCTCTGAGACATCGTCGAACGGTGTCGTCGAACGTAATTTCACCCTGGACGAGATCACCGGCGTGCTCTGGTCGCCCACATCCGGAACCGTCGGAGCACCGCTGCTGCTGTCGGGGCACTCCGGCGGCATGCACAAGAAGGCGCCGGGGCTGGTAGCCAGTGCACTCCACGGCGTGGCCACCTATGGGTTCACCGTCGCCGCCATCGACGCGCCCGGTCATGGTGACCGGCCGCGAAACCCTCAGGATCAACGGTGGGCCGAGGCGATCCATCAGGCCCGGGCGGCGCGCGAGCCGATCGCCCCGATCGTCATCGACTACAACTGGTCGCTGGCGGAGCGTGCGGTGCTGGAATGGCAGGCGACCCTGGACGCCCTGCAGGCGCTGCCCGAGATCGGCGCCGAAGCGCCGATCGGCTACGGCGGCGTGTCGTTGGGTGTCGTGACCGGGCTGATGTTGACGGCGGTCGAATCCCGGATCGCTGCCGTGAGCTTCGGTGGGGTTTTCGTGAACGACGCTCTGATCGAGGCGGCAGGAAAGCTCACCGTCCCGGTCGAGTACCGGATTCCGTGGGACGACGATGAAATCGACCGCGCATCCGGGGTCGCGTTGTTCGAGGCCTTCGCTTCGAAGGAGAAGACATTGCACGCCTACTCGGGCAGGCACTACCCGGTGCCCGAGTACGAGCGCGACAGCTCGGCTCGGTTCTTCGCCCGCCACCTCGGTCGGGCCGCCGACACGGCTTCGGACTGACGTGAACAGGTATCGGTGTCCGGCCCCGTGCCGGACGCCGATACCGCCACTTCCACCTGCCGGTCCGTCCGCTGTCAGTCGACCGTGATCGGCCGGGCTCCGGTGGCGAGGAAGACGATCCGTTCGGCGACGTCGACGGTGTGCTGCGCGAACCGCTGGTAGAGGCCGGCGAGCAGTGCGAGGTCCACCGTGCCGGTGGCGCCCTGCCAGGACTCGCCGGTGACCGCCCCGGTCGACTGCGCGCGCAGTTCGTCCATCCTGTCGTTGTCACCGCGGGTCCGGGTGAGCAGCGACAGGTCGGGTTCGGTCAGGGCGTGGCGAACCCGGTCGGCCATGGCGCTCGAGAGCGCCCCCATCTCGGCGAAGTGGCTGCCCGTTTCGGGAGGGACGCGGTCGGGGAACCGTCGGCGGCCGGCGTCGGCCACCTGTCCGGCCAGCCCGCCCATTCCGGCCAGGTCGCCGCTGATCCGGATGGCGGACACGAGCATTCGACGGTTGGCCGCCGCGGGCGCGTGCAGCGCGAGCATGGAATGCGCCCGGTCCTCGCAACCGCGGCGGAGCGCCCGGACCTGTGCGCCGAGGGCGATGGTCTGGTCGGCTGCGATCGGTGCCACCTCGAGCAGTGCCGTGGTGGCGTCGGCCATCGACCGGCCCGCGAGTCCGGCGAGCTCGCCGAGCATGACCGTCAGATCGGCGAGTTGACCGTGAAAACCGCTCCTCACGCGCGCTGCCAGGTCCCGGCCGCGGCGCTCACTGCGCCGGCCGGGTCCCGCTCCGTGCCTCGGGTCCGGTGTCCTCGCGGTCGAACATGGCCGCGATCCGAAACTTGATCTCCGCGGTGCTGATCGCCGTGCCGGACGTTGTCGTTCGGCCGGAGGCCGGCGCTGTCACGGATGTAGGCATTGTGACCTTCCTGTTCGGGCGAGAGATTGTCGGTCCTGAGTGTGTCACGCCGTCACAGTCTGTTGTGAGCGGGATCACAAACTGTGTCGGCCGTACCGTTGTACACCATCTTGCATCGCTGATGCCAGTTTGGTCCGCAGTGTGGGATGGGCGCGCGGCGGCGACCTCGACTGATCCTGGGGGAGTGGCCATTTCGGGGCGGGCGAGTGTGTGACTCGCGGCGTCACGTGGCGGTGTTCTCGCGTGGTTCCTTGGCGTTCCAGAGGGGGATGACTCGACGGATCTCCCCGATCCGCCGTGCAAGGGGAGTCGAGCTCCGGGGCTCGCGGCGCGGGCCGCAGGCCAACGCCGACTGCTATCGGTAGCAGTACGAATCGGAGGACGCGTCGCCGCCCTGGAGGCGAACCTGGTGTACCCGCAGACCCCGGAAGTCCTCGTCGTGGGGGAAGAAGGTCTCGTCGACGGTCATTCCTCCGCGAGGATCGGTGTGGATCGCAGCCATCCAGGCCCCGACGCCGTCCGGGTAGAACTGGTCGTCCCAGGCGCCGTAGAGGGAGTTGGTGAGGTAGACCCGCCGACCGTCACGGCTGATCTCGACCATCTGTGGGCCGCCGGACAGCGGCCGGTTCGGTGCCGCCGGATGCGCGTTGCGGCCGACGATCCCGCCGAGCCGGATGGACCCGGTCTCCGTCGGGTTGGCAGGGTCGTGCACGTCGAACTGCTTGAGCTCCCCGATGCCCCAGCACGAGACGTAGAGGAACTGGTCGTCGACGGACAGGTCGATGTCGGTGACCAGCGGTGGCACCGCACCGAACGGTTTCAGCGCCGGCGGCAGCAGGTCCGGATCGGCCGGCTCGGCCGGGACGGTGATCACCTTGTCCACCGCCCAGCTGCCGCCGTCACGGTGCCAACGCCACACCGAGGCCGACAGATCCTCGGTCGAGACCACTACACCAACGAACCCCCAGGTGGCATCCGGGTCATGCGACGGGCGCAGCTCGAGCGGCATCTGGTACTGCTCGCCGAGATCCACCCGCTGCCGGTGCCGGCCGGTGGCGAGGTCCCAGAAGTGGATGGCGTGGCCGTACTTGTTCGCCAGCAACAGCTCCGGCACCAGCCCGTCCTCGATCATCGAAGGCGTGCCCCACTCGCTGCTGATCAGCGTGTTCTGGTTGAGATGCCACCACGCGTCGTAGGCGAGGTATTGCGGTCCCCGGTCGGTCTCCCATTGCCGGAGCACGTCGAACGTGTCGTGATCGAGCAGTGCGATCCCGCCCGGCCCGTCCGATCCATTCACGCCGCCGAGGCAGGTCATGAAGACGCCGTCTGGCCCGCAGTGCAACGTGTGTGGTCGGGAGTATCCGGCCTGGGCTGCGAGCACGGCGCTGTCCACGGTCTTGACCAGGGTGGGTTGACGTGGGTCGGGCTGGGTGTCGAACACATACAGGTGGGACGAGCGCAGACCCGGCACGATCAGGTACCGGCGGGCCAACCCTTCCATGTGGTGACCCTCGTGTTTCAGTGCGCTGCTACAGGCGTTCCAGCCGAAGTGGTGCAGCTCGCCGCCCCGGTGGGGTACCTCGGTCCAGCCCACCACCCGGCCGTATGTTTCCGAGCCGGGATCCACGTCGATCACGCTCAGCGCATCGGGCTTCGCCGCCGCGCGATCGAACGCGACCACATAGGCCAGTGTCTCGGGCGGAGCGGCGGCCGCCTCGGCTGCGCTGCGATAGAAGGTCGGGTCCATGGTTGGCTGACTCATCGTCGTCCCCTTCGTATCGATACGACGAGACCCGCCAACACCGCCTGTTACACCTACCGCAACCCGCGCCCACGGGTTCGCAGTGATGAGGAAGACGTACGGGCTCTCGGTGAACACCAAACTTGTCTGCGCGGACAAACACCCGGCCTGCCATCTGGACATGGATACCCAATAAGGATAGGAGAAGCGGACGACGGGCGGAACCGTCTCGACCCGCCGACTGAAGCTCTTGTAGGAAGCTGACAACAAACCATCCGGGGACCCGACCAGTTGTACGGCCGAGAGTTTCGAGTTCAGGTTGAAAGATTGGTCGGCGACAGGTTGAAGAGCCTGCAACAGGGCGGCCCCGCGTTGTTCGACATTGAACGGTAGTTCCGGATTGAGCGCCGGCGAGATCCTGTTCGACGAAAGCTGTAGGGCATTGGCCGCGACGAGACACTCGGTGTGAACCTGCTGCCGCTGAGCCCGCCAGAACTCGTTGTCTGACCGGTCCATCTCGGCCTCTGCTTGTTCAGACGAGTTGAGGAGACTGAACACTCCAGCACTGACGGAGCCGACGGGCGTACCGGCGAGGCCATGCTCGCAACCAATATGCTGAGCCGGAACTCACGGCGCTATGGCGGACGATGAAGGTCAAGTCCTTCGTTCACGAAGACCCCACACAAGGGTTGAGATGGTGGTCTTGAACCGCACGCTCCGACTCCGCGCCCCGAGTGCGCAGCGGGTCGCACCACGGGTCCGCACCCCGGATTTCGTCCGCAAAGACGATCGTCTTACAGGACCCACAAACCTGTGCATGGTCGGATTGAGACGAGCCGTCACGGCCAATCCCCCTGAACGCCAAGAGGCGACGCGAAAACACCGCAACATATCGCCGCGAGTCACAGGCGAGTGTGCGTCCGGGGTGGTTTGCGATGTCCATTCCGGCCGTCGGCGACCCGTCCGACCTATTGACAGGTTCCTGTCAAAATGACAGCATGTTGTCATGACAACTCGTGAGGTTCTTGTAGCTGTGTACGACGGTCTCGCCGACTGGGAGATCGGGTACGTCACCGCGGGCCTGAACAACCCGGCCTTCCAACGCGCGCCGGGCACCTTCCGCGTCCGCACCGTCGCCGACACGGCGGGCGAGGTGACCACCATGGGCGGCCTGCGGGTCACGCCCGAACTCACCCTCGACCAGGCCGACGTCCAGGGGGCCGCGCTGCTGGTGCTCCCCGGCGCCGACTCCTGGCTCGAGGGCGGCCATCCGGGATTCGCGGACGCCGCGACCGCGAGGCTGGCGGCCGGCGGCGCCGTCGCCGCGATCTGCGGCGCGACGGTGGGCCTGGCCGGCGCCGGCCTGCTCGACGACCGCGACCACACCGGAAACGCGCCCGAGCAGCTCGCGATGGCCACCGGCTACGCCGGGCAGGGCCGCTTCCGGCCCGACCGCGCGGTCCTCGACCGCGGCCTGGTCACGGCCGGTGGGGCAAGCCCGCTCGAGTTCGCGCGCGAGGTGTTCAGGGTGCTCGACGTCTACGAGCCCGACGTCCTCGAGGCCTGGTACCAGCTCTACGCCACCGGCGACCCGCAGTGGTTCGGCGCGCTCATGGCGGCGGTGGGGGAGTGAGCACCGCGCCGGCGCGCACGCCCGCCGGCGACGCGCTCACCGACATCATCATGCGGACGTTCGCGCTCAACGGGGCATTCCTGCGGGCGTCGGAGCACATCGCGCGGCCCGCGGGCCTGACGCCCACCCGGTGGCAGGTGCTCGGGGCGGTGCTCCGCGACCCACTCACGGTGTCCGGGATCGCCCGGGCGATGGGGATCACGCGGCAGAGCGTCCAGCGCACCGCCGACGTGCTCGTCGAGGAGGGGCTGGCGGAGTACCTGCCCAACCCCGCGCACCAGCGCGCCAAGCTCGTCCGGCCCAGCGAGACGGGCTGGGCGGCGATCCGGGAGATGACCGCGGCGCAGCACGTATTCACCAACCGCGTCTCGGCGCACTTCACGGAGGAGGAGCTGCGGCAGACACTCGAGGTGATGAACAGGCTTGTCTCGGTGCTGGACTCGGACGAACGGGCCTGACGCCGCGAACGTGCTTGGCGCAAACCGTCGTTCGACCGCATCCGAACGCATGTGCGTGCGGTGGTGTCGGTGCGGGTTGCTAGGTTGGGGTCCTCTCCGCGCGGCCCGCCCCGGGCGTGGTCCGCTGGTCGACTTCCCCGAAAGGCCTTCGCTTCTATGGTGATGGGTGCTACCCATGCAGTCTCCGGTGCCGTCCTCGGCCTTGCCGTCGCGCAGGTGCTGCCGCCCGACTGGGGTGGCCCGACGTCCACGGCCGAGGCGTTCACGTTCGCGGGGGTGTGCGCGGGGGCCGCACTGCTGCCGGACCTCGACACCAACCAGTCGACGGTGGCCCGGTCGTTCGGCCCCGCCAGCAAGGCGCTCGCCGGGGGCATCGACGAGGCCTCGCTGTGGTTCTACCGGCTCACCCGCGGTCGCAAGGACCCCAAGCGCCGGGGCGGGCACCGAACGCTCACGCACACAGCGCTGTTCGCGATCAGCCTGGCCTTCGGTGTCTCGGCCCTGGTCGTCAAGTTCGGCCAGCCGGCGATCGTCGGGACCCTGTTCGTCACCCTCGGGCTGGCCCTGCGCGGGCTCGCCGGCGGCTGGGCGGCGAAGTACGGCTGGCTGGCGGTCACCGCGGTCGCGGCGGGACTGTCGATGCTGGTCTGGAACTGGTACCCCGACGAGGTCGGGTCCCGGGCGCTCGGCGTCGCGGTGGGCCTCGGCTGCGCGGTGCACTGCCTCGGCGACGCCATCACGAAGGAGGGCGTGCCGTTCCTGGCGCCGTTCGTGCCGTGGCGCGGCCGGCGCTGGTGGGAACTGCGGCTGCCGTCGATGCTCTCCATCCGGGCGGGTGGCACCTTCGAGCGTGCGGTGCTCGGCCCGGTGCTCACCCTGGCCGCGGTGGGCCTGGTGCTGTGGGCACTCCAGGGCGTCCCGGAGGCACTCACCGATGCGCTGGGGGAGATCCGCGGCAAGAGCTGAAACGCACCCTGGTGTCGATGACGGCGGTGGCGGCTCGGGCTCAGAGTTTTTCGGCGAGGACGTCGAGGTAGCTGACCTCCGGTGTCGTGGCGAAGAGTTCGTCGGCGCGAGCGCCGAGCGCCTGCGCGACCGGCCCTTCCAGATGCGCCTCGCGGGCGGACTCGTCCGGGAATGCGTCGATGATGCCGAACGACGACGGCCCGAACCGGACGGCGAACCAGGGTTTCGTGCCGGGCTCCTGCTCGACGAGCGGCAGGGCCGACAGCAGGAACTCCTCGACCGAGCCTTCCTTGCCGGGCCTGGCCTCTAGTCGGACCAGCAACGCCTTGGTGGCCATGGGGTGATCCCCTCTTCGGTGGAGTGGGCAGGCTCCAGCATCACACCTTCGGACGGTCGAGGGAAGAAGTCGTCGGAGTCCGCGCGGTGTGGTGTGGGCCGGCAGCCGAGGGTCCCGCGACGCTCAGTCCCGTCGCATCTCAGTCCTTCCGCACCGACCGGACCAGGGTCCGCCGGACCGGCCGCGGCGCCCGCCGGAACAGCGCCCACATGGCGCCGGCCACCGCCAGCGGGTCGTCGCGTCCGGACAGGTAGGCGTGCTGGCGGCCGGGGTCCAGGGCGAAGAACGCCTCGAAGAACCCGGCGGTCGCCTCCGGCTCGAGCCGCAGCAGCGACCGCAGTCCCACCTCGCGCAGCGCCCGGACGGCGCGGGCGCGGGCCGGCCACAGCGCCGCGTCGGGGTCCCGGCC
>NZ_JBFUHZ010000030.1:0-42969 GCF_056402135.1 Rhodococcus sp. P4_C10 | reverse complement strand
GGCCGCCGCCGGGCGAGCGTCGGCGGCAGGCTCCGGGCCAGCAACCGCCGGTCCGGCGGCGCACCGACCCCCGCGCAGCGGCCGACCCGCGGCGGTCGGATCCGCGTCGCGACCAGGCACTATCATCAGACGAGCGGCTGCGTCGATCGAGCGGCCGAACAGGAGAGCGAGGATTTCGTAGGTGAGCGGCACTTCAGAGGAACATCCCGTCGCGTCGCCCACTTCGGCCGGCCAGTCCGGCCCGTCCGTCGTCGTTGCCGGCGGCGGCACCGCCGGACACATCGAACCCGCGTTGGCCGTGGCCGACGCGCTGCGCCGGCTCGACCCCACCGTCACGGTGACCGCGCTGGGCACCGAGCGGGGCCTCGAGACCACGCTGGTACCCGAGCGTGGCTACCCGCTCGCACTGATCCCGCCGGTGCCGTTGCCGCGCAAGCCCACGATGGACCTGCTGCGGCTGCCCGGCCGGGTCCGCAACTCGGTCCGGCGCACCCGCGAGGTGCTCGACACCACGCAGGCCGACGTGATCGTCGGGTTCGGCGGCTACGTCGCGTTGCCCGCCTACCTCGCCGCGGGCCGCGGCCTGCTGCGCCGGCGCCGCGCGGTGCCGGTGGTGGTGCACGAGGCCAACGCCAGCGCCGGTATCGCGAACAAGATCGGCGCCCGGGTCGCCGCCCGGGTGCTGGCCGCCGTGCCCGGTTCGGGCGTCGCCGCCCGCGGCCGACACGACGCCGAGGTGCTCGGCATCCCGGTACGCGCCTCGATCACCGGGCTGGACCGCGCCGCACTGCGGGCCGAGGCCCGGGCCCACTTCGGGTTGCCCGCCGAGGGACCGGTGCTGCTGGTGTTCGGCGGCTCGCAGGGCGCGCGCTCGCTCAACGAGGCGGTCTCCGGCGCGGCCGCCGCGCTGGCCGAGGCCGGTGTCTCGGTGCTGCACGCGCACGGCCCCAAGAACACCCTCGACGTGGAGCAGGTGAACCCGGCGACGCCGTACGTGGCGGTGCCTTACCTGTCCCGGATGGACCTGGCCTACGCCGCCGCCGACGCCGCGATCTGCCGGTCCGGCGCGATGACGGTCGCCGAGGTCTCCGCCGTCGGGCTGCCGGCGGTGTACGTGCCGTTGCCGCATGGAAACGGCGAACAGGAACTCAATGCCAAGCCGCTGGTCGCGGCGGGTGGCGGCGTCATCGTCGCCGACGCCGAGCTCACCGCGCAGTACGTGGCCGAGACGGTGGTCCCGCTGCTGCGCGACCCCGACCGGCTGGCGGCGATGGGCGCGGCGGCGGCCGGTGCCGGGCACCGCGACGCCGCCGACGCGGTGGCACGGATCGTGCTCGACCTGGTGAAGGGCGCGAAAGCATGAAGGTCGCGGTTTTGTCGAAGGACTCGGCTCTGTTGGAAGGACGAGACATGTCGGAGGTCAGACGATGACCGATCAGCGTGGCTCGGAGCTGCCCGCGCACCTGCAGCGCGTGCACATGGTCGGGATCGGCGGCGCCGGCATGTCGGGGATCGCGCGGATCCTGCTGGCGCGGGGCGGGGAGGTGTCCGGGTCGGACGCCAAGGAGAGCCGCACGGTGCTCGCGCTGCGGGCCCGCGGCGCCCAGGTCCGGATCGGGCACGACGCCAGCGCACTGGACCTGCTGCCCGGCGGCCCGACCGTGGTGGTCACCACGCACGCCGCGATCCCGAAGGACAACCCCGAACTGGTCGCCGCGGCGGCCCGCGGCGTCCCGGTGATCCTGCGGCCGGCGGTGCTGGCCTCGCTGATGCACGGGCACCGCACCCTGCTGGTCGCGGGCACCCACGGCAAGACGTCCACCACCTCGATGCTGGTGGTCGCGTTGCAGCACTGCGGCCTGGACCCGTCGTTCGCGGTCGGCGGCGAGCTGAACGAGGCGGGCACCAACGCGCACCACGGTTCCGGTGACGTCTTCGTCGCGGAGGCGGACGAGAGCGACGGGTCGCTGCTGCAGTACGACCCGAACGTCGTGATCGTCACCAATGTGGAGGCGGACCACCTCGACTACTTCGGCACCACCGAGGCGTACGAGCAGGTCTTCGACGACTTCGCCGACCGGATCGAGCCCGGCGGCCTGCTCGTGGCGTGCCTGGACGACCCCGGGTCGGCGGCGCTGGCCGAGCGGGTGGTCGCGCGTGGCCTGCCGGTGCGGGTGCTCGGCTACGGCACCGGCGAGCAGGAAACGACCGGTGACGTGCCACTCGGCGCCCGGATGCTCAGCTGGGAGGCCCGCGACGTGGGCGGGCTCGCGGAGGTCCAGCTCTCGGGCGAGAGCGGCACCCGCACCCTCCGGCTGGCGGTCCCCGGACGGCACATGGCACTGAACGCGCTGGGTGCGATCCTGGCCGCGCGGGAGGTCGGCGCCCCGGTCGACGAGATCTTCGAGGGCCTCGGCGGCTTCGGCGGCGTCCACCGCCGGTTCCAGCACACGGGCCGGGAGAACGGCGTCCGGGTGTTCGACGACTACGCCCACCACCCGACGGAGGTGCGCGCCGTGCTCGGCGCCGCCGCCGAACTGGTCCGGCCCGGCGGCGAGCCGGCCCGCGGTCGGGTGATCGTGGTGTTCCAGCCGCACCTGTACTCGCGCACCGTGGCGTTCGCCGAGGAGTTCGGCGCCGCCCTCGACCTCGCCGACGAGGTGGTCGTCCTCGACGTCTACGGCGCCCGCGAGGAACCGCTGCCCGGGGTGTCCGGCGCGCTCGTCGCCCAGTTCGTGACCCGGCCCGTGCACTACCAGCCGGACCTGTCGGCGGCGCCGCGGCAGGTCGCCGGGCTGGCCCGCGCCGGCGACGTCGTGATCACCATGGGCGCCGGCGACGTGACGATGCTCGGCAAGGAGATCCTCGGCGCGCTCGCCGCGTCGCCCACCCGCTCCCGCCTGCCCGACGCCGGACAGCCGCGGGACCGGTCGTGACCGGCGGCGCGGCCGCCCGGACCGGGAGCAGGACGCGCCCGCCCCGGGAGCGTCGCACCACCCGCACCCCGCGTCCGGCCCCGCGGCGGGTCGCGCGGGTGCGCAACCGCAAGCCGCTGCTCCTGGCGGCGCTGGGTGTGGTCGTCCTGGTCGCGCTCGGCGCGGTGGCCTGGTTCACCCCGCTGCTCTCGGCGCGCACCATCGAGGTCGTCGGGAACGTCGGGGTGCCGGCCGAGGAAGTCCTTGCGGCCCTTGCGGTCCCGGTCGGCACGCCGCTCCTGCAGGTGGACACCGGCGGCGCGGCGAACCGGGTTGCGGGGATCGCCAAGGTGGACCAGGCCCGGGTCGAACGGGTCTACCCCTCGACCGTGCGGGTCACGGTCGTCGAACGGACGCCCGCCGTGTTCTACGACGCGCCGGAGGGGACCCGCCTGATGGACGGGGGCGGCGTCTCCTACTCGATCGAACCCGCACCGCCCGGGGTGCCGCGGCTGAAGGTCTCCACGCCCGGGCACGACGACCCCGCGACCCTGGACGCGTTGACCGCCCTGAACTCGATGCCGGCGCCGCTGCGCGGGCAGGTGACGGAGATTTCGGCGGCGACACTGTCCGACATCCGGGTGACGCTGGCCGACGGCCGACAGTTGTTGTGGGGGAGCGCAAATGCCTCCGAACACAAGGCCGCGATCGCGCTGCCGCTGCTCGGCCAGCCCGGGCAGCTGTACGACGTCTCCAGCCCCGACCTGCCGACGATCAGGTAGCCGGCGGGCGTGACCTGTGCACAAATCGCCGCGCTGTTCGGCGCGCCTGCTGGCACATTGTCGTTGCCGTGCATACCGTCACGCACTAGTCAGCAACTTGACATAACTCTAAGCCTATGGTTGAGGTTGAGGGTTTTTCCCGCAACACGACGCCACCGGTGGCACCAGCTTGACCGTTAACACCGGCAACACCAGTAACGTCAACGTCAGTAACGTCAGCACCACAAGTACACGTCAGCATCGCCAGGCATCCCGAGCGCGATTCACACACACGGAAGGCGAAAGCCAATGACGCCCCCGCACAACTACCTCGCCGTTATCAAGGTCGTCGGCATCGGCGGCGGCGGTGTCAACGCGGTCAACCGCATGATCGAACAGGGACTCAAGGGAGTCGAGTTCATCGCGGTCAACACCGACGCACAGGCGCTGCTCATGAGTGACGCCGACGTCAAGCTCGACGTCGGCCGGGAACTGACCCGGGGCCTCGGGGCCGGCGCGGACCCGGAGGTCGGCCGCAAGGCCGCCGAGGACCACAAGGACGAGATCGAGGAGGTCCTCAAGGGGGCCGACATGGTCTTCGTCACCGCGGGCGAGGGTGGTGGCACCGGCACCGGTGGCGCACCCGTCGTCGCGAGCATCGCCCGCAAGCTCGGCGCGCTCACCGTCGGCGTGGTCACCCGCCCGTTCTCCTTCGAGGGCAAGCGCCGCGGCGGCCAGGCCGACAGCGGCATCCAGTCGCTGCGCGAGTCCTGCGACACCCTCATCGTGATCCCCAACGACCGGCTGCTGCAGCTGGGCGACGCCGCCGTCAGCCTGATGGACGCGTTCCGCTCGGCGGACGAGGTGCTGCTCAACGGCGTCCAGGGCATCACCGACCTGATCACCACCCCGGGCCTGATCAACGTGGACTTCGCGGACGTCAAGGGCGTGATGTCCGGAGCGGGCAGCGCGCTGATGGGCATCGGCTCCTCGCGCGGTGAGGGACGCGCCATCAAGGCCGCCGAGTCGGCGATCAACTCGCCGCTGCTCGAGGCCTCGATGGAGGGTGCGCGCGGCGTGCTGCTGTCGATCGCCGGCGGCTCGGACCTCGGTCTGTTCGAGATCAACGAGGCCGCCTCGCTGGTCCAGGAGGCGGCGCACATCGACGCGAACATCATCTTCGGCACCGTCATCGACGACTCGCTGGGCGACGAGGTCCGGGTCACGGTCATCGCGGCGGGCTTCGACGGTGGCACCCCGGTGCGGCGTCCGGCCGAGCAGGTCGCGGCGGTCGGACGCGGAGCCATCGGCGTCGGCCGGGCCGGCGAGATCGGTCGCTCGGCGGCCGCCCCCGTCGAGGAGCCGGTCAGCCCCCCGCCCGCGCGGGAGACCGTCGAGCCTCGCGAGCAGCCCAAGGAGGCCCGCGAGATGGGCGGGTTCCGGGATCTCGGCGGATCCGCTCTCCCGCCGATCCCGGTCAGCGCGAACCGGGCCCCCGCTCCCGTGGTCGACGAAGACGACGGCGACGTCGACGTGCCGGACTTCATGCGTCGGTGAGTGCCGCGGTACGGGTTCGCCGGGTGGTCACCTCGCGAACCGGGGGCGTCTCGGTTGCCCCTTACGACTCGTTCAACCTGGGCGACCACGTCGGTGACGACCCGGCCGCGGTCGACGCCAACCGGCGTCGTCTCGCGGCCGGGATCGGCCTGCCCTTCGAGCGTCTGGTGTGGATGGAACAGATCCACAGCCGCAACGTCACCGTGGTCGACGGCCCGGTCGACGGGGTGGTGGAGGCGACCGACGCGCTGGTCACCGACGTGCCCAACCTGGCGTTGGTGACGCTCAGCGCGGACTGTGTCCCGGTGCTGCTCTCCGACGACGAGGCGGGTGTGATCGCGGCCGTGCACGCGGGCCGGGTCGGGGCGCGGATCGGCATCGTGCCCCGGGTGCTCGACGCGATGGTCGCCAAGGGCGCCGCCGTCGAGCGCATCGGCGCGTTTCTCGGACCCGCGGCCAGCGGCCGGCAGTACGAGGTGCCCGCCGCCATGCGCGCGGACGTCGAGAGGCATCTTCCCGGCAGCGCCAGCAAGACCGTCAGGGGCACGCCCGGACTGGACCTGCGGGCCGGGCTGTGTCGGCAGTTGCTTGCCGCCGGCGTGTCGGGCGTGGCGGAGGACCCCCGCTGCACCATCGAGGACCGCGCGCTCTTCAGTCACCGCCGGGAGGGCCGCACGGGCCGGCTGGCCGGGGTGATCTGGATGGAGTCGACGGCGGGTGCCTGAGATCGATCCGGCGCGGCGGGCGTCGCAGGTCGCGTCGGCGCTGGCCGAGGTGCGGGCCCGGCTCGACCGGGCCTGCGACGACGCCGGCCGCGACCGCGCCGACGTGCAGTTGCTGCCGGTGACCAAGTTCTTCCCCGCGTCCGACGCGGCGATCCTGTACGGACTGGGCTGCCGGGAGTTCGGCGAGTCCCGCGAGCAGGAGGCCACGGCCAAGGTCGCCGAGTTCGCCGACCTGCTGGCGTCCGCCGGAACCGGCGAGGACGCCGATGCGGTTCGCTGGCACATGATCGGCAGCCTGCAGCGAAACAAGGCCCGGGCGGTCGCCCGGTGGGCCCACGCGATCCACTCGGTGGACAGCGTCCGGCTCGTCGACGCGCTGTCGCGGGCCGCCTCGGCCGCGCTGGCCGAGGGGGAGCGTCCGGAGCCGCTGCGGGTGCTGCTGCAGGTGAGCCTGGACGGGGACCCGGCACGTGGCGGCGTGCGGGGGCACGAGCTGACGGAACTGGCCGCGCGGACCGAGGAGGCGGACGGCCTGGAGCTGGCCGGACTGATGGCGGTGCCGCCCCTCGGTGCCGCCCCGGAGCGGGCGTTCGAGGCGCTGGCCGGTGTGCACCGGGACCTGCTGCGGGAGCACCCCCGGGCCACCGCGCTGTCGGCGGGGATGACCGGCGACCTCGAAGCGGCCGTCCGGTACGGTTCCACCTGCGTGCGTGTCGGAACCGCCCTGTTGGGTTCGCGCCCGATAACCTCGTATTGATCGGCGTCCGGCCCGATTGTCCACCACGCCAAAGGAAGGTCGATTGATGAGCACTCTGCACAAGTTCAAGGCTTACTTCGGCATGGTCCCACTCGACGACTACGAGGACGACTACCTCGAGGAGCCGCGGCGTTCGGCTCGCGCCGACCGTTACGAGGACGGCGTCGAGCGTGGCTACGACGACGGCTACGACGCGCGCGAGGACCTGGACCCGGTCGACCGTCAGCCCGCACCACGCCGGATGGAGCCCCTGCCCACCCGCACCACCCCCCGGCCCGGCGCCGGCGTGGGTGCCCGTACCACCACCACTCGCGGCTCGCTGGCCGTCGACGCGCGGACCGAGGCCCGCATCGACGCCCGCCGCGCACCAATCTTCGACGAGGGCGGACCACTGTCCAAGATCACCACGCTGCGTCCCCGTGACTACGGGGAGGCGCGCATCATCGGCGAACGCTTCCGCGACGGCACTCCCGTCATCATGGACCTGGTGGAGATGAGCAACGCGGACGCCAAGCGTCTCGTCGACTTCGCGGCCGGACTGGCGTTCGCGCTGCGCGGTTCGTTCGACAAGGTCGCCACAAAGGTGTTCCTGCTCTCACCTGCGGACATCGACGTGTCGGCGGAGGAGCGTCGGCGGATCGCCGAAAACGGCTTCTACAACCAGAAGTAGCTGATTTTGCCGGGGAGTAGTAGGGCGACGCTGCCGAACCTCGTTTTGATTGGTTCGGTCGCGTCAGGCAAAGTGATGGAGTGCCCTTGTTCGCGGTGATCTACTTCCTGCTGTTCGTTTTCTGGCTGCTACTGATCGGACGCATCGTCGTCGAGTTCATCCGGACATTCGCCCGAGATTGGCGACCCACCGGCATTGTGGTGGTCATTCTCGAGGCCATATTTACAGTCACAGATCCTCCGATCCGGCTGCTTCGGCGGCTTATTCCGACGGTTAACCTCGGCGGAGTTCGGTTGGATCTTTCAATCATGGTCTTGCTATTCATCGTGTTCATCCTGATGCAGGTCGTTCAAGGGCTTGCAGCATGATGAGCACGGCTTGGGGACTAGCGCAGTCGACGGGTCCGGTGTGACAGAATGGACCAGTCTTGCAGTGTGAATGTTACATCCAGCACCGTATGCGCTATAACTGAATGCTTGCTAGACCGCCAACAGACGCGTGAAGGGATCCTTCCATGCCGCTGACACCAGCTGATGTGCACAACGTCGCGTTCAGCAAGCCTCCGATCGGAAAGCGGGGCTACAACGAGGACGAGGTAGATGCCTTCCTCGACCTTGTCGAGCAGGAGCTCTCGCGCCTGATCGAGGAGAACGCCGACTTGCGCCAGCGCGTCGGTGAGCTCGACCAGGAGCTCGCGGACGCCAAGAAGGCTCCGCGTCCGGCAGGCGCTGCTCCCGCGGCCCCCGAGCCGGCCCGGATCGTCGAGCCGCCGAAGCCGGTGCCCGCTCCCGTCGTCGCGGCGCCGGTCGCCCCGGCAGCACCCCCCGCGCGCGGTGGCAACACCGAAGAGGCGAACCTGCAGGCCGCGAAGATCCTGGGCCTGGCCCAGGAGATGGCCGACCGCCTCACCGGCGACGCGAAGACCGAGTCCGAGCAGCTGCTCACCAACGCTCGCACCAACTCCGAGCAGCTGGTCGGCGACGCGCGGACCCGTTCCGAGGCGATGATCACCGACGCCCGGCAGAAGTCCGAGGCGCTGCTCGCCGACGCCCAGACCCGCTCCGAGACGCAGCTGCGTCAGGCCAAGGAGAAGGCCGACGCCCTGCAGGCGGACGCCGAGAAGAAGCACACCGAGATCATGGCCACCATCAACCAGCAGCGCAGCGTGCTGGAGGGCCGGATCGAGCAGCTCAAGACCTTCGAGCGCGAGTACCGGGTGCGGCTCAAGTCCTACCTGGAGTCGCAGCTGCAGGAGCTCGAGCAGCGCGGTTCTGCGGTCCCGGTCGACGGTGGCCAGGAGGCCTTCGGCGGCGCCAAGGGAAGCAACTGATCGGCACCGGCTAGCGCTCGGTCCGGCCCAGTCCCTAGGGGTGTGTGGTGCTTGTACTGACGCTCGTGATGGCCGCGGTGGGGTTCCTCCTGCTGGTGGTCTCGCTACTGACCGGATCCGTCGTGTGGGCCTGGGGATGCATCGTGGTCTGCGTCGTCGGCGCGGTGTTGCTGCTTGTGAGCTCGCTCCGCAGCAACTCCGCGCCGCGCGCAGGCGGCGGCACCCACCGCTCGCTGCCGACGGAGCGATTTGACGAGCCCGACTAGAATCGGGCCACAGCAGTACGGCGACGATCCGGCCATCACCGGGGAGCCTTCGGAAGAACGGCGCCAGCGGCGGCATGCCCCCGCGAACGCCCAGTAGAACCGAACGGGTGGGCCCGTCACAGCCCGGTACGAGAGGTCCGGACGGCCACGGCCGTCCCGGGCAAGCGGGGTGGTACCGCGGCCGCGGCGCAGAGGCGTCGTCGGTCGTCCCCGTGCCAGCACGGGCACGAGGGAGTACTGAGTTGACTGACGCCACTTATCCGTTGGTGGACCTCGGCGGTGGCAAGGCCACTGCCGGCGTCCGGTTCCCGGACCTCGAGCAACGGGTCCTCGCCGAGTGGGAGGCCGACGACACCTTCCGCGCGTCCGTGGCGAACCGCGCCGACGCGCCGGAGTTCGTCTTCTACGACGGCCCGCCCTTCGCCAACGGCCTGCCGCACTACGGCCACCTGCTCACCGGGTACGTCAAGGACCTGGTCCCGCGCTTCCAGACCATGCGCGGCAAGCGCGTCGAGCGCCGGTTCGGCTGGGACTGCCACGGACTGCCCGCCGAGCTCGAGGCGGAGAAGCAGCTCGGCATCAAGGACAAGTCCGAGATCGAGACGATGGGCCTGGCCGAGTTCAACGCCGCCTGCAAGTCCTCGGTGCTCCGCTACACCGACGAGTGGCGCGACTACGTCACCCGGCAGGCGCGCTGGGTCGACTTCGACAACGACTACAAGACCCTCGACCTGGACTTCATGGAGTCGGTCATGTGGGCGTTCAAGGAACTCCACGACAAGGGCCTGATCTACCAGGGCTTCCGGGTGCTGCCGTACAGCTGGTACGAGCAGACCCCGCTGTCGAACCAGGAGACCAAGCTCGACGACGCGTACAAGATGCGTCAGGACCCGGCGGTCACGGTCGACATGGTGATCGCGGCGCCTGGTTCTCCGCTGGACGGCGCGAACGCGCTGATCTGGACCACCACGCCCTGGACGCTGCCGTCCAACCTGGCGATCGCGGTGCACCCCGACGTCGACTACGTGCACGTCAGGGCGGCGAGCGAAGCGACGGGGGATGGATCCGGTGCCGACGGCAAGACCTACCTGCTTGCCGCTGCCCGCGTCGGCCACTACTCGCGCGAACTCGGCGACGCGCCCGAGGTGCTCGGCGAGTACAAGGGTTCGGAGCTGGTCGGTCTCGACTACAGGCCGCCGTTCGACTTCTTCCACGGCCCGGGCAAGGGCCACGAGAACGCGCACCGGGTGCTCTCCGCCGACTACGTCACCACCGAGTCGGGCACCGGGATCGTCCACCTCGCACCGGCTTTCGGTGAGGAGGACATGGACGTCGCCGCGGCGAACGGCATCGAGATCGTGCAGCCGCTCGACGCGGGCGGAAAGTTCACCTCGATGGTGCCGCCCTACGAGGGCCTGCAGGTCTTCGACGCGAACCCGGTGATCATCAAGGACCTCAAGGCCGCCGGAAAGCTGCTGCGGCACGAGACGATCGAGCACTCCTACCCGCACTCGTGGCGGTCGGGCCAGCCCCTGATCTACATGGCGGTGCCGTCCTGGTTCGTCGCCGTGACCAAGTTCCGGGACCGGATGGTCGAGCTGAACCAGGAGATCACCTGGGTGCCCGAGCACATCCGCGACGGCCAGTTCGGCAAGTGGCTCGAGGGTGCCCGCGACTGGAACATCAGCCGGAATCGCTACTGGGGCAGCCCGATTCCCGTCTGGGTCTCGGACGATCCGGCGTACCCGCGGACGGACGTGTACGGCTCGCTCGATCAGATCGAGGCCGACTTCGGCGTGCGGCCGACCGACCTGCACCGGCCGGTCATCGACGACCTGGTGCGCCCGAACCCGGACGACCCGAGCGGCAAGTCGATGATGCGCCGCGTCCCGGAGGTGCTGGACTGCTGGTTCGAGTCCGGCTCGATGCCGTACGCGCAGGTGCACTACCCGTTCGAGAACAAGGACTGGTTCGACGGCGGCAACGGTCAGGAAGGCCACAACCCGGGCGACTTCATCGTCGAGTACAACGGCCAGACCCGTGGCTGGTTCTACACGCTGCACGTGCTGGCGACCGCGCTCTTCGACCGTCCGGCGTTCAAGACCGTTGCGGCACACGGCATCGTGCTCGGCGACGACGGCCTCAAGATGAGCAAGTCCAAGGGCAACTACCCGGACGTCAACGAGGTGTTCGACCGCGACGGCTCCGACGCCATGCGGTGGTTCCTGATGTCCTCGCCCATCCTGCGCGGCGGGAACCTGGTCGTCACCGAGCAGGGCATCCGCGAGGGCTCCCGGCAGGCACTGATGCCGCTGTGGAACGCGTGGAGCTTCCTGCAGCTGTACGCGGGCAAGCCCGGACAGTGGCGTACCGATTCGCCGAACGTGCTCGACAAGTACATCCTGGCGAAGCTGTCCGCCACCCGTGACGCGATCACCGACGCGCTCGAGGTCAACGACATCGCGGGTGCCTGCGACGAGCTGCGGACCTTCTGCGACGCGCTGACCAACTGGTACGTGCGCCGGTCCCGGTCGCGGTTCTGGGACGAGGACCGCGATGCCATCGACACCCTGCACACCGTGCTCGAGGTCGTGACCCGCCTCGCGGCCCCGCTGTTGCCGTTGGTGACCGAGGTGATCTGGCGCGGGCTCACCGGGGGACGTTCGGTGCACCTCACGGACTGGCCCGAGGCCACCGACCTGCCGTCCGATCCCGAGCTGGTCGAGGCGATGGACGAGGTCCGTTCGGTCTGCTCGACGGTGCTCGGCCTGCGCAAGGCGCAGAACCTGCGGGTGCGGTTGCCGCTGCCCGAGGTGACCGTCGCGGCGGCGGACGCGGAGCGGCTGCGTCCGTTCCTCGGCATCATCGCCGACGAGGTCAACGTCAAGAAGGTCGACCTGACCGAGGACGTGGACGTCCACGGCAAGTTCGAGCTCGTCGTCAACGCGCGGGCGGCCGGCCCGCGTCTCGGCAAGGACGTGCAGACGGTCATCAAGGCGGTCAAGGCGGGGGACTGGTCCGAGGTGGACGGTGTCGTGACGGCCGCCGGCATCGCGCTGCTCCCGTCCGAGTACACCCAGCGCCTGGTCGCCGCCGAGCCCGAGTCCACCGCGGCCCTGCCGGAGAACGCGGGCCTGGTGGTCCTCGACTCCGCGGTCACCGAGGAGCTCGAGGCCGAGGGCTGGGCGAAGGACCGGATCCGCGAACTGCAGGACGCCCGCCGCGCGGCGGGCCTGGAGATCTCGGACCGGATCGTCGTCACGCTGCAGGTGCCCGAGGACCGGCTGGACTGGGCCGCTCGGCACCGCGACCTCATCGCGGGCGAGGTGCTGGCGACCACGCTCGAGCTCGGCGAGGTCGGCGGCCCCGACGCGGTCGACCTGGGCGAGGGTGTCCGGGTCGTCATCGCCAAGGCGTGAGGTGTGCCGGTGCCCCTTTGTCGGGGCACCGGCGTAGCTTGCAACGCATGAGCACCAGCAAGGAGACGGTCGCGTACGTCCTGGGGCAGCTCGAGCCCCTGGACGTGCGCGCCCGCGCGATGTTCGGCGAGTACGGGCTGTACTGCGACGAGAAGATGGTCGCGCTGATCTGCAACGACACCGTCTTCGTGAAGCCGACGGCGATCTCGGGTGACTACCTCGACGCGTCGGCGCTCGCACCGCCGTATCCGGGCGCGAAGGACCATCTCGCGATTCCCGGGGACCGGCTCGAGGACACGGACTGGCTGCACGCGTTCGTCCAGCGCACTGCGGACGTCCTGCCCCAGCCGAAGAAGAAGCCGAAGAAGCCGACACCGCGATGAGGCCCACACCACTGTGACCAGACCGCCCACGTCCCGACGGTGGGTGCTGCACCTCGACATGGACGCGTTCTTCGCGTCCGTCGAACAGCTGACCCGTCCCACCCTGCGCGGCCGGCCCGTGCTCGTCGGCGGGGCGGGCGGGCGCGGGGTGGTCGCGGGCGCCAGCTACGAGGCACGCGCCTTCGGCGCCCGGTCCGCGATGCCGATGCACCAGGCCCGGCGGCTGGTCGGGGCGGGCGCGGTGGTGCTGCCGCCACGCGGGCGGCTGTACTCGACGATGAGCACGGCGGTGTTCGACGCGCTGCGGACCCGGATGCCGGTTCTCGAGATGCTCTCGCTGGACGAGGCGTTCGGGGAGCCGCCGGAACTCGCCGACGCCGACGCCGACGAGGTCCGCGAGTTCGCCGAGCAACTACGCGCCCTGATCCTCGACCGCACCGGCCTGGTCGCCTCGATCGGCGCCGGGGCCGGCAAGCAGATCGCGAAGATCGCCTCGGGTCTGGCCAAGCCGGACGGCGTCCGGGTGGTCACCCCGGACGAGCAGGGACCGCTGTTCGAGGCGCTGCCGGTGCGGAAGCTGTGGGGGATCGGACCGGTGGCGGACGACAAGCTGCGCCGGCTCGGCATCGACACCATCAGCGCGCTGGCCGCCACCTCCGAGACGGAGGTGGTCTCGGTCCTCGGGGCGACGGTCGGCCCGAGCCTGCACCGGCTGGCCCGCGGCATCGACGACCGCCCGGTGGCCGAGCGTGCCGACGCAAAGCAGGTCAGCGCGGAGACGACCTTCGCGGTGGACCTGGTGACCCTGGACCAGCTGCGGGCCGCGGTGGAACAGACCGGTGCCAGCGCACACGGCCGGCTGCTGCGCGACGGCCGGGCCGCCCGGACCGTGGTGCTGAAGCTGAAGAAGTCGGACATGTCGATCGTGACCCGGTCGGCGACCCTGCCGTACGCGACCGCGGACCGCGAGACCCTGGTGGCGACCGCGCAGCGACAGGTGATCGACCCGCGGGAGATCGGCCCGGTGCGCCTGGTCGGGGTGTCGCTCGGCGGGCTGTCCGCGGTGCGTCAGGGCTCGCTGTTCCCGGACCTGGACCGGGGTGAGGCGCCCGCGGCCGAATCGGACGAGACGGACATTGTGAGACTCGACACAACCGTGCCGACGGTACCGACACCGGCGCCGGCGCCGGTAGCGTCGACGTCGACTTCGACGTGGCGTCCGGGCCAGGACGTGGCCCACAGCGAGTTCGGTCACGGCTGGGTGCAGGGCTGCGGCCACGGGGTTGTCACGGTCCGGTTCGAGACCCGCTCGACCGGTCCTGGGCAGGCGCGGACGTTCGCGGAGGCGGACGAGGCGCTCGCCCCGGCGGACCCGGAGGCCAGCCTGCTGTGAGGCCGTCGTTTAGGAACCCCTTATTTTGTTCCTGTTAACTATCGTGACAGGTGAAGTGTTCAACTGATGAAAAGGACAAGCAATTGATGCTCCGCAAGACCCTCGTTGCCGGTGTCGCCGTCGCGGCCGCACTCACCCTGGGCGCGTGCAGCTCTGACGGTGGAGACACCCCCAAGACGTCGACCAAGGCCGCGGCCACCACCACCGTGGTCGACGATGCTTTCCCGCCGGCGCCCACCGCCGACGAGCTGAACGCCATGCTGGTCAAGGGCCTCGACCCGGCCACCCCGGAGGCCGTGAAGGTCACCCTCGTGCAGGACGGCGAGTCCGATCCCGGACTGTTCGGCCAGGTCGCCGCGGCCGCGACCGCCGCGAACGCCAAGGTCACCGTCGTGGACCCGATCCTCGACAACGGCGACGGCACCCTGACCGCGACCGTCAACATGGACATCGGAGGCCAGGTCAACCCGGGCACCGCCGGCTTCGTGGTCGAGAACGGCCAGTGGAAGCTGTCCAAGGAATACGCCTGCAACATCGTCAAGCTCGCGAGCCTGACCTCGCCTGCCTGCGTCTGACGCCAGCGCCAGTAGCGACAACCGAATGCCGGCACCCCGCACGGGGTGCCGGCATTCGGCCGTCCGGAGGGCCTCCCGTAGTCGCCGACGTCGTCAGGCGTCCGCACTTCCACCGCCCGTGGTCGCGCCTTGACTCGATACTCGGGTACAGGGTTGAGGACGATGGCATGAGGAGCAGAGACCTTGCATGCCAAAGGAGAGACCCAGTGAAGCTCGAGATCCTGCAGGTTCCCGACTGCCCCAACGTGCCGCTGCTCGAGCGCCGGATCTGGGCGGCGGTCGCCGGCGAGCAGATCGAGGTGACGCTCACCCACCGTGTGCTCGACGACCAGGCCGAGGCCACCGAAGCCGGCATGACGGGGTCGCCGACCCTGCTCGTCGACGGCGAGGATCCCTTCTCCGAGACCGGTTCGGCGCCGAGCGTGTCGTGCCGCCTGTACCGGGCAGACGGCGGCGGCATCGACGGTGCCCCGTCCGTCGCCGCGCTGCGTGCCGCCCTGCACCTCGCCCCGGCCGAAACCTCGACCGAGCTGTCCGCGGAGCCGGTGGGCTGCTGCGCGCCCGCGGCGGGAGACGGGTCCCCCAGCGCAGCGTTGGGCGCGCGGCGCGGCCGTCCGGGGCTCTAGACCCCGGCGCGCAGCCGGTTCACCGCGGCCGCGGCCAGCCCCGCCAGTACCTCGGGCTCGACCGGCTGCTGACCGGTGGCGACCACCTGCACCACCGTGGGGCCGACCACGGCGACCACCACATCCGAGGTCATCGTGAAGCCCTCGCTGGTGGTGACCAGCCGGACCGCGGTGGACGCGTCGCCCACGGAGGGCTGCTCGAGCCCGCCGAGCCGGTACTGCACGGCGACGCCGTCGGCGTCGGTGCCGCGGTACTCGGCGCAGGAGGCCAGCGTCGCCTGCAGGTGGGCGAAGGCCTGGGCGGCGCCGTCGCCCGCGTAGCTGGCGGCGTCGGTGTCGATGCTCGCGAAGTCGGGTCCGCTGAACCGCGACGCGGCCCGGGTCGTCGCGCCCGGTGACTGGTCCGCCACCTCGCGCAGCACCCCGGCGCAGACCTGCGGATCGGTGCTCGACCGGTCCGTTTCCGATCCGGCGGCAGCATCCTCGGGCAGCGGGGGCAGGCCGAGGTCCCGCACCGGGTCCGGCAGGACGGCGAAACCGGCCGGCAGCTGGCCGGTGGTCAGCAGCGCCGCCTGCAGCCTGGCCTCGTCGGTGATCGGCGCCGCTCCGGGGTTCGGGGGTGCGGCGACGGGCGCGGGCAGCGGCGCCAGCGACGCCTCGTCGCCCGATGCCGCGCCACCCGGGGAGGTGCCGCAGCCGGTCAGCAGTACCGCCGCCGCCGCCGACAGCGCCGCGACGAGGACGGGTCCGCGCGGCGTCACGGCGCCGACCACGTGACCGTGCTGGTGGTGCTCTGTCGGAGTCGCGTGGTGCTGTTCGGGTCGCTGTAGGTCTGCTCGCCGCCGACGGTCACGGTGCCGTCGACCGGCAGCGGGACGCCGAGGTCGAGCACGAGGGTGCCGGTGCCCGCCATCGAGTAGGTGTCGACGTTGAGCTCGCCGGCCTCCCCGGGCAGGTCCCACACCGTCGAGTTGGGGGTCTGGTTGACCGAGACGTCCACGGTCAGCCGGTCGCCGTCCCGCTCGCGGAGGGTGGCCGTGGTGGTCTGGTTCAGTGCGATGCCGCTCATCACCTGCTGCTGCATGGTCCACACCGCGCCGACGCCGATCTCCGCGTCCGGGAAGGCCACCGTGCGGTACACGGCCTGGTAGAAGGCCTGTTCGATCGCGGAGCGGGCGATGTCCCGCGAGTCCGGTGCGGGGGTGAGCCGAAGGGCGGTGATCGCTCCCGACGGCTGCATCGTCAGTCCGGCCTTCGAACCCTCGCCGGCGCGCAGTGCGTCCTCGAGCCGGGCGTCCGGGGCGGTCATCTCGCCGAGCGTCAGGTCCACCGAGAAGGCCGGGTCGGTCTGGCCACCCGGCACCCGTGCGGTCAGGTCGGTGGTGAGCGCAGGGGTGGAGAAGTCCTGCTGCGGCTGCGCGTCGATCTGTTGGTACACAGTCGAACTGGTCGCCAGCCGGGCGTGCTGGTCGGCGTCGGGGCGCGGGCGGAATGTCACCTTCTGCCGCGGCTCCGCGCCCGCGTCGAGCACCGACGTCGTGATCGCGGAGACCGGCACGGTGGTCTCCTTGGTGGTGGACTGGGCGATGACCGCGGGTGCCGGGTCCTCGCCGCTTCCACACGCGGAGACGAAGGCCACCACGGTGAGGGTCGCGGCGACCAGGGCAGTGCGGACCGCCACGACGGGGGAGGGGCTGGACCGAATACAGAACACAGGCACCCGACCAGGTTAGCGACGGCGGGTGGGATGCGGCCGCGGATGCCGCGGTAAGGGATGATGGCGGTGTGAGTAGAGCGGAAAAAGCGGAGGACCCCGGGGCCGGGGCGAGCGAAGCGGCGGGGGGAGTAGCTGCCGCGCAGGCGCCGCTGCGGATGCGGATGCTGGTGGCGATCGCCGCGACGATCCTGGTGCTGGACCTGGTGACCAAGGTCATCGCGGTGCGGTTCATCGATCCCGGCGACCCGATCGAGGTGGTCGGCGACGTGGTGCGACTGACCCTGATCCGCAACCCCGGTGCGGCCTTCTCGATGGCCACCGGGATGACCTGGCTGCTGACCCTGGTGGCGATCGGCGTGGTGATCGGCGTCGTCAAGATCGGCCGGACGATGCGGTCGCCGTGGTGGGCGCTGGGCCTGGGCCTGGTGCTCGGCGGCGCGCTGGGCAATCTGATCGACCGGCTGTTCCGGGCGCCCGGACCGCTGCAGGGCCACGTCGTCGACTTCGTGTCGGTGGGCTGGTGGCCGGTGTTCAACGTCGCCGACTCGGCGATCGTCTGCGGCGCGATCCTGTTGGTCGCGCTCACGCTGTTCGGGCTGAACCCGGACGGCACCCGTGGTGACCACACGGCACACACCAACGCGTCGGACGGCAGCGACGCCGACGCACCCGAGGGGAATTCTTGATGCGCGAGACACGATCGATGCCGGTGCCCGACGGGTTGGAGGGCATGCGGGTCGACGCCGGTCTGGCCCGGCTGCTCGGACTGTCCCGGACCGCGGTGGCGGCTCTCACCGACGAGGGCGCGGTGCTGATCGACGGCTCGGCGGTCGGCAAGTCCGACCGGCTGCCGTCGGGCGCCTGGCTGGAGGTGGAGCTGCCGGAGCCGGCACGCCCGCTGACCGTCGAGGCCCAGCCGGTCGAGGGCATGAACATCCTGTACGCCGACGACGACATCGTCGCGGTGGACAAGCCTGTCGGTGTCGCCGCGCACGCGAGCGTCGGCTGGACGGGGCCCACCGTGGTCGGCGGCCTGGCCGCGGCCGGGTACCGCATCTCCACCTCCGGTGCGCACGAGCGTCAGGGCATCGTGCACCGACTCGACGTCGGCACCTCCGGGGTGATGGTGGTGGCGACCAGTGAGCGGGCGTACACGGTGCTCAAGCGGGCGTTCAAGCAGCGCACCATCGACAAGCGGTACCACGCCCTGGTCCAGGGTCATCCGGACCCGAGCAGCGGCACCATCGACGCGCCGATCGGCAGGCACCGCAGCAACGACTGGAAGTTCGCGGTCACCGCGGACGGCAAGCCCAGCGTCACGCACTACGACACGGTGGAGGCGTTCCAGGCGGCCAGCCTGCTCGACGTCCACCTCGAGACCGGCCGCACCCACCAGATCCGGGTGCACTTTGCGGCGCTGCGCCATCCCTGCTGTGGGGACCTGACCTACGGCGCCGACCCGCGGCTCGCGGAGCGGCTCGGTCTCGAGCGGCAGTGGCTGCACGCCCGGCAGCTCGGCTTCGCGCACCCGGCGGACGGCCGGTGGATCGAGATCACCAGCGAGTACCCGAAGGACCTCCAGCACGCCCTCGAAGTACTGCGGCGTGCGTGACCGGACGCGGTCGGCGGCGACCGCCGGCTGCGTCCTTGCGCTGGTGGCGCTCGTGGTGGTGCTCGGCGTGCTGAACCCGCCACAACGCCCGCCCGTCGCCACGGACCGGCTCGGCCCGGACTCCGGCGAACCGGTGGCGCAGTACCTGGACCGGGCCGCGGCCGGCCTCGCCGACCTGGACACGGGCACCGCCACCGCCGAGCACTGGGCGCTGGTGTCGTTGACGACCGAACGCACGGCACCCGACGCCTACCGGCTGGCGGCCGGGGTGCGGGTCTCGGAACTGCTGTTCCGGGTCCCGCTGGACCGAGTCCAGACCCCGCTCGTCGTGGTCGGGGTCGCCGGCGAGCGGTCCGCGGCCCGTGCCGCGGCCGTGGCGGCCGGCCGGATGCAGGGCAGCGCCGGCGAATGGGACCGGCAGGCCCAGATCGACGCGGTCTCCGCGGCGCGGTTGTCCGCCGACTGCGCCTGCGTGGTCGGGTTGACCGTCCGCGGTGACCCCGAGGCGCTGCGTGCGCTCGCGGCCACCCCGGGGGTGCGGTCCGTCGAGGCGCTGCCCGCGGACGCCGTGTTCGGCCGCTTTGCCGTGGTCCCGCTGCTGCCCGGGCAGACCGAGACCGTGGCCCCGGGCCCGGACGACGGCGAGGTGCCCGGCCGGTGAGGGCCGCCCCGCGCGGTCAGTCCTGTTCGGTGTGCTTGCGCAGGAACTCGACGGTCAGCTCCAACGCCCGCCTGCTGTCCTCGTTGTCCAGCTTGAACTGGTACTCGTGGCCGAGCGCCGGCTTGTGGTCGCGCGGGTAGAAGACCGTGGTGACGTCCACCCCGAGCCCGCGCAGTGTCTCGGCGAGCGGCACCGACTGGGTGTCGGTGAGCGGGTCGGCGTTGCCTCCGCTGACGTAGGCCGGCGGGAACTGGTCGGTCACGTGCCGGATCGTGGACATCTGCGCCACGGCGGCGGAGCCGCGCAGGTGCTTGGTGCCGATGTACGACCACGCCAACTGGTCCATCGCGCGGGCGAGGATTCCCGGCCCGCCGACCACCTTCGACATGTCGTAGACACCGCAGTTGAGCACGACGCCGCGCAGCTGGTCGGGGCGCAGCGCGGGGGTGATGCCGACCTCGCGGGCGTAGTCGGGGTTGGTGATCAGCGCCGCGAGCTGGCTCGAGAGCTGGGCCCCGGCCGAGTCGCCCGCCAGCACGATCCGCGTCGGGTCCACGTGCAGCCGTTCGGCGTTCGCGACCAGGTAGGCGTGCGCGTCGTTGAGCTGGCGTACGGGGGTGGGATAGGTCTGGTCCGGGCCGAGTGAGTAGTCGAGCGAGACCACGGTGAAGCCGGCGGCCGCGAGCAGCCGGTAGTAGGGCGCGAAGTCGGTCTTGTGGCAGGAGATCCAGCCGCCGCCGTGGGTCCAGACCACCGTCGGCAGCGGGCCGTCGGCCGACTCGGGGAAGTAGACGTCGAGTCGGGCATCGGGGTCACCGACCCGGTACGGCTGGTCCAGGGCACGGGCAATCCCGGACGGCTCGTGCGCGCCGAGCGCCTTGGTGACGCGGGCCGCGTCCAACTCGAAGGCCCAGCGCACCGCCTTGGTGACCGGCCGCGGGGTGCTGCGGGCGACCAGCACGCCCGCCGCCGCGGTCACCGCCGGGACGGCGAGCCCGAACAACGCGAGCCGCCGCCATCGCGCACGGGCGCGCGGCGCCCTCGAGTTCTCGCCGACATCGGTCATGGTGGTTCCTTCCGTCTGTGCGCGGTGTCACGCCGTACGGCGGCCGCACGGACAGTCTCGCAGCTCGGTCGTACCCGGGGACGCTGTGGACACCGACGCGGTCGGCGGGCTTCTTGCCGCCGATCCCACGCTGTTCGCAACCTGCCAGGGAACCACAGCTAGGGCGCGGTGTGCGCCTTCAGGAACTCGACGGTCCACTCGAGCGCGCGCGTGCCGTCCTCGTTGTCCAGATCGAACTGGTACTCGTGCGGCAGCGACGGCTCGTGGTCGGGCCGGGTAGAACACCGTGGTGACGTCGACGCCGAGACCGCCCAGCTTCTCGGCCAGCGGCTTGGACTGCTTGTCGGTCAGCGGGTCGCCGTTTCCGCCGGCGATGTACGCGGGCGGGAACCGGTCGGACACGTGGTTCAGCGTCGACATCTGCTGCACGGCGGTCGAGTCCGCGAAGTCCTTGGTCCCGGTGTACGCCCAGATCGACTCGTCGGCTCCCCAGCCGACGATGCCAGAACCGCCGACCATCCGGTTCACGTCGTAGATGCCGCAGTTGAGCACCACGCCGCGCAGCTGCTCCGGCCGTAGCGACGGGGTGATGCCGAGGTCGCGGGCGTAGTCCGGGTTGGTAACCAGGGTGGCGAGCTGGCTCGACAGCTGCGCTCCCGCGGAGTCCCCGGCCAGCACGATCCGGCTCGGGTCGACGTGCAGCCGCTCTGCGTTGGCGACCACGTAGGCGTGCGCGTCGTTGAGCTGGTTCACCGCGGTCGGGTAGGTGTGCCCCGGTCCGAGCGAGTAGCCGAGCGAGATCACCGTGAAGCCCTGCGAGGCGATCAGCTCGTAGTACGTGGCGTAGTTGCTCTTGTCGCCGGAGACCCAGGCGCCGCCGTGGGTCCAGATCACGGTGGGCAGCGCGTCGGCGGTGCCGGCGACCCGGTCGGGGTAGTAGACGTCCAGGAAGGCGTCCGAGTCGCCGCCGCGGTACTGCTGGTCGGTGAGCGAGTCGACACCGCCGGGTGCGTGCTTCTCGAGCGCGGTGGTCACCTCCGCCGCGCCGCGGTCGAACACGAAGCGCACCGCGAGGGTGCCGGGCCAGGGGTTGACGGCAACGGCCAGCGCGGTCGCAGCGACCAGCGCGACGGGGACGCCCAACACCCAGGGCCACCGCCGCCCGCGGCGTCGCGGCGGCGGTTCGGGGCTGGTCGTCGCGGTCGCGTCGGTGGTCTCCGGGGTGGCCATGCGGCCAGTATCGCCTGCCGGGTTGTCGTGGCCGCGCCGCACCACGCCGAGGGTTGGCTCACACCGCGGCGCGGGGGAGATGGAGCTGTCGGGGTGACCGCCTACACTCAGAGCGCTTCCAGTCATTCCCCGGTCGCACCTGGTCTGGCACGTACGAACATCGAAGGCGACCCGAGCACGGAGAGGCGCGCGTGGCTGACTCGTTCGTTCACCTGCACAATCACACCGAGTACTCGATGCTCGACGGCGCGGCGAAGGTCGCGCCGTTGTTCAAGGAGGCTCAGCGGCTCGGGATGACCGCGGTCGGCATGACCGACCACGGCAACATGTTCGGGGCGAGCGAGTTCTACAACGAGGCCAAGAAGCACGACATCACCCCGATCATCGGGATCGAGGCGTACATCGCGCCGGAGTCGCGGTTCAACACCAAGCGTGTCCTGTGGGGCGACCGCAGCCAGAAGTCGGACGACGTCTCCGGTAGCGGCGCCTACACCCACATGACGATGGTCGCGGAGAACGCGACCGGCGTCCGGAACCTGTTCAAGCTGTCCTCGCGGGCCTCGATCGAGGGCCAGCTCGGCAAGTGGGCCCGGATGGACGAGGAGATCATCGCCGAGCACCACGAGGGGATCATCGCCACCACCGGCTGCCCCTCCGGCGAGGTGCAGACCCGGCTGCGCCTGGGCCACGACCGCGAGGCACTCGAGGCCGCCGCCAAGTGGCAGGAGATCTGGGGCAAGGACAACTTCTTCCTGGAACTGATGGACCACGGGCTGTCCATCGAGCGCCGGGTCCGCGAGGGTCTGCTGCACATCGGCAAGCAGTTGGGCATCCCTCCGCTGGCGACCAACGACTGCCACTACGTCACCAAGGACGCCGCGGAGAACCACGAGGCGCTGCTGTGCATCCAGACCGGTAAGACGCTCAGCGATCCCACCCGGTTCAAGTTCGACGGCGACGGTTACTACCTCAAGTCTGCCGAGGAGATGCGCGCGATCTGGGACGACGAGGTGCCCGGTGCCTGCGACTCGACCCTGCTGATCGCCGAGCGCATCCAGCCCTACGACGACGTGTGGAAGCACCGCGACCGGATGCCGATCTTCCCGGTACCGGAGGGCGAGACCCAGGCCAGCTGGCTGCGCAAGGAGGTGCTCGAAGGCCTCGACCGCCGCTTCCCGGGTGGCCCGCCGCAGGAGTACCTGGACCGGGCCGACTACGAGATCGACGTCATCAACGAGATGGGCTTCCCGGCCTACTTCCTGGTGGTCGGCGACCTCATCAACCACGCCAAGGAGGTCGGGATCCGTGTCGGCCCCGGCCGTGGCAGTGCCGCCGGTTCGCTGGTCGCCTACGCCATGGGCATCACCAACATCGACCCGATCCCGTACGGGCTGCTGTTCGAGCGGTTCCTCAACCCCGAGCGCGTCTCGATGCCGGACATCGACATCGACTTCGACGATCGACGCCGCGGCGAGATGGTCCGCTACGCCACGGAGAAGTGGGGCAGCGACCGCGTCGCGCAGGTCATCACGTTCGGCACCATCAAGACGAAGGCCGCGATCAAGGACTCGGCCCGCGTCCAGTTCGGCCAGCCGGGGTTCGCCATCGCGGACCAGATCACCAAGGCGCTGCCGCCGCCGATCATGGCCAAGGACATCTCGGTGTCCGGCATCACCGACCCGGAGCACGAGCGCTACAAGGAGGCCGTCGAGGTCCGGGCGCTGATCGACTCCAACCCGGACATCGCGAAGATCTACCAGACCGCCAAGGGCCTCGAGGGCCTGATCCGCAACGCGGGCGTGCACGCCTGCGCGGTGATCATGTCCTCCGAGCCGCTGACCGACGCGATCCCGGTCTGGAAGCGCGCGCAGGACGGCGCCATCATCACCGGCTGGGACTACCCGTCGTGTGAGGACATCGGCCTGCTCAAGATGGACTTCCTGGGCCTGCGGAACCTCACGGTGATCGGCGACGCGCTCGAGAACATCAAGGCGAACCGGGGCATCGACCTGGACCTGGACTCGCTGCCGATGGACGACCCGGCCACCTACGAGCTGCTCTCGCGCGGGGACACGCTCGGCGTGTTCCAGCTCGACGGCGGCGGCATGCGGGAGCTGCTGAAGCTGATGCAGCCGACCGGCTTCGGCGACATCGTCGCCGCCCTCGCGCTGTACCGTCCCGGCCCGATGGGCATGAACGCGCACACCTCCTACGCCAAGCGGAAGAACAACCTGGAGGAAGTCAGCCCGATCCACCCCGAGCTGGAGGAACCCCTCAGGGAGATCCTCTCGGAGACGTACGGCCTGATCATCTATCAGGAGCAGATCATGCAGCTGGCCCAGAAGGTGGCCGGCTACTCGCTCGGACGAGCAGACATCCTGCGCCGCGCCATGGGCAAGAAGAAGCAGTCGGTGCTCGAGGCCGAGTTCGAGGGCTTCGAGGCGGGCATGCTGGAAAACGGGTTCGGCGCCAAGGCAATCAAGGCGCTGTGGGACACCGTGCTCCCGTTCGCCGGTTACGCGTTCAACAAGTCGCACTCCGCCGGGTACGGACTCGTCTCCTACTGGACCGCCTACCTCAAGGCCAACTACCCGGCCGAGTACATGGCCGGCCTGCTCACCTCGGTCGGCGACGACAAGGACAAGTCCGCGATCTACCTCGCGGACTGCCGGAAGATGGGCATCACCGTCATGCCGCCGGATGTCAACGAGTCCGCGGTCAACTTCGCCTCCGTGGGCAGTGACATCCGCTTCGGCATGGGCGCGGTGCGCAACGTGGGTGCCAACGTGGTGGCCTCGATCATCAAGGCGCGCAACGAGAAGTCGAAGTACACCGACTTCTCCGACTACCTCAACAAGATCGACGTGATCGCCTGCAACAAGAAGGTCACCGAGTCCCTGATCAAGTCCGGTGCGTTCGACTCGCTCGGGCACCCGCGCAAGGGCCTGTTCCTGGTCCACACCGACGCCATCGACTCGGTGCTGGGCACCAAGAAGGCCGAGGCGGTCGGTCAGTTCGACCTGTTCGGGGATGCCGGCGGCGGGGACGAGTCACTGTCCTCGGTGTTCGCGATCAAGGTCCCGGACGAGGAGTGGGACACCAAGCACCGCCTGGCGTTGGAGCGGGAGATGTTGGGGCTCTACGTCTCCGGGCACCCGCTCAACGGGGTCGAGCACATCCTGCGGCAGCAGTCCGACACCTCGATCGCCTCGATTCTCGAGGGCGAGGTCAAGGACGGCGCGCAGGTGACCATCGGCGGCATCGTCGCCTCGGTGGACCGACGGGTGAACAAGAAGGGCCAGCTGTGGTGCATCATCCAGCTGGAGGACCTCATCGGCGGCATCGAGGTGCTGTTCTTCCCGCAGGCGTACGCGGTGTACGGCATGGACATCGCCGAGGACTCCATCGTGCTGGTCAAGGCGCGGGTGTCGATCCGGGACGACCGGATGTCGTTGATCGGCAACGACCTCGCGGTGCCGGACCTGTCGGCGGTCGGCGTGGCGAAGCCGGTCGCGGTGAGCCTGCCGACGCGGCTGTGCACCCCCGAGAAGGTGGGGGCGCTCAAGCAGGTGCTGACCCGCCACCCGGGCACCTCGGACGTCCACCTGCGGCTGATCAGTGGGGACCGGATCACCATGCTCAAGCTGGACGACAGCCTGCGGGTGGAGCCGTCGTCCGCACTGATGGGCGACCTGAAGGCGCTGCTCGGTTCGAACTGCCTGACGGTCTGACAGCCTGAGGGGCTGAGGGGCTGAGGGGCTGAGGGGCCGGGCCGGGGCTGGCGGGTGTCAGTCCCGGACGCGGGCCCAGTAGGCCCGACGGACCCACCACGCGGTCACCGTCGCGGCGGCGGCCGCGAGGACGGCAGGCTGCAGGGTTGCCGTCGTCGCCAGGATCACCACGAACACCAGCACGCCGACCGCCAGGGCCTCGAGCTTGTAGAGCGGCCAGGCGGTGCCGGCCAGGTCGACGGTGTGCGCGCTGCGCGGCGCGCCGGAGCGCGGCGCGAGCATGCGGTCGACGGTGGTCATGGGATCAGGCTACGTGGAATCTCGAGTTCGGGTCAACGAACTTTTCAGTTCGAGTTGCGAATCTCACGTGTCGCACTGCGTCGACGAGGGCGCGGGTGTTGACTGGACCGCATGCCTCTCACCGGTGAGTACGAACCCAGTCCGAGCGAATGGGCCGCCGACCAGGTCGATCTCTACGAACGCTCCGGCGGTACGGAGGGGACGGAGATGCAGGGCAAGCCCGTCGTCATCCTCACGACCAAGGGCGCCAAGTCCGGCAAGCTCCGCAAGAGCCCGCTGATGCGGGTCGAGCACGACGGCGAGTACGCCGTCGTGGCCTCGCTCGGCGGCGCGCCGACGCACCCGGTCTGGTACCACAACGTGGTCGCGGACCCGCACGTGGAACTGCAGGACGGCCCGGTCAAGAAGGACATGAGTGCACGTGAGGTCACCGGCGACGAGAAGGCGGTGTGGTGGGAGCGCGCCGTCGCGGCGTGGCCCGACTACGCGGAGTACCAGAAGAAGACCGATCGCCAGATCCCGGTCTTCGTGCTCACCCCGCAGTAAGGCCGTTCTCCGCAGTTGGCCAGTTCCACCGGCACCCGAGTTTGTGCCGGCGCAGAGGTTGTCATGGCGCGGAAGACGGTCGCTGACCAGTTGGTCGAGCAGCTCGTGGCCGCCGGCGTGCGGCGGATCTACGGCATCGTCGGTGACGGCCTCAACCCGATCGTCGACGCGGTGCGCCGCACCGGCGGGTCCGGGGCGGGCGGCATCGACTGGATCCACGTCCGGCACGAGGAGGCGGCCGCCTTCGCGGACGCGCAGCTCACCGGGGAGCTCGCGGTGTGTGCCGGTTCCTGCGGTCCCGGCAACCTGCACCTGCCAAACGGGCTCTACGACGCGAATCGGTCGGGGGCGCCCGTGCTGGCGATCGCCTCGCACATCCCCAGCACCCAGATCGGCACCGAGTACTTCCGACGGTGGGCTGGCGATGCTGCGTACCGCCCGTCGACTACGCCGCTGTCGCGCGGGCACTGGGGATCTTCTCCGTGCGGGTCGAGGAGCCGGGAGCCGTCGAGACCGGGCTTCGGGCGGCGCGGGACCACCCGGGCCCGGCGCTGGTGGACGTGTTGACCGACCCGCCGGCGCTCTCGCTCCCGCCGACCATCACCGGCGGCCAGGTCAAGGGTTTCGCGCTCGCGATGTCGTGGATGGTGATGAACGGCGGGGTGGGCGAGGCGGTGCGGATGGCGAAGTCGAATCTGCGGAACATTCCGCGCCCGTCACAGTTCGATCCGCGTGCTCGAGCGGGGCGGGTACGCGGCCCGGGCGGCGAAGTGGCAGCATAATTGGGTGTCCAACTCGCCCGAACTCGCTGACCTGAAGGCCGCGCCGCTCGACGCGCGCGAAATCGACGCCGCCGCCAAGCGAATTTCCGGCGTGGTGGAAGCCACGCCGCTGCAGCTGAGCCCGCGACTGTCGGAGCTCATCGGAGCCAAGGTGTACCTCAAGCGCGAGGACCTGCAGGTGGTGCGCTCGTTCAAGCTGCGCGGCGCCTACAACCTGATCGTCCAGCTGGACGCGGAGGAACGCGCCGCCGGTGTGGTCTGCGCCAGCGCCGGAAACCACGCGCAGGGCGTCGCGTACGCCTGCCGGACGATGGGCATCCGCGGCCGTATCTACGTGCCGGCCAACACCCCCCGGCAGAAGCGGGACCGGATCCGCGCGCACGGCGGCGAGTTCGTCGAACTGATCGCGATCGGGGACACCTACGACGCGGCCGCGGCCGCGGCGGACGAGGACGTGCGGAGCACCGGTGCGACGCTCGTGCCGCCGTTCGACGACCCCCGCACGGCGGCGGGCCAGGGCACCATCGCCGCGGAGATCCTCGAGCAGCTCGGCACCGAGCTCGGCACGGTGATCGTGCCGGTGGGCGGCGGCGGCCTCATCGCCGGAATCGCCACCTACCTGCACGAGCGGTCCCCGCACACCGCGATCGTCGGTGTCGAGCCGAGCGGTGCGGCGTCGATGACCGCGGCACTGGTCGCGGGCGCACCGGTCACCCTGCCCGAGATCGACCCCTTCGTCGACGGCACGGCCGTCCGGCGGATCGGGAACCTGCCGTTCCAGGTGATGTCGGCCCTCGGCGCGGGTGTGGTCTCGCACGGGTCGCTGCCGCTGGTGGCGCAGCCGCGCTCCGGGGTGCCGGGCGAGGGCACGTTCGCGATGATCCACACCGACGAGGGCGCGGTCTGCACATCGATGCTCGAGCTCTACCAGAACGAGGGCATCATCGCCGAGCCGTCGGGTGCGCTGTCGGTGGCGGCGTTGCGCCACGTCAACGTCGAGCCGGGTTCGACCGTCGTGTGCCTGATCTCGGGTGGCAACAACGACGTCTCGCGCTACGGCGAGATCCTCGAGCGGTCCCTGGTCCACCTCGGGCTCAAGCACTACTTCCTCGTGGACTTCCCGCAGGAGCCGGGCGCGCTGCGCAGGTTCCTCGACGAGGTGCTCGGCCCGGACGACGACATCACCCTGTTCGAGTACGTCAAGCGCAACAACCGGGAAACCGGCGAGGCGCTGGTCGGAATCCAACTCGGCGCGGCGTCGGGGCTGCCGTCGCTGCTCGAGCGGATGGCGGACTCGCGCATGCACGTCGAGCAGCTCGAGCCGGGTTCGCCGGCGTACCGCTACCTGACCTAGCGGGCACTAGACTCGGCTGTCATGGGCGCGCTGTTCGCGATGACGATCCCGGGGCTGGTGGTCCTGCTGGTCGCGCTCGCCTTCGCGGAGACCCTGTGGAACCGGATGACCGGCGGCCGGGCGCTGCCCTGGACCCGGCGGCGCGGCGGCGCGACGGTCGCGGCAACGGGTTTCGAAGAGGTCACCGCCCTGTTCCAGGGTTCCAAGCTGCACGAGTTCGAGCAGCGGCAGAGCGCGCTGATGCACCGCGAGGATGCGGGCGACGCGGCGCCGCCGCGGGTGCGCGTCGACATCGACGCGAACACGGTGGTGTTGCGCGGCGGGAACGGCTGATCCGGGCGGCGCGATGACGGAACTCCGGTACCGACTGCCGCAGCGGCGCGAACTGGTCAGCGAGATTCCGGGTCCGCGGTCGCGAGCCCTCGACGTGCGGCGGCGGGCGGCGGTGGCGGCAGGGGTCGGGTCCAGCGTTCCGGTGTACGCCGCCGACGCGGACGGCGCCGTGGTGGTCGACGTGGACGGCAACTCACTCCTCGACCTGGGCGCGGGCATTGCGGTCACAAGCGTCGGCGCCTCCAATTCCGCGGTCGCGCAGGCGGTCTCGGAACAGGTCGCGCACTTCGCGCACACCTGCTTCATGGTCACCCCGTACGAGGGCTACGTGCGGGTCGCCGAGGAACTGGCGGCGCTGACCCCGGGCGAGCACGAGAAGCGGTCGGTGCTGTTCAACTCCGGCGCCGAGGCGGTGGAGAACGCGGTCAAGGTGGCGAGGCTCGCCACCGGCCGCGCCGCCGTCGTCGCGTTCGATCACGCCTACCACGGGCGGACCAACCTGACGATGGCGTTGACCGCGAAGTCGATGCCGTACAAGGCGCATTTCGGTCCGTTCGCCCCGGAGATCTACCGGATGCCGATGTCCTACCCGTTCCGCGACGAGCCCGGGCTCACCGGCGAGCGGGCCGCGCGCCGGGTGATCAGCCGGATCGACAAGCAGATCGGCGCCGACAGCGTGGCCGCGATCGTCCTCGAGCCCATTCAGGGGGAGGGCGGGTTCATCGTTCCCGCACCGGGATTCCTGCCGGCACTGGCGCAGTGGGCACAGGCCAACGGCGTGGTGTTCGTCGCCGACGAGGTGCAGACCGGGTTTGCCCGCACCGGCAGGTGGTTCGCCAGCGAGCACGAGGACGTGGTGCCCGACATCGTCACCATGGCCAAGGGGATCGCGGGTGGCCTGCCGCTGGCCGCGATCACCGGCCGGGCCGACCTGCTCGACGCGGTGCACCCCGGCGGGCTCGGCGGCACCTACGGGGGCAACCCGGTTGCCTGCGCCGCGGCCCTGGCCGCGATCGACTTCATGCGGACGCATGACCTGCCGGCGCGGGCCCGCCGCATCGAGGCGATCGCGCTGCCCAGGCTGCGTGCGCTCGCCGCCGAGTGCGACGCGGTCGGCGACGTCCGCGGTCGCGGCGCGATGCTGGCGATGGAATTCGTCGAACCCGGTGGCGCCGAGCCGGATCCGAAGCTCACCAGGGCGGTCGCGGCCAGGGCACTCGACCAGGGCGTCATCCTGCTCACCTGCGGCACCTACGGCAACGTGATCCGGCTGCTGCCGCCGCTGGTGATCGGTGACGACCTGCTCGGTGATGCGCTCGACGTGCTCGAGGCGGTCGTCCGCGCGCTGGCCTGACAGCCGAACGCCCCGCAGCCCGGGKGCGGGCTGCGGGGCATCGGGTGCTGCGGGGTGTCAGTTGGTGGTGAGGGCGAAGCCGCTGCCGACGATGCTCCGAGTCGATCTAGTCGATCTAGTCGGTCGCCCTGCGCCCGAGCAGCCGGTCCACGACCTTCCGGTGCAGCTCCGGGTCGGGCTGAGGGAGGCCCATCAGGGCGGCGAGGTAGATGCCGTCGCCGGCGAGGCGGACGATCTCGGCCTGGACCGGGTCGTCGATCTCGGCGCGCAGGCCGTCGTCCCAGGCCCGCATCATCTCGATGACGGCCTGCTGGATCTCGCCCGGCTGGCCGTCGACGCTGCGCAGTGCCGCGATGGTGGACTGGAACAGGGCCAGTTCGTTGGTGCTGCTCGCGTCCATCGTCTGCAGGTACCACTCGGCCACCGAGCGGCCGGACTCGGCGAGTTGCTGGTCGGACCGCTCGCCGAGGCGCCGGACCATGCCCGCTATCAGGGCGTCCTTGCTGCGGAAGTGGTAGAGCAGTCCGCCCTTGGAGACGCCGGCCGCGGCCGCGACCGCCTCGAGGGTGATGTGCGACAACCCGCGGTCGAGCAGCAACTTCTCGAGCGCGTCGAGGATGCGGTCGCGGGTGCTGGGCGCGGCGGGGTCGATGGTTCCTGTCACGAACATCACTGTACCGGCCGGACGGTTCACTGTTAATCTGGATGGGCAACTGTACCGGCTGGACGGTTTAGTCCATCCGGGTCGCGGTGGCCGTATCAATCGCTACGACATCCACTGGGAGAAATCGTGTCTGTCCGCACGGACAACCGCCTGCAGGAGAGCCCGCTCGAAGTGCGGGCGACCGCGCGCGACTGGGTCGGCCTCGTCGTGCTCGCGTTCGCCGTGCTGTTGATCTCGGTCGACGCGACGGTCCTCGACCTGGCGTTGCCGTTCATCAGCGCCGACCTCGCGCCGACCGGCAACGAACTGCTCTGGATCATCGACGTCTACTCCTTCGTGCTCGCCGGCCTGCTCATCACCATGGGCACCCTCGGCGACCGGGTCGGGCGCCGTCGCCTGCTGCTGATCGGCGCCGCCGGATTCGGCATCGCCTCGCTCATCGCCGCCTGGTCGGCGAGCCCCGAGATGCTGATCGCGGCGCGGGTGCTGCAGGGCATCTCCGGCGCCACCCTGATGCCGGCAACACTCGGCCTGATCCGCACCATGTTCGTCAACCCGCGTCAGCGCACCACCGCGATCGCGGTGTGGGGCGCGATGGCCAGCGGTGGCGCGGCGGCCGGCCCGCTGGTGGGCGGCTGGCTGCTCGAGCACTTCTGGTGGGGTTCGGTGTTCCTGGTGAACATCCCGGTGATGCTGGCGCTGATCGTGTTGGGGCCGATCGTGATCCCCGAGTCGAAGGACCCGAACCCGGGCCGGTTCGACCTGCCCAGCGCCGGCCTGTCGATCCTGACCCTGGTGCCGCTGGTCTACGCGGTCAAGGAGACGGTGGTGCACGGGCCGAGCGTGACCTACGCGGTGGCCGCTCTGGTGGGCCTGGCGTCCGGATTCGCCTTCGTGCATCGTCAGCGGGTCCTCTCGGACCCGATGGTGGACCTGAGCCTGTTTGCGCGGCCCGCGTTCTCGACGGCGGTGCTGACCAATCTGCTGTCGATCTTCGCGATGGCGGGTGTGCTGTTCTTCGGCTCGCAGTACCTGCAGCTGGTACTCGGCAACTCGCCGCTGCAGGCCGGGCTGCTGATGCTGCCCGGAACCGCGATGAGCATGGTGTTCGCGCTGTTGGCGGCGTGGTTCGTCCGGCGCTGGCAGCCGGGCACGGTGCTCACCGTCGGCCTGATGATGTCCGCGCTCGGCGCCGCGATCCTGACGTTCCTCCGGGTCGACGGCGGTGCCGGAATGTTCGTGGTCGGCTTCATGCTGGCCGGGGCCGGTGTCGGCATGGCGTTGACGCTCACTTCCGACCTGGTGGTCGGCGCGGTGGAACCGGAACGGGCGGGTGCCGCCTCGGCGGTGTCCGAGACCGCGTACGAGCTGGGTGTCGCGCTGGGCGTGGCGGTCCTGGGCAGCGTCGTGATGGCGATCTACCGGCGCGGACTCGACGTTTCCGCGCTGAGCGCGGAGGCCGGCGCCGCCGCCCACGACACCCTCGGCGGTGCGGTGGCCTACGCGCAGTCGGCCCCGGCCGAGATCGGCACGCAGGTCCTCGATGCCGCGCAGTCGGCGTTCGTCGACGGCATGCACGTGGCGGCGTTGGCGACCGCCGTGGTGCTGCTCGCCAACGCGGTGCTGGTGTTCCGGATGATGCGCTCGCGCTAGCCCGCGTCAGCTTCACGGACGCGGCCCGCGTCAGCTTCACGGACGCGACCCGCGTCGAGGATCGCGAAGGAGTGCCCCGGGAGTACGGTCGCCGCGCCGGTCTCGTCCTGGCTGGGCGGCTCCCACCACACCAGTGGGCGGCCGCCGACCGGGACGGTCACCGGTTCCGGGCCGAGGTTGCACGCCACCCGGAGGCCGCCGCGGTGCAGCACGATCCAGCGCCGCTCCTCGTCGTAGTCGACGGCCAGGTGCTCGAGCCACGGGTCGGTGAGCTCGGTGCGCCGGGCGCGTAGGTCGATGAGCTTGCGGTAGCAGTCGAGCAGCGCCGCGTGCGGCGGGCGGCCCAGTTCGTTCCAGTCCAGCTTGGACCTCAGGAACGTCTGCGGGTCCTGCGGGTCGGGGATGTCGGCGCTGTCCCAGCCGTGGTCGGCGAACTCGCCGGCGCGGCCGAGCGCGGTGGCCCGGGCCAGTTCCGGCTCGGGGTGCGAGGTGAAGAACTGGAACGGGCTGCTCGCGCCCCACTCCTCGCCCATGAACAGCATCGGCGTGTACGGCGACCCGAGGATCAGCGCCGCCTTGACGGCCAGCTGGCCGGGGGAGAGGTAGTGCCCGGGGCGGTCGCCGGTGGCGCGGTTGCCGATCTGGTCGTGGGTGCAGGTGTACGCGAGCAGCGCGCTGGCCGGCGTGCGGCGCACGTCGAGGGGGCGGCCGTGCAGGCGACCGCGGAAGCTGGAGTAGGTGCCGGCGTGGAAGAAGCCCTGCCGCAACGTGTTCGCCAGGCCCTGCAGCGAACCGAAGTCGCCGTAGTAGCCCTGCCGTTCACCGGAGACGGCGGCGTGCACGGCATGGTGGATGTCGTCGTTCCACTGCGCGTCGAGGCCGTAGCCGCCCGCGGAGCGGGACGTGACGAGGGTGGGGTCGTTGAGGTCGCTCTCCGCGATCAGGGTCAGTGGTCGTCGCAGATGCGTTGACAGGGTGTGGGTTTCGACGGCGAGCTGCTCGAGCAGGTGCGTGGCGGTGCGGTCCTCGAGCGCATGCACGGCGTCGAGCCGGAGGCCGTCGAGGTGGAACTCGTGCATCCAGCGCAGGGCGTTGTCGACGATGTACCGGCGGACCTCGTCCGACGACGGCCCGGCGAGGTTCACCGAACGGCCCCACGGGGTCGCGGTGTCCGACAGGTACGGACCGAAGCGGTCGAGGTAGTTGCCGGACGGTCCGAGGTGGTTGTAGACGACGTCGAGGAGGACGCCGAGGCCGCGGCGGTGACAGGCGTCCACCAGGCGCTGCAGGCCGTCCGGGCCGCCGTAGGCCTCGTGTACCGCGTACCAGAGGACGCCGTCGTACCCCCAGTTGTGCTCGCCGTTGAAGGCGTTGACGGGCATCAGTTCCACGAAGCCGACGCCGAGTTCGACGAGGTGGTCCAGGCGTCGCGCCGCGGCGTCGAAGGTGCCCTCCGGGGTGAAGGTGCCGACGTGGAGTTCGTAGACGACGTTGCCGGCGAGCTGGCGGCCGGTCCAGCCCCCGTCTGTCCACGCCCCGGGGTCGAGGGTGTGCAGCTGCGACGGCGCGTGTACGCCGTCGGGTTGGCGCGGCGAACGTGGGTCGGGCAGGACGGTCTCGGAGTCGTCGAGGACGAAGCCGTACCGGCTGTCCTGGTCGGCCGGGAGGGCGGTTCGCCACCAGCCGTCGGCGTCGCGCGACATGGGATGCAGCGTGCCGTCCAGGTGCAGCCCGACCCGTCGCGGGAGGGGCGCCCAGACCTCGAAGTTGTGCACGGAAGCCATGTCTCCAGCATGCCTGACGCGTGGTGCGGGTGCCGGGCTGGAGCTGGCGTGCGTCGCCTCGGCACCGCGACGATCGCGTCGCGACAGGGGTGTCGACGCCGGTCCGTCACCCGGGCAATCCGCCGGAACGGCCGGTCGGCGACTGGACGGTCGGTAGGGTGTCGCGGGTGCCACTGAATCCAAACCTGCAGGGTCGTGTCTTCCCGGCGACCGCCCCGTACCTCGTCGGCCGGGAGAAGATCCGCGAGTTCGCCCGCGCGGTCTCCGCCACCAGCCCGACCAATGTCGACGTCGACGCGGCCCGCGCCGCCGGTCACGCCGACCTCGTCGCGCCGCCGACCTTCACCGTGGTGATCCAGGAGCGGGCCCTGGCCCAGCTGGTCGCGGCGCCCAACACCGGGCTGGATCCCACCCGCGTGGTGCACGCCACCGAGAAGGCGGTCTTCAGCCGGCCGATCGTGGCGGGGGACGAGCTCACCGCCGTGCTGACCATCACCTCGGTCACCGAGCGGGCCGGCAACGCGATCCTCGGCATCGACAGCGACATCCGTGACAGCGCGGGCAGTCACGTCGCGACCATCACCTCCACCATTCTCACCCGAGGAGACGACGCATGACCGCCCCGACTCTCGGCACACTCACCCCCGGCGACGTCGTCGCGAAGGCCGCCCACACACTGACCCGGGACACGCTGGTGCGGTACGCGGGCGCCTCCGGCGACTTCAACCCGATCCACTACCGCGACGACATCGCCGCGGAGGCCGGCCTGCCCGGCGTGCTCGCGCACGGCATGCTCACCACCGGGCTGGGTCTGCAGTGTGTGGTCGACTGGCTCGGCGACTCGGCGAAGATCGTCAGCTACGAGACCAGGTTCACCCGCCCCGTCGTCGTGGACCCGAAGACCGGCGCGAACATCGAGATCAGCGCCAAGGTCGGACGTGTCGACCCCGACGCCGGCACCGCCCGGATCGACCTCTCCGTGACCTGCGCGGGACAGACCGTGCTGGGCAAGACCCAGGTGCTCGTCGCGCTCGGCCGGTAGGTTCGAAAGCCGGCTCTGCAAACGACGGCGGGCGCGCACCGGATACCGGTGTGCGCCCGCCGTCGTGACGACTGGGGTCAGCGCGCGGCGTTGCCCAGGTCGATCGGCATGTTGATGCCGGTGATGTGGTGCGCCTCGTCGGAGGACAGGAAGGCGACCACGTTCGCGACGTCCTCGGGCTCGCTGAAGCCGTAGGGCAGCGACGCCATGAACGTCGGGGCGAGGGTGTCGGCGAACTGGCCCATCAGCGGGACCACGTCGGTCATGATCATGCCGGTGTTGACGCCGTACGGGTGCACGCTGTTGACGCGGATCTTGTGCATGCCCAGCTCGTTGGCCATGGTCCGGGTCAGGCCCGCGACGCCGGCCTTGCTGGCCACGTAGTGGCCGAAGAAGGACGCGCCCGTGAGCGCGGAGACCGAGCTGGTGATGACGATGGACCCGCCCTCGCCCTGCTCGATCAGCTTCGGGATGGCGGCCTTGCAGGTGAAGAAGACGCCGGTCAGGTTGACGTCGATGGTCTCGCGCCACTGCTCCGGGGTGATCTCCCAGGACAGGTTGGCCGAGCAGATGCCCGCGTTCGCGACCACGTAGTCGAGCCGGCCGAAGGCCTCGACGCCGGCGTCCAGTGCGGCGGAGACGGCGTCGAAGTCGCGCACGTCGGCCTTGGTGGCGACGATCTTGCGGCCCTGCTCCTCGACCAGGCGGACCGTCTCGGCCAGGTCTTCCTCGGTGGCGCCCTCGTAGGCGGTGGAGTCGAGCTTCTTGCACACGTCGAGGGCGATGATGTCCGCGCCCTCCGAGGCGAACTTGACCGCCTCGGCCCGGCCCTGACCGCGCGCCGCGCCGGTGATGAATGCGACCTTGCCTTCGAACCTGTCGTTCGATGCCATTGTGTGTGCCTCCGTGCAGCTCGTGTCCGTTGGGTGTGGCCCAAGCTACCGAACGTCGGACTGGGGCCGCGGGATGTTCTCGCTGGGTGGACAGTTGTCCGGATCGGTGGTCAGTCGCGAACCAGCAGGGCCACCGGAAGGCCCAGTTCGGCCGCCGACAGGCTCCCGCTGTAGGGGACCTCGGTGAGCCGGTCCACCCAGGTTCCAGGCGGCAGCGTGATGGTGGTCCCGCGCCAGCCGCCACCCGGCCGGGTGGCGCCGTGCCGGGTGGCGAGCACGAGCACGTCGGGCGCCAGACCCGGTGCCCCACGGGTGAACCCGACGAGGTGTGCGGCGAGCGGCCCCACCGCACGTGCCGGGTGGTAGTCGCCGCCGACGAAGCTGTCCGGCCGTTCGCGGCGCAGGCGCAGGGCGGTCCGGGTCACCCACAGCTTGGTCTGGTCGGCGCCGATGTCGGACCCGCTCACGCCGCCGGGCGGCGTGGCCGCGAGCACGCCGGCCGCCCGTACCCGAGCCACGTAGTCCACCGGCCGCCGGTTGTCGGGATCGACCAGCGAGTCGTCGTGGAACTCGGACCCCTGGTACACGTCGGGGACACCGGGACCGCACAGCTGCAACAGTTTCTGTCCCAGGGCGTCGGCGCGGCCGTGGACGGCCAGTTCGCGGACCAGCACGCTCATCGAGTTCGCGACGGGGCCGTCGAAGACCCGCTCGAGCCAGGCGTGCACCCGTCGCTCGTAGTGCTCGTCGACGCGGTCCCACGCGGTGTTCACGGCGGCCTCCCGCAGCGCCTTCTCGGCGTAGCCGTGGATCCGGGTCCGCAGGCCGGTCGTGACCGCACCGTCCTCCGGCCACACGCCGAAGAGGTTCTGCCACAGGAAGAGCCCGGCGTCCTCGGGGCTGGGTGCGCGGCCCTCCCAGTCCGCGACGCACCGCGCCCACAGCTGCGGGACCTGCGAGAGCACCCCGATCCGGGCGCGCACGTCCTCGCCGCGCTTGGTGTCGTGGGTGGACAGGGTGGTCATGGCCGCGGGCCACCGCCGCGCCCGCTCGGCCTGCGCCAGGTGGAACTCGGCCGTCGAGACCGCGAAGCGGGCCGGGTCGCCGCCGACCTCCTGCAGTGACACCAGGCGGGCGGCGCGGTAGAACAGACGGTCCTCGACGGCCTTCGCCGTTGCCGCGCCGCACAGTTGGGCGAACCTGCCGGGGGCCTCGGTGGAGCGCAGCAGTTCGCCGCAGATCCGGTCGAGGGCGGGGGCGAGTTCGGGGCGCGCCCGGGCGACCTCGGCGACCACCCGCCCCAGCATTCCGGACGAGCCCGGGTAGTCGGCTCGGTAGACCGGAACCGCCGCAACAAGTTCGACGAGTGACTCTGTCACCGTCGTGTCTGTCGGCCCCGCGCAGAGGACCCGCACCAGCCGGCCGACCTCGGCGCGCAGCGCGGTGCCGAGCACCTCCCGCTTCAGCGCCCGCTCCTGCGCGTGCAGCCAGGAGGCGTCGCCGGCCTGCCCGGTGCGGGCCAGGGTCAGCGCGGTCAGTCCCGGCTCGCCGCGGGGGTCGACGAACACGCCGCCGAGCTCGCGCAGCGCGTCGTAGCCGGTGGTCCCGTCGACCGGGAGCGCCGGGTCCAGGGTCTCGGCCGGGCCGAGGACCTTCTCCACCACCAGGTAGCGGTCGGGCCCGAGCAGGGCGCGCAACCGCGCGAGATAGCCGACCGGATCGGTGAGGCCGTCCGGGTGGTCGACCCGCAAGCCGTCGATCAGGTCGTCCGCCACCCACGACCGGATTTCGGCGTGGGTGGCCTCGAAGACCTCCGGGTCCTCCTGGCGCACCGCGGCCAGTTCGCTGACGGTGAAGAACCGGCGGTATCCGCAGCGGCCGGACCGCCAGTCGACCAGGCGGTAGTGCTGGCGGTCGTGCACCTGCCTGCCGGTGCCCGCGTCGGTGCCGTCGGCGACCGGGAAGCGCTGCCCGCCGACGGCCAGCAGCGGCTCCGGGCCGGACCATTCGACCGTGGCGCCGTCGAGTTCGTCCTCGTCGCCGAGCACCGGCAGCACCAGCCGGCCCTCGCCTGCGTCCCAGTCGATGTCGAAGTAGCGCGCGTACCGGGACGCCCGCCCGTGCCTCAGCACGTCCCACCACCAGGCGTTCTGCCGCGGGTGGCCGACGCCCATGTGATTGGGGACGATGTCGACGACCAGGCCCATGCCGCGGGCCCGGACGGCGGCGGAGAGTGCCTCGAGCGCGCCGCGCCCGCCGAGCGCGGCGGACACCGAGGTGGGGTCGACGACGTCGTACCCGTGTGTGGAGCCCGCGACGGCGGTGAGGACGGGGGACAGGTAGAGATGCGAGACGCCGAGATCGTCGAAGTAGCCCACCAACTCGCGCGCGTCGTCGAGGGTGAAGCGGTCCGGTCGCAGTTGGAGCCGGTAGGTCGAGGTGACAGGCCGCACGCTCATGCCCGCCGGCGCAGGACGGCCAGCGACCGGGACGGCAGCTTCAACGACGAGCCGGCGCCGAGCACCGTCTCGGACGCCCCGGTCGGGCTGGCGGTGTCCAGGGCCACCACCCAGTGGGCCTCGGCGCCGTCGTCGGGGGTGGTGAACTCGATCTCCTCGTCGTGGGCATTGAAGCACAGCAGGAACGAGTCGTCGACGACCCGCTCGCCGCGCTGGTTCGGCTCCGGGATGCCCTCGCCGTTGAGGAACACGGCCAGCGACTTGCCGAATCCGCTGTCCCAGTCCGCGGGGGTCATCTCGACGCCCGCCGGCGTCAGCCACGCGATGTCACGTGCCTGTCCGCCGGTCCGGATCGGCAGGCCCTCGAAGAACCGGCGGCGCCGGAAAACCGGGTGCGCGGTGCGCAGCGCGACCGCCCGGCGGGTGAACTCGACCAGGTCCGAATTCGTCTCAGCCAGTGACCAGTCCATCCACGACAGCGGCGAGTCCTGGCAGTACACGTTGTTGTTGCCGCGCTGGGTCCGGCCCATCTCGTCGCCGTGGGTGAGCATCGGGGTGCCCTGGCTCAGCATCAGGGTGGCCAGCAGGTTGCGGCGCTGGCGGGCACGCAGTTCCAGGATCTGCGGGTCGTCGGTGGGGCCTTCCGCTCCGCAGTTCCAGGACCGGTTGTGGCTCTCGCCGTCCTGATTGCCCTCGCCGTTGGCCTCGTTGTGTTTCTCGTTGTAGGACACCAGGTCCGCGAGGGTGAAGCCGTCGTGCGCGGTGACGAAGTTGATGGACGCGCCGGGGCGTCGGCCGGTGGCCTCGTACAGGTCCGAGGACCCGGTCAGCCGGGACGCGAACTCGCCCAACGTCGCCGGCTGGCCGCGCCAGTAGTCGCGGACGGTGTCGCGGTACTTGCCGTTCCACTCCGTCCACAGCCCCGGGAAGTTGCCGACCTGGTAGCCGCCCTCGCCGATGTCCCAGGGCTCGGCGATGAGCTTGACCTGGCTGACCACCGGGTCCTGCTGGACCAGGTCGAAGAACGCGGACAGTCGGTCGACGTCGTGCAGTTCACGGGCCAGGGTGGACGCGAGGTCGAAGCGGAAGCCGTCGACGTGCATCTCGATCACCCAGTAGCGCAACGAGTCCATGATCAGCTGCAGGGTGTGCGGGTGCCGGGCGTTGAGGCTGTTGCCGGTCCCGGTGTAGTCCATGTACACCGACTTGTCGTCGTCGACGAGCCGGTAGTACGCGGCGTTGTCGATGCCCCGGAAGTTGATTGTCGGGCCGAGGTGGTTGCCCTCGGCGGTGTGGTTGTAGACCACGTCGAGGATCACCTCGATGCCGGCCTGGTGGAAGGTACGGACCATGGCCTTGAACTCGGAGACGGTCGCGCCGGGCTTGGCCGCGGACGCGTACTCGGCGTGCGGCGCGAGGAACCCGAAACTGTTGTATCCCCAGTAGTTCCGCAATCCCTGGTCGAGCAGTACCTGGTCCTGGAGGAACTGGTGCACCGGCATCAGCTCGATCGCGGTGACGCCGAGACTGCGCAGGTGGTCGACGATCACCGGATGTGCGAGCCCCGCGTAGGTGCCGCGCAGTTCCGCCGGGACCCCGGGGTGGGTGGCGGTCATGCCCTTCACGTGCGCCTCGTAGATCACCGTCTCGTGGTACGGCCGTCTCGGCGGATGGTCCGACGCCCAGTCGAAGAACGGGTTGATCACCACCGTGGTCATGGTGTGGCCGAGGGTGTCCGCACCGAACGTGTGCAGCGATGCGTCGCCGGCGAAGTGGCCGTCGAAGGCCTTGCCGTAGGGGTCGAGGAGCAGCTTGGCGGGGTCGCACCGGTGTCCGTCAGCCGGCTCGAACGGTCCGTGCACGCGGTACCCGTACCGCTGTCCGGGGGTGACCGAGGGGAGGTATGCGTGCCAGACGAAGCCGTCCACCTCCTCGAGCGGCACCCGGGTCTCGGTGCCGTCCTTGGCGATCAGGCACAGCTCCACCGCGTCGGCGACCTCGGAGAACAGCGAGAAGTTGGTGCCGGCGCCGTCGTAGGTGGCGCCGAGCGGATATGCGGCCCCCGGCCACACCGCCACCCCGGCGCCCGGGGCGCGTTCACTCTCGGGCTGTGCCATGGCTCGACCCTAGCGGCCCCTGTTCACCCGCGCGTACATCGTCACCGCCGCGGTGGGCGAGGCAGTCGGCGGGCCTACGCGCCGGTCTGGCGTGACCGTCGAGTTCGGCGCCGGTGTAGGCGTCCGGCAGGTCGGTCGGCCTGCCGGCGCGCCCTTCCACAGGTCAGGAGCCGAAGCGGCCCTCCAAGCTGCCCATTCCGCCGGGCGTACCCGGGTCGACCGTGCCGGGAACGGTCAGCGTCTGCGGCGCCGACGCCGAGTCGACGAAGCCGTTCCCCGCAACGAACTCCGCCGTCACGCTGAACGTGCCCGAGGCCGCGAACGTGGTAGCCAGCGTCGCGGACCCGTTCGACACCGTCACGGGACCGCCGAGCGGGGTGTCGCCGAGCTTGAACTGGACCGTGCCGTTGGCGTTGGCCGGGTCGACCTTGGCGCGCAGGGTGACCGGGGCGCCCTTCTCGACGGTGCCGACGGGGTCGAGCGTGGTGGTGGTCTGGACGTCGGTCGGGGGTGCGACGGTGACGTCGACCTGGAATGCGGGGGCGACCGAGGTCTCGGTGCCGGTGGTGCCGGAGTAGCGGGCGATCACGCTGTGGGCGCCGGCGGTGGTGAACTTGTACGGTGCGGCCGCGACACCGTCGGTGCCGACCGTGCCGGTGACCTTGTCACCGTCGTCGACGGTGAACTCGACGGTGCCGCCCTGTACTGCGGGGCTCACCTGTGCGTGCAGGTTCACCTCCTGGTCGACGAACGCCTTGTCTGGGCTCGTCATTGCCACGGTGGTGACGATGGCGTCGGTGCTCACGTTGACGGCCTTGACCTCGGAGGTGGAGCCGAGGAAGCCCGGCGAGCCGGAGAACACCGCGATGATCGCGTGCGCGCCGTCGGTGCCGAAGGTGTGGGTGATCGAGGCCGTGCCGTCCGTGACCTCGACCGGTTCGCCGAGAGGCGTTGTGCCGTCGAGGAACTGGACGGTTCCCCCCTGCGCGGCCGGGTCGATGTTCGCAGTCAGGGTCGCCTCGGTGCCGTTCTTGACCGAGTCGGGAGCCGCGACGGTGGTGGTGGTCTCGGCGTCCGGGGTCGTGGTGTCGATCTGGTAGACCGCGAGAACCGCCTTGTGGTCGGTCGGCCACGAGGTCGGCGAGGCGATGAAGTTGTCCTGGCTGGTCTCGGTCACTCGCTGGTTGCGCACGATGGTCGACCGAGGCCCGACGATGCCGGCCTCGGCCAACTGCAGCTTCGAGGCGCTGTCGGTGAAGATGTAGTCGATGCGGTCGCGCTCGTCGGCGGCCGGTGCCCAGGTGATCTGCGACGGTGACTTGGCCGGGTTGTCCGAGGGCCAGGTGAAGCCGGGATGGGTCACCGGGTTCGGGTACTTGCTGCGGTAGGCGTCGACGAAACCGGCCTGTTCGAGGCGTCGCGTCGATTCCCACGGAATGACGACACCGTTGTGGTCGAACAGGGTCTTGGCTGCGTCGGTCCAGTCCAGGTGGGACGGTTCGTTGAAGTCTCCACCCAGGATGATCGAACGTCCCTTGGCCTGCTCCAGCGCCGCATCGTTGATGAAGTTCGTGATGGCTTGGGGTCGACCGGAATTGATGTTGACGCGCTGGACCGTTGTGACATCGGTGACGGGCGCCGGCATCTTGTTCCAGCCGTACTGGGAGAACTCGCCCGAATCACTGCCCGGCCCGTACCCTCGGGGGAGGTAGGTGGCGTAGTACTTGTAGTTCAAATGCGCTGCATACGTGGCAATTTGAGTGTCGTCGACGGTGATGACGGTCTTGGTCACCCAGCCCAGGCTGGAGGACTCGGAGATCGGGAACTGCGAGAGGATTCCGCAGTCGGACGCGGTCGCCGCATGGAACTTTGTGCCGGCGTTGGTCAGCCTGGTCGCCACCGAGTTTGTTGCACTGCTGTTCGACTCCGTGAGGATCACCACGTTTGCGCGCGTGGCGGTGACGATGTCCGCGACCATGCTCAAGCCGCCCGACACACTCGTTCCGTTGAGCCAGGTGTTGATCGAGAGCACACGGATCTCCGTGCCGGGGGCGGCCCCTGCGACGCGCGCGCCGGTGCCCAGTGTCACTGCGCCCGCCGTGACCGCCATGGCCTTGAACATCTGTCGGCGTGTGAAACCATTCATCTTCAAACCAGCTTCCATCGTTTGCGCGAGAGTTATGGGGGCACGGGGCCGCCTTCACGGTCAGTGTCGGAGGTGCTGCGGACGGGAAGCCGGCGCCCGGGTGATGGCCAGCTGCCGCAGTTGTGCAGAGGGCGCCGTCGGCCTGGGC
>NZ_JBFUHZ010000029.1:0-58977 GCF_056402135.1 Rhodococcus sp. P4_C10 | reverse complement strand
TCCTTCCCCCGAATCGATCGGGGGAAGGACGCCTGCGGTCGTTTCGTGGGCCTGTGACGGCGTCTAGGTGATCACGCTGCCGGTCGGGATGAGGGCGGTGGTGATCATCGCGATCACCATGGCGACGGGATCGAAGTCGTCGAGGCTGCCCATGCGGTGGCTCTCCCTTGCTCGGTGAATTGTCGGTGCGCGGCCCGAACGTACAAGCAGCTCGGCGCGGGGGCGGTCGAAATGACCGAAGTCGCCGAAGTACTCGGACAGATGGGCGCTCGGACAGATGGGCGCTCAGACAGAGAGGTCGGGCGTGCTGGGTGCGGGGGCGCGACCGACCACCCCGGCGTAGCGGGACGCGAGCAGAAGGAGCCCGAGCGGCACCAGCAGGGTCGCGGTCAGCGGCATCAGCGTGGTCAGCCAGCCGAGCAGCGCCGGTCCGGCGAGCAGGCCGACGTAACCCATCCCCACCACCCTCGACATGTTCACGCCCGCCGCGCCCTCGCTCAGGTTGCCGGCCGCCGTGAATATCTGCGGAATGCAGCCGGACAGGCCGAGCCCGAACAGCGCCCAGCCGCACAGCGTCAGCCACAACCAGCCGGACCCGATGATCACCGCCAGCCCGGCGACCGCGATCAGCGTGCCGTAGCGGACCACGGCGAATGCGCCGAATGCCGCGCTGACCCGGTCCGCAGTGAATCGCCCGACCGTCATCATCACCGCGAACGCCCCGAACGCCAGCGCCGCGGTCGCGTCGGAGGCGCCCAGGTGCTCCATGACCTGCAGGGTGCTCCAGTCGTTGGCCGCGCCCTCCGCGAGGAACAGCGCGAACGCGACCGCGCCGAGGGTGAGCACCGTGCGGGAGCCGGGCCGGGCGGCGGCAACGGGACGGTCGGGCTCGTGCTCGTGCACGACGTGCCGCAACAGCAACGGCCCGCACGCCGCGACGGTCACGAGGCCGATCACCGCCGCGCTGGTGAGCGACGTCAGCGGCGCCCAGCCCGCGGCCAGCGTCGCCGCACCGAGCAGCGAACCCGCCACCCCACCGACGGAGAACAGGGCGTGGAACGCCGACATGATCGGCCGTCCGTACGCTCGCTCGGCGTGCACGGCCTGCGAGTTCATCGACACGTCCAGCGCGCCGTTGCCGAAGCCGAACACGGCCAGCGCCACCGCCAGCCCAGCGGCGTCGGTGGCCAGTGCCGGCCCGACCATCGCGGCGGAGATCAGCAGCCCGGCCGACACGGTCAGTCGCCTGCTGCCCCAACGATCCGCCAGCGGGCCGGCGATCTGCATGCCGATCAGCGCGCCGCCCGCCAGGACCAGCAGCAGCCAGCCGAGGGTGGCGTGGCTGATGCCGGTCCGGTCGGAGATCGACGGGATGTGCACCACCCACGCGGCGAGCAGGAACCCGTTGACGGCGAAGATGCCGAAGACCGCGGCTCGGGCCCGGCGGAGTCGGACGGGCTCGGTGGTCGTCGGGCTGGTCGGGCGCACTTGTCCGTTCTACCTCCGTGCCGCCCGCGAGTCGGCGCCGAGATCGGCCCGCGTGGGTGTCGACACCGTCACTTGGCGGCGGCCTTGCGCGGGCGCGCGCGCCGGACTGCCTTGACCGCGGCCGCGGGCTCCGGCTCGTCGGTCGGGGCGTCGCGCCAGCTGATCTCGATCTCGATCTCGGTCTTGTCGCCCTCGACCTCTATCTCGAGTTCCCACTGGACACGGTCGGCGACGACGATCGAGATCGAGTCGCCGTCCGAGCCCAACTCGACCTCGGAGTCGCCTGCGAGGGCACGTCCGAGCGCAATGAGGCGCTCGGAAACCTGCTTCCGGGTGAGCTCGGATGTCCTCTTGATCTCCAGCTTGGGCACGGCGGCTCCTGACCTCGGCGAAGTGTGTGACCAACCGTAGCTGTCGCGGGTCGGTGGGCGGAATCAACCGACCTCTATTGACTGGACTGCGGGGCGACACGCGCGGTCCCATCGCCATCGATGACTCGACGGATCGGTAGACATCACCACGAATTTGGAGAGGTGGTGTGCTCGATCGGGCCACCCGGACCAATCCTCGTGGTGAGAGCGCGGAGCCTGGTCGGAACGGATCGCCGTCGCCGACGGCGGGCAATTCTGCGCGCGATCGAAGCATCGGTCGCGGTCATCTCCCTGCTTCTCGTCCTCTCCCGATCGCCGACCGGGATACCTGCTGCGACCGGGCGATCTTGGTGGACACCGTGGACGTATGCACGTTAGCGGCGCTAACAGCCCTGTTCGCGTCGTGGTGATGGTGCTGTAGTTGAGGGCAGGGGGAAACCCGGCATGAGGAGCTGGCAATGGCCAAGCCGTTCAGAGGTGTCGTCAACCTCGACATACGCGACTCCGTCCCGGACTGGGGCCCGTACGAGCAACCGAAAGCCCCTCCTGGGTCAGCGAACGTGCTGTACATCGTTCTCGACGACGTCGGCTTCGGCGCCCTCGGCTGCTACGGCGGACCGATCGAGACACCGAACATCGACAAGATCGCCGCCAACGGACTCCGTTTCAGCCAGTGGCACACCACCGCCCTGTGCTCACCGACCAGGTCCTGCCTGCTGACCGGCCGCAATCACACCACCAACGGGATGGCCTGTATCAGCGAGGCCGCGGTCGGTTTCCCCGGCGCGAACGGGCACATCCCGCCCGAATGCGCGACCCTCGCCGAGGTCCTGGTCGAGCAGGGCTTCAGCACGGCGATGGTCGGCAAGTGGCACCTGTGCGCCGAGGACGAGATGAACCTCGCCTCCACCAAACGCAACTGGCCCGTCGGCCGCGGCTTCGAACGCTTCTACGGCTTCCTCGGCGCAGAGACCAACCAGTGGTATCCCGACCTGGTCCACGACAACCACCCCGTGCAGCAACCGGCCACCCCGGAGCAGGGCTACCACTTCAGCGTCGACATCACCGACAAGGCCATCGAGTACCTCGACGACGTCAAGGCGATCGCCCCGGACCGGCCGGTCTTCCTCTACTACACGCCCGGTTGCGCGCACGCCCCACACCAGGTGCCCCAGGAATGGGCCGACCGCTACCGGGGCCGGTTCGACGACGGCTACGAGGCCATGCGCGAGCACACCCTGGCCCGGCAGAAGGAACTCGGTCTGATCCCCCAGGACACCGAACTGCCCCCGATCAATCCGATCGGCACCCCCGAGTCGCGCACCGGCCCCGACGGGCAACCGTTCCCGCCGATGGACTTCACCCGCCCCTGGGACACCCTCCCCGCCGACGAGAAGCGGCTCTTCGCCCGAATGGCCGAGGTATATGCGGGGTTCCTCTCCCACTGCGACCACCAGATCGGCCGACTGATCGCCTACCTCGAGGACACCGAGCAGCTCGAGAACACCATCATCGTGCTGGTCTCCGACAACGGCGCCAGCGGTGAGGGCGGCCCGGACGGCTCGGTCAACGAGAACAAGGCCGCCAACGGCGTGCCGGACGATCTGGCCGAGAACCTGAAGATGCTCGACGAACTCGGCAGCACCAAGACCTACAACCACTACTCGAACGGGTGGGCGATGGGCTTCAACGCCCCGTTCAAGATGTGGAAGCGGTACTCGTTCAACGGCGGCACGTCCGACCCCTGCATCATCTCCTGGCCAGCCGGGATCGCCGCCCGCGGCGAAAACCGCGACCAGTACCACCACGCCATCGACGTGGTCCCGACCGTGCTGGACTGCCTGGGGATCGAACTCCCGGACACCGTCAAGGGCTACACCCAGCACCCGCTGCAGGGCGTGAGCATGCGGTACAGCTTCGACGCGGCCACCATCCCGACGGCCAAGCACACCCAGTTCTACTCGATGCTCGGCACCCGCGGCATCTGGCACGACGGCTGGAAGGCCGTGACCACCCACCCGGCGATCAGCGGCTGGGCCCGGTTCCCCGACGACACCTGGGAGCTCTACCACACCCAGGTCGACCGCACCGAGCTCCACGACCTCGCCGCCGAGGAGCCCGGGCGGCTCGCCGAACTGGTCGGCCTGTGGTTCCACGAGGCCGGCGCCAACCAGGCGCTCCCGCTCGACGACCGGTCTGCGGTCGAACTCCTCACCACCCCCCGCCCGCAGCTCGCGCCCCCACGCAACCGCTACGTCTACCGCCCGGGCGGCGCCGAGGTCCCCGAGTCGGTCGCGGTCAACATCCGCAACCGCTCCTACTCGATCGGCGCCCTGGTCGATCTCCCCGAACCCGGGGCATCCGGGGTGCTCTTCGCGCACGGCAGCCGGTTCGGTGGACACGCCCTCTACGTCAAGGACAACCGCCTGCGCTACGAGTACAACTTCCTCGGCAGCGACGAACAGCGCATCAGCGCCACCGAGGACCTGCCGACCGGCGAGAACCTGATCCTGGCGGCCTCGTTCGACAAGGACGGCGAGGACCCGCCCGGCACCGCCCACGGCACCCTGACCCTGTTCTACGGGGACCGGAAGGTCGGCGAGGGCCGGATCAAGACCCAGCCCGGCAAGTTCAGCCTCGCCGGCGAGGGCCTGTGCGCCGGCCGCGACACCGGCGAACCCGTCACCGACGACTACCCCGGCACCGCGCCGTGGGCCTTCACCGGCGGCACTCTGAAACGGGTGGCCGTCGACGTCAGCGGCGAACCCTACATCGATCTCGAACGCGAATCCGCCGCCATGCTCTCGCGCGAGTAGCGGCACCACGGCCGACGATCCACTCCCCGGCTGGCCGGAGGGAGCCCAGCAAGCAGGCGATATTGGCGGGCGCCGACGGCCCGGCGCCGTCCTACCCGGTGCTCCGGAGACGCCTAGAGCAAAGTGAGGGGATCGGTGAGCGTCGCGCCGACGTCGGCGAGGAACCGCGAGCCCTGCTCGCCGTCGACCAGTCGGTGGTCGAACGAGAGACCCAGGGTGACAACCTGGCGGACGACGACACGGTCCTCGACCACCCACGGGCGTGGCCGGATCGCGCCGAGGCACAGGATCGCGGCCTGCCCGGGGCCGAGGATCGGGGTGCCGGCATCCACCCCGAAGGCCCCGACATTGGTGATCGAGACGGTGGCACCGGACAGGTCCGCCGGGGTGGCCCGTCCCGCCCGGGCGGTCTCGGCCAGATCGTAGATCGCCCGGGTCAGCTCCAGCAGGCCCATCAGGTGCGCATCCCGGATCGTCGGGACGAGCAGGCCGCGCGGGGTGGCGGCGGCAATGCCGAGGTTCACGTAGTGCCGGGTGACGATCTCCTGGTGCTCCTCGTCCCAGCTCGAGTTCAGGGCCGGGTGCGCGCGCAGCATCGCCACCAGGACCCTCGCCACCAGCGCCAGCGGGGTGAGCTTGAGCCCGGCGTACGCGGGCGTGGCCCGGAGCGTCGCGAGCAGGTCCATCGAGGCGGTGACGTCGACGGTGAGGAACTCGGTGACGTGCGGGGCGGTGAACGCGCTGCGCACGACGGCGTCGGCGGTCTGCTTGCGGACGCCGCGGATGGGCGTGCGGGTCTCGCGCGGGGCGGTCGCGTCGGTGGGCGGTGCGGTCGGCTCGGCGGCGTCGTGGCAGGCCCGGACGTCGCCGGTGGTGATCGCGCCGCCCGCCCCGGAGCCGGGCACCGCGCTCAGGTCGACGCCGAGTTCGCGGGCGAGCTTGCGCGCCGACGGCTTGGCGTCGGGCCGGACCGGCGCGGACGCAGCGCTGCCGGGCGTGGGGGGAGCGGCGGCACCCGGGGTCCGGCGCCGGCTGGGCGCGGCCGCGGTGGGGCCGTACCCGACCAGCACCGACCCGGATCCGGACGCGTCCGGGTCAGGCCCGGAACCCTCCGCAGGACCCGCGCCCGGCTCGCCGATGCGGATCAGCGGCGCCCCCACCGCGACGGTGGCGCCGGGCTCGGCGAGCAGCGCCAGGACGGTGCCGGCGTACGGGGACGGCAGCTCCACCACCGCCTTGGCCGTCTCCACCTGCACGATCACCTGGTTGAGCGCGACGGCGTCGCCCACCGCGACCGACCAGGAGACGAGCTCCGCCTCGGTCAGACCCTCGCCGAGGTCGGGCAGTCGGAACTCGTGCAGGGGCTGCGGGCTGCGGTCGGCCACGGCAGACCCCCTCAGGCGGCGAGCGTCTTGTCGACCGCGTCGAGGATGCGGTCCGGGTCGGGCAGGAAGTACTTCTCGAGCTTCGCCGGTGGGTACGGGGTGGCGAACCCGCCGACCCGCAGCACCGGCGCCTCGAGCTGGTAGAAGCAGCGTTCCGAGATTCGGGCGGCGATCTCCGCACCGAGGCCGAGGAACACCGGCGCCTCGTGCGCGACCACCAGTCGGCCCGTCTTGCGGACCGACGCCTCGACGGCGTCGAAGTCGACGGGGGAGAGCGAACGCAGGTCGATGACCTCGATCGAATGACCCTCCTGCTCGGCCACTCTCGCCGCGGCCAGCGCGGTCGGCACCACCGACCCGTAGGCCACCACGGTGGCGTCGGTGCCCGCCGCCGCGACTCGGGCCCGGTGCAGGTCGAGAGCGGGAGGCGCGTCGGTGTCCATCTCGCCGCGGTCCCAGTACCGGCGCTTGGGCTCGAAGAAGAGCACCGGGTCGTCGGAGGCGATGGCCTGCTGGATCATCCAGTAGGCGTCGTTCGGGTTGGAGGGACTGACCAGTCGCAGCCCCGCGGTGTGCGCGAAGTAGGCCTCCGGCGACTCCGAGTGGTGTTCGACCGCACCGATTCCGCCGCCGTAGGGCACCCGGATGGTCAGCGGTGCCCGCACGCTGCCCTGGGTGCGGTAGTGGATCTTCGCGACCTGCGAGACGATCTGGTCGAAGGCGGGGTAGACGAACCCGTCGAACTGGATCTCGCAGACCGGGCGGTAGCCGCGCAGCGCCATCCCGAAAGCGGTGCCCACGATCCCGGACTCGGCCAGCGGGGTGTCGATGACCCGGTTGCCGCCGAAGTCCTTCTGCAGGGTGTCGGTGATCCGGAAGACACCGCCGAGCTGGCCGATGTCCTCACCCATCAGCACCACCTTCGGGTCCTGTTCCAGGGCCCGCCGCAGCCCGGCGTTCAGGGCGCCGCTGAGCGTCATCGTGGTCATGACCGGGCCTCCGACAGTGTTTCGGGAACGGACAGCGTGCCGAGGTAGTGGGCGAACTGTTCGCGTTCCTCGTCGATCAGCGGGTGGTCCTGTGTGTAGACGTGCTCGAAGAGCTGCATCGGGTCGGGATCGGGCAGGGTCAGCGTCGCCGCCCGGAACGCGGCGGCGGTGTCCTCGGCCTTCGCATTCACCCCGGCCAGGAACTCGGCATCGAGGCCGTCCTCGCGTTCGAGCAGCCGGTGCAGCCGGTCGATGGGGTCACGCGCCCGCCACATCTCCAGTTCGGCGCCGGTCCGGTACCGCGTCGGGTCGTCGGACGTGGTGTGCGGGCCCATCCGGTAGGTGACGGCCTCGACGAACGTCGGCCCGCTGCCCTCACGGGCCCGGCGGGCGGCGCTGCGGGTGACGGCCAGGACGGCCAGCGCGTCGTTGCCGTCCACCCGGATCCCGGGGATGCCGAAGCCGGATGCGCGCTGCACCAACGGGAACGGGCTCTGCAGCGTCACCGGTTCGCTGATCGCCCAGTGGTTGTTCTGGCAGAAGAAGACCACGCCGGCGTTGAACGTGGCGGCGAAGCCGAGCGCCTCGGACAGGTCGCCCTGGCTGGTGGCGCCGTCGCCGAAGTAGGCGAAGGTCGCGATCTCGGCGCCGTCGAAGTGCGCGCCCATCGCGTAGCCGGTGGCGTGCAGTCCCTGGGCGCCGACGACGATCGCCGGGTTGGTCAGGCCCAGCTCGTCGGGGTCCCAGCAGGACAGCGCCACGCCGCGCCAGAGCCGCGGCCACTGCGCCGGCTCGACGCCGCGGCAGTAGGCGACGCCGTGCTCGCGGTAGCTGGTGAAGACGTAGTCGTCGGGGGCCAGCGCGTGGGCCGAGCCGACCTGCGCGGCCTCCTGCCCCAGGCTCGGCACCCAGATGCCGAGCTGGCCCTGGCGTTGCAGCGCCGTCGCCTCGCCGTCGACGCGTCGGACCACCACCATGTCCTCGTACAGTGCGCGCAGCTCCGCGGTGCCGACGTCGGCGACGAGCTCGGAGTAGGCGGCCCGGTGCACGCGTCGTCCGTCGGGTTGGACGAGCTGGACCGGGTAGGCGATCTTGTCGGTCATGGTTGACCTCCTGGTGCCTACGTCGGGAGGCCCTTGTGGGGCCGCGTCCGACGTTGTTGGAGTCCTACTCTCAGCATCCCCCTTTGGGCGGGCGGCGCAAGCGGGTGAGTGGCGTGCCCTAGTTCGCGAGGAGCAGCGCGACGATCACGACCACCGCGAGGACCGCGAGGCCGGCCGGGTACAGCGCGGGACCGCGCATGTCGGGGTTGCCGAAGTCGCCGTACTTGACGTGAAAGGCGGTCGCGCCGAGCATCAGCAGCAGCAGTGCCGCCGCCGCGACGACGCCCAGCGGCCACCAGAACAGCCCGACCAGCACGGCGACCGAACCGGCGATCTCTGCGGCCCCGATCGTGCGGACCTGGTTGGCGGTCAGACCGCGGTCACGCAGGGCGGTCCAGGCGGTCCCGCGCAGCCGGACCTTGGGGACGGCCGCGCCGAGGGCGCCGATCGCAAGAACGACCGCGCAAACGATGGCAACGACGTCCACTGACTCTCCCTGGCTGTCACAAAACTTTCAGCTGGCGTATGAATTACGCCCGCCGTCCGAGGCTACTGGGGATGCGGGCAGGGTCAAGGCGACACGGCCGAGCGTCAGCGGCGAACCAGTCCGAGCCGCAGGTTCGCGGGTTTGAGGGTGAGCTCCTCGGCCACCTCGAGCGTGTACCCGGGCTCGGGCACCAGGTCGTAGCGGTGCAGGATCAGCGCGAGCGCCAGCACCGTCTCGTGCAACGCCAGCTGGCGGCCGATGCAGGACCGGACGCCGGTGCCGAACGGCTTGTAGAGGCCCGGGGGGCGGGTCCGGGCACGCTCCGGCCGGAACCGGTCCGGGTCGAAGGACTCAGCGTCCGCGCCCCAGGCGGGGTCGCGGTGCACCTTCAGGGTCAACGCCAGCACCGCCTGCCCCGCGGCCAGGGGGTAGCGCCCGCCGAGCAGGGTGTCTCGGCGAGGCTCCCGGAAGTACCCGGGGGCGATGGGCCACAGCCGCAGCGTCTCGTCCACGACGCGGCGCAAGTACCGCAGCTGGTGGATCTCGCCGAACGCCGGGTCCGGGTCGGTGCCGGCCGGCCACAGAGTGTGCAGCTCGGCGCGCGCCTGCGCCGCGGCCTCCGGATGGGTGGCGAGCAGGTGCAGTGCGAACGACAGGGTGCCGGAGGTGGTCTCGTGCCCGGCGTTGAGGAAGGTGATCACCTGGTTGCGTACGTTCGCGTCGTCGAGGTACTCGCCGGTCGCTGGGTCGGCGGTGGTGAGCATCAGCGCCAGCAGGTCGTCGGGAGCGGGCTCGGGCGAGGCCCGGCGGGCCGCGATCACCTCGTCGACGACCCGGCGGATGTAGGCGACGTCGGCGTCCATCTGGGTGTTGGCGCGGTGGTGGACGATGCGCTCGAGCCAGTCCACCGGGATCCGGTAGGCGCTGCGCCCGACGTAGGCGAACGTCCGCATCACGGCGGCTGCGTAGGGATCTGGCTCGCCGCGGGTGAACGGGTCGAAGTGGTAGCCGAAGCCGATCCGGGCGATGGTTTCGAGCGTCAGCTTGCTCGTGTCGGTGTGCACGTCCACCGGTCCCGACTGCAGCCGGCGATCCCAGTGCGCCAGCAGCTCGCGGACGGTGTCGAGCATCGTGTCGTGGTACTTCTTCATCGCGGGCAGGGTGAAGGCCGGCATCAGGATGTTGTGCGCCCGCGACCAGTTCGGCTCGTCGGTGTAGGCGCTGAACAGCGCGTCGTCGAGGAATTCGCGGGCGGCGGCGATACCGAATCCGACGTGTTTGCCGAAGCGTTTCTCGTCGCCGAGCTCCGCGTACAGGTCCGGCCCGGACACCACGACCATGCGCTGGCCGAAGAACTTTGTCTCGAAGATCGGCCCGAGGGTGCGGGCGTGCCGCGCCATGGTCTGGGTCGGGCTGGCCGGGTCCACGCTCAGCAGGTCGCCCAGCACCGGTACTCGGTGCGGAGGGTGCGGAATCTGGCGCGTGTCGACGACGCCGGGAGACGCCATGCCTCATTGTCTCGTAGACCGATCGGTTTGTCTGCCCTCGCGCGGTGAGCGGTTCAGCGTCGTCGCAGCCGGACCCGGAACCCGGACGGCTTGAGGGTTAGCAGTTCCTCGACGTCGAGCAGGTAGCCGGGCTCGGGTTCGAGGTCGTAGCGGTGCAGGATCAGCGCCAACGCCAGGACGGTCTCGTGCAGCGCGAACTGGCGGCCGATGCAGGAGCGGATGCCGGTGCCGAACGGCTTGTAGACGTGACCGGGCCGCGCGTGCGCGCGCTCGGGCAGGAACCGGTCGGGGTCGAACGCGTCGGCGTCGGGACCCCACGCGGGGTCCCGGTGCACCTGCGGCAACAGCACGAACGCCGCGTCGCCCGCCTTCATCGGGTACCGACCGCCGAGCAGGGTGTCCTCGCGGGCCTCTCGCATGTAGCCGGGCGCGGTGGGCCACAGCCGCAGTGTCTCGTCGAGGACGTGTCGCAGGTACCGGAGCTTTGCGACCTGTTCGAAGGAGGGGGCGGGTTCGGCACCCGCCGGCCAGGCCCGGTAGATCTCGGCGCGTGCCCGGTCCGCGACCTCCGGGTGGTTGGCGAGGTAGTACAGCGCGAACGACAATGCGCCCGATGATGTTTCGTGCCCGGCGATCAGGAAGGTGATCACCTGGTTGCGGATGTTGACCTCGTCGAGGCGCCGCCCGGACTCGGGATCGGTACTGGTGAGCATCAGCTCGAGCAGGTCGTCGCGCCGCTCGTGGGGGTTCGCACGGCGTGACGCGATCACCTCGTCCACGACCTCCGCCAGGTACGCGAGGTCGGCGCGGTTCTGCTGCGCGGTGCGGCGGGTGAGCGCACCGCCGAGCAGCGGCACGGGGATCTTGAAGGTGGAGCGCTGCGCGAAGCTCAGCGCGCGGAGCATCGCCGCCACGAACGGGTGCTGCTCCTCGCTGCTGAACGAACCGAACTCGTAGCCGAATCCGGCGCGGCCGATGGTCTCGAGCGTCACCTTGTTCATGTCTGGCGTGACCGCCACCCAGGTGCCGTCGTCGCAGTGGTGGTCCCAGTGCCCGGTCAGTTCGCGCACAGTGTCCAGCATCGTCTGGTGGTAGCCGCGCATCGCGGACTGGGTGAACCCGGGCAGCAGCACGTTGTGGGCGGTCGACCAGTTCGGTTCGTCGTTGTGGGCGGTGAACAGGCCGTCGTGGCCGATCGGGCGCAGCGCCTCGAGCGCCACCCCGAGCTGCTTGCGAAAACGCTTCTCGTCGTTGAGTTCGGCGGCCAGCTCGGCGCCCGAGACGAAGGTGAACGTGTAGCCGAGCACCCGCCGCTCGTAGATCGGCCCGAGCCGGCGCGCATACGTCATCGCGTTCTGTGTCGGTTTCGTGATGCTGACGCCGATCACGTCGCCCAGCAACGGGATACGGTGAGGCGGGTGTGGCACCCGCGGGTGCCGACGCGTGGTCGGGACGGCCATGCACCCATCCTGACCCGGGTCGCGACGACCGGCACGGTTTCGTTGCTTCCGGCCGCGTACCGCACGCGGTCGGCCTACCATCGACAGACGACTGTCGTCGGGGCTCGTCGCACTGTGCTTGCGGAGAGGATGATCGCTGATGGACTTCGCACCGACCGAGCGCTGCCAGGACTATCGGGAACGACTGCTCGCCTTCATGGACGAGCACGTCTACCCGGCGGAGGCCGTCTACGACGGACAGATGCGCGCGGCGGGCGATCCGCACTTCCAGCCGCCGATCCTCGAGGAGCTCAAGGTCGAGGCCCGCCGGCGCGGGCTGTGGAACCTCTTCCACCCGCATCCGGAGTGGGGCCCGGGCCTGACCAACTCCGAGTACGCCCCGCTCGCGGAGATCATGGGCCGCAGCCACCTGGCGTCGGAGGCGTGCAACTGCAGTGCGCCGGACACCGGAAACATGGAGGTGCTCACCCTCTTCGGCACCGACGAGCACAAGCAGCGGTGGCTCGTCCCGCTGCTCGACGGCACCATCCGGTCGGCGTTCGCGATGACCGAGCCCGACGTCGCCAGTTCGGACGCCACGAACATCGCGATGACGATGGATCACGACGGCGACGGGTGGGTCCTCAACGGGCGCAAGTGGTGGACCTCGAATGCGTTGCACGCCAACTGCAAGGTGCTCATCGTGATGGGCAAGACCGATCCCGGCGGCCCCGTCTACAGCCAGCAGTCGATGATGGTGGTGCCCATCGACGCCCCGGGAGTCACGGTGGTGCGGGGGCTGCCGGTGTTCGGCTACCAGGACCGCGAGGGTCACGCCGAGGTGCTGTTCGAGAACGTGCGGGTGCCCGATGCCGACGTGCTGGCCGGCCCCGGCGCCGGCTTCATGATCAGCCAGGCGCGGCTCGGACCCGGCCGGATCCACCACTGCATGCGGGCGATCGGAATGGCCGAGCGGGCACTGGAACTGATGTGCCTGCGCGCCTCGACCCGGGTGACGTTCGGCCGAACGCTCAGCGAGCGCGCGAACATCCAGGACTGGATTGCCGAGGCGCGCATCGAGATCGAGATGGTCCGACTGCTCACGCTCAAGGCCGCCTGGCTGATGGACACCGTCGGCAACAAGGAGGCCCGCACCGAGATCGCGGCGATCAAGGTGGCGGCCCCGCAGATGGCGCTGAAGATCGTCGACCGCGCGATCCAGGTGCACGGCGGCGGCGGGGTGTCCGACGACTTCCCGCTGGCGTCGGCGTACGCGCACCTGCGGACGCTGCGGCTCGCGGACGGCCCGGACGAGGTGCACAAGAGAACGATTGCCCGCCAGGAGTTGCGGCCGTACCGGCTCGACGCCGAGGCGGCGAAGGCGGCAGCACAGGTCGACACAACGAAGGGAGCACGCGGATGAGCAACGCAGTGGGGCTCGACGAGGAGGCGGTGTCCGCGTGGATCGCCGACCTGGGGGTCGGCGCGGTCGCGCCGTTGACCTTCACCCGGATCGGGAACGGCCAGTCGAACCTGACCTTCCAGGTGGACGACTCGGGCGGCGCGCAGTGGGTGCTGCGCCGGCCGCCGCTCGGACACCTGCTGGCATCGGCGCACGACGTCGCCCGCGAGTACCGGATCCTCTCCGCGCTGCAGGGTACCGGCGTACCGGTCCCCAAAGTGCTTGCGTTGACCGAGGACCCGGCCGTCACCGACGCGCCGTTGATGCTGATGAGCTACGTCGACGGGGTGGTGATCGACAGCATCGGGGTGGCCAAAGCGCTCACTCCGGAGCGGCGCCGCGCCACCGGCCTGTCGATGCCCGCCGCGCTGGCCAGCATCCACGGCGTCGACCTCGAACTGGCCGGCCTCGAGGACCTGGCGAGCCATTCGCCGTACGCCGAGCGGCAGCTCAAACGGTGGTCCGGACAGTGGGAGCAGTCCAAGACCCGCGACGTGCCCGAGGTCGACGAACTGGCCGGGGTGCTCGCCCGCTCGATCCCCGACCAGCGGGAACTGACCCTGGTGCACGGCGACTTCCACCTCAGCAACGTGATCACCTCACGCGAGGACGGTCGGGTGGTCGCGGTGGTGGACTGGGAACTGTGCACGCTCGGTGACCCGCTGGCCGACGTCGGCGCGCTGCTGGCCTACTGGTCGGAGGCCGGTGACGTGGTGACCGGACCGTTCATCGCGTCCACGCTCGCAGGCTTCCCGACCCGGGCGGAACTGGCGCAGGCCTACTTCGACGAGACCCACCGGGACCCGGCCGCGCTCGGCTTCTGGCACGCGCTGGCGCTGTGGAAGCTCGCGATCATCGCGGAGGGGGTGCTGCGCCGCACGATGGAGGATCCGAGAAACACCGCCGCGGTGGGCGGTCCGTCGACCAAGATCATCGACGACATCGTGACCCGGGCGACGATCGTCGCGGCGGAGGCCGGCCTGCGGTAGTTGCGCGGGTGAACGGTCCCTGTTTCGCGGCGGTTCGCCACACGCGACGGGGTTCGTCCAAAGCAGGTACACCGGTGTGTGGGGCAGTGCAGACTCCTCGTGGGGTCGCCCTCGGCGAACGACGTGAACACGATCAAGGAGAACCGCATGGAAGAAATCATCGCGACGATCGCCGCCCTGTTCGGCGGGGGCTCGTCCCGAACGCCCCGCGCACGAGCGCGGGGCGTTCGGCGTCTCACCTGCTGCTACCGCGGACGGACCAGTCCGGCGGCGGCGGGGTGGGCGCGTCGGGTGCTTGTTCGGCCGAGGGTGACGGGGACTTCCGAAACGGCCGGGCGCGCAACACCAGCCGGATCGCCAGGCCCGCGAGCAGTGCCCAGAACGCCGACCCGATGCCGAGGATGCTGACGCCCGACGCCGCGATCAGGAAGGTGAGCACCGCGGACTCGCGGTCCGACTCGTCGGCGAGAGCGGCGACCAGCGAGCCGCCGAGCGTCGCGAGCAGGGCCAGCCCGGCCACCGTCTCCACCACCCCCGCCGGCGCCACCACCACCAGCGCGGCCAGCGCCGCCGAGCACAACGCCAGCACCAGGTAGGCGCAGCCGGCGGTGAACGCCGCGACCCAGCGGCGCTTGGGGTCGGGGTGCGCGGTGGGCCCGGCCGCCAGCGCGGCGCTGATCGCGGCCAGGTTGATCGCGTGCCCGCCGGCCGGGGCGCCCACCACGGTGCCGATGCCGGTGACCGCCATCGCGGCCCGCCACGGCACCCGGTAGCCGAACGCGCCCATCACCGCGGTGCCCGGGATGTTCTGTGACGCCATCGTCACGATGTAGAGCGGGACCGCGATGCCGATCATCGCCTGCCCGGTCCAGTGCGGGACGGTGAGGTCGAGCGTCGGCATCAGCGTGGCGGTGTCGAGCGCGGTGTCCCCGGTGGCCAGGTACACACCGATCACCACCGCGGCCACGCCGAACGCGGCCGGGACCGCCCAGCGTCTGGAGAACCGCTGCAGCACAAGCCAGGTCAGCACCACCGGCGCCACGGCGGCGGGGGAGTCCCGGAAGGCGGTGATCGGCGCGAGGCACAGCGGCAGCAGCACCCCGGCGAGCATGGCCTGCGCGAGCGGCGTCGGGATCGCGGCGATCAGCCGGCTCAGCCGGGGCCACAGCCCGGTGAGCACCACGGCCAGACCCACCACGACGAAGGCGCCGACCGCGGCGGGCCAGCCGCCGGCGACCATCCCGGTGCCCGCGAGCAGCGCGGCGCCGGGTGTCGACCAGGCCAGGGTGAGGGGCATCCGGTAGCGCCGGGAGAGCCACAGCATCCCGACCGCCTGCGTGACGCACAGCGCCATCAGGCCGGACGCGGCCTGCGACGGGCTGGCGCCGACCGCGCGCAGGCCGGTCAGGACCACGGCGAACGAACTGGTGAACCCGACGAGGGCGGTGACCACGCCGGCGCTGATCGGGTGCGCGATCCCGACGTCGGCCGGAGGGGTGCCGGTCGGTGCGGCGGGCGCGGGTTGTTCGGGGGTGACGGCGTCGGGCATGGCGGTCATTGTCTCTCGCAGCGGTGGTGGCCGGCCGCGCGAATGCCCACGCCTGCCCACGCGTGGCTACGCCCGCCCTCCCCGGAAGCCGCGTGGGCGGGCGCAGCGGGACGCTACGTCAGCTCCTGACCTTCTTGACGACGAACAGCAGGATCACCGCGCCGAGCAGGCAGGTGAGGAAGCTGAAGATGAGCCCGCCGCCCTTGACGTCGACGCCGAAGAGGTTCAGCAGGAAGCCGCCGGCCAGGCCGCCGATGATGCCGACGACGATGTTGGCGATGATGCCCTGCTGTTCGTCGGTACCCATGATCTTGCTGCCGATCCAGCCGGCCAGGCCGCCGAGGATGATCCAGCTGAAGATTCCCAGTGAGAGCATGACCACTCCTTCGCTCGTTCGGGCGTTCGATGAGTTGTCGTAGTGCTGCATTCGTTCTACCCGACCAGGCCCGTCACGACCAGCGGGGCCGAGAATGCCGTTCTCGGGCGTACGGTGAATCGATGGTGGAACTCCACGTGGTTCGAGGTGACATCACCCGATTCCCCGCCGACGCGATCGTCAACGCGGCGAACTCGAGTCTGCTCGGCGGCGGCGGCGTCGACGGCGCGATCCACCGGGCCGGCGGACCGGATATTCTCGCCGACTGTCGGCGGCTGCGCGCGAGCACGCTGCCGCACGGGCTGCCCGCCGGGGACGCGGTGGCGACCGGGGCCGGGGATCTGCCCGCCCGCTGGGTGATTCACACGGTCGGCCCGGTGTATCTCGAGACCGAGGACCGCTCGCCGGTGCTCCGCTCGGCGTACACCCGCAGCCTGGCGGTCGCCGACGAGGTGGGCGCCCGGACCGTCGCCTTCCCGCTGATCTCCGCCGGCGTGTACGGCTGGCCTCGGGTCGACGCCGTGCACCAGGCGGTGACCGCGGTGCGTCAGGCCCGGACGGACGTGCAGGACGTCACCTTCGTCGCATTCAGCGACGAGGTGGCGGACCTGCTGCGCGACGAACTGCGGTCCGGCGGGTCGACGGTGCTGGTCACCGCGGAAGAGCTGGCGGCGCAGATCGATTCGGGCGGCGCCGCGTCGGGGAGGCCACCGGTGCTGCTCGACGTCCGCTGGGCACTCGGCGACCCGCACGGCCGCCGCCACTTCGAGACCGCGCATCTGCCGGGGGCGGTCTTCGTGGACCTCGAGACCGAGCTCGCGGCGCCGGCCTCGGCCGGGCGGGGGCGGCACCCACTGCCCGACGTGGCGGACCTGCAGGCCGGCGCGCGGCGGTGGGGCATCTCGGCGGGCGACCCGGTGGTGGTCTACGACGACACCGGCAACACCGCGGCCGCACGCGCGTGGTGGTTGCTGCGCTGGGCCGGGGTGGCCGACGTGCGACTGCTCGACGGCGGACTGGCCGCGTGGACCGGTGCCGGATTCGTGGTGGAGTCCGGGCCGGGCGCGCCGCCCGCCGCCGGCGACGTGACGCTGTCGGCCGGACACCTGCCGACCGTCGACATCGGGCAGGCGGCCACCTGGTCGGCGTCCGGGGTGCTGCTCGACGCCCGCGCCGGCGAGCGGTACCGCGGCGAGACGGAGCCGGTGGATCCGCGGGCCGGGCACATCCCGGGCGCGGTGAGCGCGCCGACCTCCGAGAACCTGGACGGGTCGGGCAGATTCGCCGGCGAGGAGGAGTTGCGGCGACGGTACGCCGAGCTCGGGGTGGACGCGTCGACGCCGACCGCGGTCTACTGCGGGTCCGGGGTGACCGCCGCGCACCAGATCGCCGCGCTCGCACTGGCCGGGATCGAGGCGGCGCTGTACCCGGGGTCCTGGTCGCAGTGGTCGGCCGACCCCGCCCGCCCGGCGGCCACCGGGCTCACGCCGGCCGGAGACCGCGATGCGTGAACCCGGAAATGCGAAGGTCGAGAAGGTGTTCGACGCGATGTCGGGCAACTACGACCGGCAGATCGGGTACTTCGAACGGTTCGTCCTCGGACCCGCCCGGGAGTGGGCAGTCGCGCAGGCCCGGGGCCGGGTGCTGGAACTGGCGGTCGGGACCGGGCTGAACCTGCCGCTGTACGGGCCGGGGGTCTCGCACGTGCTCGGGTTGGACCTGTCCGAGGGCATGCTGGACGTAGCCCGGGCCCGCGTCGACGACAACGGGATCGACCGGGCCGAGGTCCGCCGCGGCGACGTGCAGGCGCTGGAGGTGCCGGACGGGTCCGTGGACACGGTGCTCTCGACGTTCACCTTCTGCACGATCCCGGACCCGGCCGCGGCGAGCGCGGAGGCCTTTCGGGTGCTCGTGCCGGGCGGCCGGGTGGTGCTCGCCGAGCACGGGCCGTCGACCACGGGCGTGGTGCGCGCGCTGATGCGGATGGTCGAGCCGCTCTCGGTCCGGTTCGGCGCGGACCACCTGACCCGCGAACCGGTCGGCTACCTCGAGTCGGCGGGGTTCGTGGTCGACGAGGTCAGCCGAACGGGCCGGGGCGGCATCGTCTTTCGGGTGCTGGCGCACAAACCGACCTGAGCCGGCATCCCGGGTACTTCAGCATCTCGGGTGCGTCAGCGTCTCGAGACTTCAGCTCCTCGAGTACTCGGACGCCCGGCGCACCTGGTCCGCGGTGGGGGTGACCCCCGTGTAGAGCCGGAACTGGGCGGCCGCCTGCAGCGCGATCACCTCGGCGCCGGTGACGGTCTGCTTGCCGGCGGCCGTGGCGGCACGGATGAGCGGGGTGTCCGGCGGCATGGCGACCACGTCGAACACGGACCGCGACGCCTCGATCGCGGCGGCCTCGAACGGCATGGCCGCGGACTCGCCGCCCGGTCCGCCCGCCATCCCGACCGGTGTGGCGTTGACCAGCAGCTGCGGCCGCAACTCGCCGAGTTCGTGGCGCCAGCGGAAGCCGTACTGCCCGGCGAGGCCGCGCCCGGTCTCCTCGTTCCGGGCGACGACCGTCACCGCGGTGAAGCCACTGTCGCGCAGTGCCGCGACGACCGCCTTCGCCATTCCGCCGCTGCCCGCGACGGCGACCTCGAAATCGGTCGAGATCGCACGCTCGGTCAGCAGCGTGGCCACGGCCTCGTAGTCGGTGTTGTAGGCGTGCAGCGTGCCGGCTTCGTTGACGATGGTGTTCACGGAGGAGATCGCGGAGGCCGACGGGTGCATGACGTCGACGTGTTCGATGCTCGCCTCCTTGAACGGCATCGACACCCCGCAACCCCGGATCCCGAGCGCGCGGATCCCGGCGATCGCGCTCGGCAGGTCGGTGGTGGTGAACGCCTTGTAGACGAAGTCCAGGCCGAGTTCGTCGTAGAGGTAGTTGTGGAACCTCGTGCCGATGTTCGACGGTCGAGCGGACAGCGACATGCACAGCGTCGTGTCCTTGGTGATGTCGTCCCTGCTCTTGGTGCCCACACGTCGACGCTAGCGCCGGGCGTCGGCGAGCGTCCAGCCGAGCCCGGTGACATGTGGCGGCCGCCTCAGCCGCCGCGATTCCAAGAGTTTCGCCCGACTTCCGCCAAGCGTGCACGCGCAGGGTTTCGGTGGGACGCGCCTCGTCCCTTCCCTTCGAAACGCTAGGACGGACGATGACAGTCGAGACCATTCCGAAGAGCGCGGCCACGCGTCGAGCGACGCTGACGGTGGTGTGCGTGACCACCGCCATGTTGATGCTCGACATCGCGGTCGTCAACACGGCCCTGCCGTCGATCGCAGCTGACCTCGAGGCCGGTGTCAGCGGACTCCAGTGGGTCGTGGACGCGTACACCCTGGCGTTGGCCACCGTGGTCCTCAGCGCGGGCTCCTGGGCGGATCGGCGCGGCCGCCGCCATGTGTTCCAACTCGGGATCGTGTTGTTCACCGTTGCCTCCCTGCTGTGCGCGCTGGCACCGAACATCTGGGTCCTCGACGTGGCGCGGGCCGTGCAGGGTGTCGGCGGTGCCGTTCTCTTCGCCTGCTCGCTGGCCCTGTTGGCAGACGTGTTCGACGAGGGGCCCGCGCGGGCGGGCGCCCTGGCCGCGTACGGGGCCACCATCGGCGGCGCGTTCGCCGTCGGCCCACTCATCGGCGGGTTGCTGACCGAGATGTTGTCGTGGCGAGCAATCTTTCTGGTCAACGTTCCGATCGGACTCGTCACGCTGGCGGTGACCGCGAGGTGGGTGCCCGAGTCGCGTGACCCGAATCCGCGGGGTGCCGACGTGATCGGGCAGATCCTGATCTCCACCGGGCTGGCGGCACTTGTCTTCGGGCTGCTGCGCGGCAACGAAACCGGCTGGACCGACGTGCAACCGGTCGTCGCGCTGGTGGTCGCCGCGGCCGCGCTGATCACGTTCGTCGGACACGAAATTCGCACCAGCGCACCCATGCTGCCGCCGCACCTGCTTGCCAACCGGGCGTTCGCGGGAGCTCAGGTCGCGGCGTTCGCGATTTCCGCCTCCCTGTTCGCGGTGTTCGTCTACACCACCCTCTACCTGCAGAACGTGCTTCACCTCTCGCCCGTCGAGGCGGGGTTGGTGTACCTGCCCGCGACGGTCGCCATGTTCGTCGTCGCGGGCGCCACGGCCAAGCTCGACGGACGTGTCCCGGTGTCCGTCCTGTTGACGGGCTCGCTGCTGCTGGTGGCCGTCGGCCTGCTGATGATGACCGTCGTCGACGTGTCGAGTTCGCCGTACGCGATCCTGCCCGGGTTCGTGGTGAGCTGCGTCGGCGCCGGAGTGTTCAATCCGGTGATGAGCGGCCTCGTGCTCGGCGAGGGGACCGCACACCACTCGGGGCTGGCCGCGGGCATCAACGACGCGTTCCGGCAGACCGGCATCGCGGTCGGCGTCGCCGGCCTCGGCATCTTCCTGCCCGCCCAGTCGATGCTGCCGGGAGGGTCGCCGACCGAGTTCGTCGTCGGCCTGCAACAGGCCCTGCTGGTCGCCGCGTTGATCGCTGCCCTCGGCGCGCTGGTGTGCGCGGCGACGCTGCCCGCGAGGAGATCCGCGGGCTGGACCGGCGAGCAGTCCCGCGAGGTCGTCTCGGTACCCAGGTGACTGTTTTGGTGCGCACTGCCGGCTCGCTGTCCTTACACTCGAGCGACTCGGCGTCGGCAGATCGGGGGAGCGCGCGGATGATCTATCGACTGCTCGGACCGCTCGAAGTGGCTCGCACCGACACCGGCGAGCAGGCTCTCGATCTGGGACCGCGGAAGCAACGCACGGTTCTCGCGGTCCTGCTGCTCAGCAGGGGACGCGTGGTGTCCACCGATCGCCTGATCGACGCGCTGTGGCGGGACGAGGCTCCCGCGAGCGCGACGGCGAGCCTCCAGGCGTACATCTCGAATCTGCGACGGGCGCTCCGCGGTGCGAGCGGCGACACGTCGCCCATCGTGCGTCAACCGCCCGGGTACGTTCTCGACGTCTCGGCCGACCAGGTCGACCTGTCCACCTTCCTCGCGGACGCGGAGGCAGCGCGAGGGTTTGCCGAGGCCGGCGAGTGGGACAGCGTGCTGACGACGGCCGATCGAGCGCTGGCCACGGTGCGGGGCCGACTGCTCGAGGACCTGAGCGACGAACACTGGATGCAGGCGGAGGCTGCCGCCTTCGACGAGGCGCGCACTGAGTGCCGGGAGACCCGTATCACCGCGCTCCTCGCCCTGGGACGCCTGCCGCCCGCTCTCGTCGAGGCTGCCCAGTTGGCCGGCGAATTTCCGTTTCGAGACCGGACCTGCTGGCTCCGGATGCTCGCGTCGCACCGGGCCGGCCGGTCGTCGGAGGCGTTGGAACAGTTCCGGCTGCACGCCGACCGGCTGGACTCCGAGTTGGGTCTGGTGCCGGGCGCCGAGCTGCAGGCCCTTCAGGGGGCGATCCTGCGGCACGACCCGAGTCTGGCGGCCTGGCCTCGGACCCCCGGATGGACGGGGGCAGAGCAGGTTCCGGTGCCAGACCCGTCGTTCACGGGCGCGGCCGGACCGGGCGAGGCCGGCGCCGCGGCGCCGCGGCGGGTGTTCGTCGGACGCGGAACCGAGACCGAGATGGTCGAGCGCATGCTCGACGACGTCCGCCACGGGGCGAGCCGGTGGTTGGTCCTGACCGGCCCCGCCGGGATCGGCAAGACCCGGTTCGCGGAGGAGTGTGCGGCGAGAACCGTGTCGGTCGGGGGAACCGCGGTGTGGGCTCGTTGCCCGGAGGACGACGGTGCCCCGGCGTGGTGGCCGATCCGTCGGATGGTGACTGAGGTCGGTGGCGACGGGGACACGGTGCTGATCCCACCGACCGATGTCGATCCGGACGAGGCGCGGTTCGCCGTGTACGAGCGGGTGCTGGCGGCGATCGAGTCCGCGGCGGAGGGCACACCCGCGCTGACCGTCATCGTCGACGACATCCAGTGGGCCGACCCGACGTCGCTGCGGTGCCTGACGTATCTGGTCGGCGCACTTCGCGACCGCCCCGTGTGGTTCGTGGTGACGGTCCGCGACTCCGAGATCGGGACAGTGGTACCCCGGTTCGTGGACGCGGTGCTTCGGGGGGAGGGCAATCGGCACATCGCGGTGCCGGCACTGGCCGAGGACGAGGTCGACGCGCTGGCCAGCTATGTCGCCGGTGAGCAGCTGAGCCCGGTCGAGGTGCGCATGCTCGCGGACCGGACCGGAGGTAACCCGTTGTTCGTCTCCGAGTACGCGCGACTGCCCCGGGACGAGCGTCTCGGCGACGGGATACCCATGGCCGTCCGCTCGGTTCTGGGCCGCCGCCTCGCGGCCGTGGAACCGGCGGTGCTGCAGGTCCTTCGGGTTGCGGCCGTCCTCGGTGACGCGGTCGAGGTGGACGTCCTCGCCGCCGCCACCCGGCTCGACACGAACACGCTGGCCGACTACCTCGACGATGCGGCCGACGAACGAATCATCGTGTCCGCCCCCGGATCCGGTGGGTACGTCTTTGCCCACGGGCTGCTTCGGGACGAGGTGCTGGCGGCCATACCGGCGTTGCGTCGACAACGTATCCACGCGCGCGTTGCCGAGGTGCTGGCGGCCTCGTCCGATGCCGACCGATCGAGCCGGCGGGCCCAGCACCTGTGCTCCGCACTGCCGTTGGTGGATCCGCGCGAGGTGCTCGACGCGTGCACGGCCGCCGCCCGAGAGGCGACGGAGCGGTGGAGTTCCGAGACCGCCGCGCACTGGTGGGAGGCCGCGGTGCAGGCCTTCGACCTGCTGTCCGCGTCGGAGCAGTCCGCGGGCGACCGCGACGACCTGCTGGTGGCGCGGGTTGAGGCGCTGGCGAGGGCCGGTCGCGGGCAGACGGTCCTCGACGTTGTCGATGCCGGTCTGCTCGATGCGGTGCGGGAGGGGCGGACGTCGGCCGCAGGGAGGCTGGCCGCGGCTCTGCTGCGGGCGGCCGGCGCGTGGCCGTGGGTGTCGTACGGCCGTGATCCCGGCCCGCTGCTCGAGCGCCTCGCCGCACTGGAGTTGTTCGTCGAATCCGATCCGGTCGCGCACACGCGGGTCCTCGCCGCACTCGCCGTCGGCAGCTGCTATCACCCGAATTCGGCGGTGCCCGAGGAGATGAGCCGTCGGTCACTCGAGCTCGCTCGCACTCACGGTGATCCCGACGTGGTGGCCGATGCACTGCTGGGACGGATACTCCTCTTCTCGGGTGTGGCACGCCGCAGTCGTGAATCAGTCGAGTTGTTGACCGAGCTTCTCCAACTGCCACACCAGCAGTCGCGGGTCGACGATGTCATTGCGCACACTGTCGCGTCCATGACGCAGTTGAATCTGGCCGATACCGAGGCCGCCGCCGCGCACGTGCGCCAGGGCATCATCGGTTGCGACCTGTTGCGCCTACCTGTGGTTCGAGTCCAGCTGCGATGGATGGAAGGCACGCTCGCGGAATGGCGCGGTGATTTCGAATGGACCGCGCGACAGTACGACACGGCCCGGCAGATTCACCTGAAAACCGAGCTGTACACCGCGGGCAGTGACGATCTCGCCCTGAACAGTCTGAAGTGGGCGCAGGGTGAGCTGGCCGACACGGTGCCCGGCTTCGTCGAGCCGAGGGCCTGGGACATCGCGATCGCGGCGGCGAGGGGGGACCGGCGGGCCGCGGCCGACGGTATCGCGCGCTGGACATCGGATCCGGGACCGAACGTGTGGACCACACTGGGACATCAGACGTTGATCGCCCACGTCATCGCCGACCTGTCCCTGACCGAGTACGGCGAGAAGTTCCTCGGACTCCTCTCGCCCTTCACCGACCGGATCGCGAACGTCGGGCAGGTGGGGGTCATCGGTGCGGTGGCGGAGGCGTCCGCGCGTCTGCACGCGATGCTCGGCCGGATCGAGCACGCATCGACGTTGCTCGACCGCGCGGAGGAGATCTGTTCCAGAACCTCCGGCGCCCCGACTCTCCTGCGGTGCAGGCTGCTTCGCGCGCAGCTCATGTCCGACTCCGCCTACCACAGCCGGGAGTTGGCCGCGGTGGTCGACGAAGCCGAACACCGCGGCATGCGGGCGGTTGCATCGCAGGCGCGCTCGCTCCTCGACTGAGCCGGGCCGTCGGGCTTGGCGAAACCTTGGATCCGTTCCGATCTGCGGGCCAAGAACCAGCCAAGTGGTTTCGGCCATCGTTTCCTCACCGCCCGAGAGCGGACGAGGAGAGGAAGCCCCAGATGGACCTTCAGGCCCCCACGATCGATGCGGCAGTCGAGAACCTGCGCGCCGTCGTCTCCGGATCGGTCGCGCTCCCCGGAGAACCCGGATACGAGTTGGCAACGCCGTGGAACCTGGCAGTGCCGGTGTCCCCGCGGGCGGTGGTGGCGGTGGCCGACGCCGGCGACGTGGTCGCCACCGTTCGGTTCGCGGCCGAGCACGGAATGCGGGTCGCCGTCCAACGCACCGGCCACGGTGCCGTCGCGCTGGACGGTGACGTTCTTCTCGTCCACACCGGCCGGCTCGACGAGTGCGTCGTCGATCCCGGCACCCGCAGCGCCCGGGTCGGTGCGGGTGCCATCTGGCAGGACGTCATCGACGCCGCCGCGCCCCACGGACTGGCGCCGCTGACCGGATCGTCCGCGACCGTCGGGGTCGCCGGCTTCCTGACCGGCGCGGGAATCGGCCCGTTGGTACGGACCTACGGGCTGTCCTCCGACCATGTGCGGGCGTTCGACGTCGTCACCGGCGACGGCGAGTTCCTGCGAGTGACACCCGACGAGCATGCCGAGCTGTTCTGGGGCCTGCGCGGCGGCAAGGGCACACTGGGGATTGTCACGGCGGTCGAGATCGATCTGCTGCCGCTCACCGATGTCTACGGCGGCGCGCTCTACTTCGACGGTGCCGACGCCGCCGCCGTGGCGCACGCGTGGCTCGACTGGTGCGTCGACCTGCCCGAGCACAGTTCGACGTCGATCGCGTTCCTGCAACTTCCGGCGCTGCCGCAGGTGCCGCCGCCAATCGCCGGGCGAATGACACTGGCGGTCCGCTTCGCGAGCGTCGCGCCCGCCGGCGAGGCCGAGGCGCTCGTTGCCCGTCTACGCGGCGTGGCGACACCGCTGATCGATGCCGTGGACGTGCTGCCCTGCGTGGCGATCTCGGCGATCCACGCGGACCCGGTCGACCCGATGCCCACGCACGAGTTCAGCGGGCTCACCCGAGACCTGCCACACGAGGCCGTCGACGCACTGCTCGCGGTCGCCGGCCCGGGATCCGGCTCGCCGCAGACCGTCGTCGAGCTGCGCCTGCTCGGTGGTGCGTTGGCCCGAGAGCCCCGGCACCGCAGCGCCTTCTGCCATCGCGACGCGTCGTTCGCGCTGCTGGCCGTCGGAGTTCTGGCTCCGCCGATCGCGGACGCGGTCGTCGACCACGCCCACGTCATCGAGCGGGCGTTGGCTCCCTGGACCACCGGGCGCACTCTGCCCAACTTCGCGGCGACTGCCGACCCCGAGCGGATTGCCCGGTGCTACGACGAGGACACCGCGCACTGGCTCGGCGCCCTGGCGAACGAGCACGACCCGGACGGCGTGCTGCGGGTCGGCCAGGTCATGCGCAGACCGCTGTGAACACCCGTTTCCGGCCCGCGCGACCCAGGCAACTCGAGAGGCACACCATGAGTAGATCCCGGACCGTTCTCTGCACGGCAGTCGCTGCCTGCGCTGCACTGACACTCGGCGGGTGCGCGGCGCCGTCGACACCGCACGCGCACGGCGGGGCGGTCAGCCCGGGCCCCGTCCCGGCGGGAACCCTGCTGGGGGCGGAAAGTACTCTGGGACAGGGGATGTCGCGGACCTACGTGGTCAGCGACAACGACGGGAATCCCAGCGAGGTCGGCATCCGGATCTCGGCGGCCGCACTCGAGGGACTGCCCGACGGCCCGGACGCGACCAGCCAGATGTCGATGCTCGCGCTGCCCGAGGGCGCGCCCGCGACCGGCTTCGACCACGTCATGCTGGACTGGAATCCGCACGGCCACGAGCCCCAGGTGCTTTTCGGCAAGCCGCATTTCGACATGCACTTCTACACGGGCGCCGTGCAGGGCGACATCGATCCGGCCACACCCGACTTCGCCGAGCGGGCCGCCAGGATGCCGGCGGCGAAGTACATTCCGCAGGGGTACGTGCCGCCGCCGGGACCCGCGGCCGCCAACACCGTGCCGTTCATGGGAATGCACTGGACCGACGCCGCCGACGCCGCCATCCCGGGTTCCTTCGACTTCACCGAGGTGCTGATCAACGGGTCGTGGGACGGGAAGTTCACCTTCATCGAACCGATGATGACCCGGGAGTGGTTGAGGACCAAGCCGTCGTTGCGCGAGGACGTGAAGCAGCCGGCGTCGTACCAGAGCGACGGCTACTACCCGACCGTCTACTCCGTCGACTTCGACGATCAGGCAGACGAGTACGTCATTGCCCTCGGCGGCCTGACGATGCGTCAGGCGTCGTAAAACCGGTATCAGCGCACGGGCTCACACCGGTAGCATCCCGCCATGGCCATCCCACATCCCCACGTGTACTTCGGCGACCGGATCGTCGACGCCGCCCAGGCTTCGCTCGGCATCGCGACCTCGGCTGTGCTGTACGGCCTGAGCGTCTACACCGTGTTCCCGGTGCACGTCGACGGCTCGGCACGCTCGGCCTTCCGGTTGCGGGACCACTACCGACGCCTCGTCGAGTCGTGCCGGATCATCGGCATGGACACCTTCGAGGCGGACTGGGACTACGAGCGGTTCGTGGCCGCGGCCACCGAGGTGGTGGCGGCGAACGGGCCCGAGGCGGACGCATTCGTGCGGGTCAGCGTGCACGTCGACGAGTCCATCCCCGGTACCCGGGTGCGCGGATGCCACACCCTGGTGAGCATGTTCGTCTACGACGCGGTGCCGATCGTGCCGCAGCACGGGATGCGCCTGAAGACCAGCACCTGGCGCCGCATCCCCGACGATGCGATCCCGTCCCGGGCGAAGGTCAACGGGGCGTACGTCAACTCGGTGCTGGCCAAGCAGGACGCCATCGACGCCGGTTACGACGACGCCATCTTCCTCGACGGCAACGGTCACGTGTGTGAGCTCAGCGCCGCCAATATCTTCCTCGTCCGCGACGACACGTTGATCACCCCCGACGTCTCGTGCGACATCCTCGACGGCATCAACCGGCGCACCGTGCTGACGCTCGCGGCCGAGGACGGCATCGAGGTCGTGGAGCGGACAGTCGACCTCACCGAGCTGTACATCGCCGACGAGGTGTTCGTCACCGGCACCTCGGCGGGCGTCGCCCCGGTCGTCGAGGTCGACGGTCGCCGGGTGGGTTCGGGCGTGCCGGGACCGGTGTGCGAGGCGTTGCGCAAGCGGCACGCCGCGGTGCTGCGGGCCGACCCGGCGCACGGCTGGGTCACCGCGATCTGACGGTTCGGCCGGACGGGTGGCGAGCGTCAGGGGAGTGGGAACTTGGTTGCAATGACGGAATCCCGGTCGGAACCGTCGTGGCCGATCATCCACGAGCCGCCCTGCCGCTCGCAGTCGGCGATCTTGTCGAAGATCCGCAGCAGGAAGTAGATGGAGTCGTCGGGGTTGGGAGTCAGCGCGAGCTGATGTGACTCGCCTTGCCGGGCCATGTCGAGCCACACGCCGGACTGCCCGTCCAGTCGCATCCCGACGACGTGCGCGCTGTCGACGAACTGGTACCGGCGTTCCTGCCATGGCGTGCCGTGCGGGTACCCCTGCTCGAGGACCTGGATCAGTATGGTCATCGTCGCGCTCCCGATGTAGTCGACAGTCGCCATTATTCCGCTGGTCAGGGCGACAAATCCAGTGCCGGCGCGGCCTGTCTGCGGCGGGTGATTGGATGGTGCGGTGGTGCACGCGCTCTGGACTCCCGGCTCGGGCCTGCTGCTGTGGCGAGACGCGGGCGCGGCCGAGCCGGCCCTCGACCCGGACGAGCTGCCCGAGGCGCTGCAGCGGGCGCTCACCCGGAAGTTCCGCCACCGGGTCACCGTCTCGCTGCCCAACGGCGACGGCACCCTCGCCGACGTCACGGTGCCCGCGCTCGCCCTGGCACCGGATGCCGCGGCGGAACTCCTGCTGAACCTGTCGCTCGGCCCGGTCACCGGTGCGGCCGCGGTCTCCGGTGACCTCCGCTTCCTCGCCCACGTCGCGCGGGGCATCCACCGGTGGTCGCGGGCGGGCCGGGTGGTGCCGGACCTGCAGCGCGCGGACGGCCAGTGGTGGGTGCGCTGGCAGCTGGTCGGCGGCGAGCGGCAGCGTGCCTGGGTCTCCGAACTCGCCGTCGCCATGCCCCCGGTGCTCCGGGTCTCCGGCGGCGGACGGAAGGCGCTCGAAGACCTGATCTTCGAACTCACCGACCCGATCGTCCGGCGGATGCTCGGCAATCAGTCCGCCGCCCACCCCGGTGAGCACCCGATGCTGCTGGCGCTGGCCACCGAGACCCCGTTCGAGGAGGGCACCCAGCAGATCGCCAACGAGCTGCAGCAGTGGCGCAGCACCCTCGCGGTCGACGAACCCGAACTGGTGCTGCGGCTGATCGAACCCGAGGACGACGGTGCAGTCCAGGACGGGCAGGCCGGGCCGTCGGGCGCCGCGGACGGCCAGGACCCCGATCCGCTGTGGCGACTCGAGGTCTGCCTGCGCCCGACCGGGGAGGCGCCCCGCCCGGTGCCCGTCCACCTCGCCGACCCCGACGCGGTCCGGATGGGGATGCGCAAGCTCGGCGAGGCGATGACCGCCTACCCCCGGCTGCGCGGACTGCCGTCGGACCCCCGCAGCCTCGACCTGCTGCTCCCGCTCGCCGTGGTCACCGACCTGGTCGCGCACGGCGCCCGCGAGCTCGCCGAGGCCGGCATCACGCTGCTGCTCCCGCGCGCCTGGAGCGTGGTCGCCCCGTCGCTGCGGCTGCGGGTCACCAGCCCGTCGGTGCTGGTCGACACCGACGACCGGGCGGTGGGGCTGAACCAGCTGGTGGCCTACAACTGGGAACTCGCGCTCGGCGACGTGGTGCTCACCGCACGCGAGATGGCGGAGCTGACGCGCACCAAGTCCGACCTGGTGAAACTGCGCGGACAGTGGGTGCAGGCCCAGGGCGGCGCGCTCGCGGACGCCATCGCCTACGTCACCAAGCGCGGCTCCGGCGACGACTCGACCCTGGCCGACCTGCTCGGCGAGCTCGCGGTCCAGGGCGCGCCGCCGATCCCGGTCGACGAGATCACTTCCACGGGTTGGGTTGCGGGCCTGCTGGATTCGGACGTCGCGCCGGTCAAGATCCCCGCCCCGCCCGGACTCGAGGCGACGCTGCGCCCCTACCAGCGGCGCGGCCTGGACTGGCTCGCGTACATGAGCGGCCTCGGCCTCGGCGGCATCCTCGCCGACGACATGGGCCTCGGCAAGACCGTGCAGTTGCTGGCGCTGCTGGCCCACGAGCAGGCCACCGGCGCCGAGGGGCCGACGCTGCTGGTGTGCCCGATGTCGGTGGTCGGCAACTGGCAACGCGAGGCCGCCCGCTTCACCCCGGGCCTGCGGGTCCACGTCCACCACGGCGCGGACCGGCTGCGGGGGGACGACCTCGGCGCCGTCGTCGCCGGACACGACCTCGTGGTCACCACCTACGCGCTGCTCGCGAGGGACGTGGAGGTGCTGCGCGAGTTGCAGTGGCGCCGCGTGGTTCTCGACGAGGCGCAGCACATCAAGAACTCTGCGACCGCGCAGGCCCGGGCGGCCCGGGCCATCCCGGCGGCGCACCGGCTGGCCCTGACCGGAACACCGGTCGAGAACCGGCTCGACGAGCTGCGCTCGATCCTGGACTTCGCGAACCCGAGGATGCTCGGCAGCCCGCAGCAGTTCCGGGCCCGCTTCGCCATCCCCATCGAGCGCTCGCACGACGAGACGGCGCTGACCCGGCTGCGGACCGTCACCTCGCCGTTCGTGCTGCGCCGGGTGAAGACCGATCCCGAGGTGATCTCCGACCTGCCCGAGAAGTTCGAGATGACGGTGCGGGCCAACCTCACCGCCGAGCAGGCCGCGCTCTACAAGGCGGTGCTCGACGACATGATGGCCAAGCTGAAGGACAAGGAGGGCGTCGCCCGCAAGGGGGCGGTGCTCGCCGCGCTGACCCGGCTCAAGCAGGTCTGCAACCACCCCGCGCACTTCCTCGGCGACGGCTCGCCGGTGCTGCGGCGCGGCCGGCACCGGTCGGGGAAGCTCGGCCTGGTCGAGGACATCGTCGACTCGGTGCTGGCGGACGGCGAACGGGTGCTGCTGTTCACCCAGTTCCGGGAGTTCGGGGCGATCGTCGCCCCGTACCTGGCCGAACGGTTCGGCACCGAGGTGCCGTTCCTGCACGGCGGCGTCGCGCGCGGCCGGCGGGACGCGATGGTCCACGACTTCCAGGCCGGCAGCGACGGCGGCTCCCCTCCGATCATGCTGCTCTCGCTCAAGGCCGGCGGCACCGGCCTCAACCTCACCGCCGCCAACCACGTCGTGCACCTGGACCGGTGGTGGAACCCGGCGGTGGAGAACCAGGCCACCGACCGGGCGTTCCGGATCGGGCAGCGCCGCGACGTGCAGGTCCGCAAGCTGGTCTGCGTCGGCACCCTGGAGGAACGGATCGACGCGATGCTCGGCAACAAGGCGGAACTGGCCGACCTCGCGGTGCAGACCGGGGAGAACTGGATCACCGAGATGAGCAACGACGAACTGCGCGCCCTGATGACGCTCGGCGACGAGGCGGTGGGGGAATGACCGGCACGCGGCGCGGCGGGGACTTCGGCCAGCTCGGCCGGCCCCGGCGGGCAAGCGGCGGCGTCACGGCGGTGTCGCGTCGCGGGGCCTTCGCCCAGTCCTGGTGGGGCCGGGCGCTGGTGACCTCGATGGAGCGGATCTCCGACCCGGGCCGGCTGGCGCGGGGGCGCAGCTACGCGCGCGCCGGTCAGGTGATCAGCTTCCGGGTCGCGCCCGGTGCGGTGGTCGGGGAGGTGCAGGGCAGCCAGGTGGACCCGTTCACCGCGACGTTCACGCTGCGACGCCTCGAGCCCGAGGCGGTGGACGCGCTGGTCGACCGGGTGCGGTCCACCCCCGGCATGCTGGCCGCGCTGGCGTCGGGCTCGGTCCCGCGGGAACTGGCGGACCTGCTGCTGCCCACCGAGTCCGGCGAGCTGGACTTCGGGTGCACCTGCCCCGACCAGGGTTGGCCGTGCAAGCACGCGGCGGCGATCGTGTACCTCGCGGCGGAGCGGCTCGACAACAACCCGCTGGTGATGCTGACGCTGCGTGGCCTGGACCTCGACACCCTGATCCGCGGTCTCGACGACGAGGAGGCGGACCCGGCCCTCGACCTCGACGACTACTTCGGCGACCGGATCGAACTGCCGGGGTTGCCGCAGGCGGACTTCCGACCGGCCCCCGACGACCTCGCCCCGGCGCCGCTACGCAAGGCGCTGCGGGCGGCCGGGGTCGAGGAACGCGTCGTCGCCGACGCGGCGCACCAGCTGGCCGGCTACTACCGCGCGCTCGGCGGGGAGTAGCCGGCCGGCTGGGGTCAGCGCTGCGAGGAGATGTTGCCGCCGTCGACCACCAGCTCGCTGGCGGTGATGTAGCTGGCCTCGTCGGAGAGCAGGAAACGCACCGCCCGGCCGACCTCCTCGGGCCGGCCGAGGCGGCCGAGAAGGATGCGGCGCTCGAACGTGCCCTCGGGCAGCAGGTCCACGGTGGGCTGCAGCATCGGGGTGAGGATCTGTCCGGGCGAGACGCAGTTGATGCGGATGCCGTCCGGGCCGAGTCGGTCCGCAAGCGAGCGGACCATGGCCAGCATGCCGCCCTTGGCGGCGCTGTACACCGGGTTGATCGCGTTGCCGAGGGTGGCGTTGATCGAGGCGATGCCGACGACCGCCGATCCCGGGTTCGCGGTGAAGTCCGGCATCAGCTCCTTGACCAGCAGGATCAGCGGACGCAGGTGGGTGTTGATGCCGAGGTCCCAGACGTCGACCGTGACGCCCTCGAGCGAACCGGTGTCCACGACGCCGGCGGCGTGCACCAGGCCGCCGATCTTCGGCAGCGCCGCGCGGGTGGTCGCCAGGGCGTCGGCGTAGAGCGCGGGGTCGCTGAGGTCGACCCCGACGCCGATCGCGTCGACACCGAACTCGGCGGCGATCTCGGCCGCACCGGACTTGGCCCGGGTCTCGTTGATGTCCCACAGGGCGACGGGGCGACCGGCCTCGGCGAGCGCGCGGGCGGACGCCAGTCCGATGCCGGAGGCGCCGCCGGTGACGATCACCGCGGTGGTGGGGGAGGCGAGGTTGGAGACGGGTGATTCAGGCATGTCCCGACACTCCGCCAGCCCCGGGGGTGACGCAATCCCTGTTTCCCACTGAGCGGCCACGGCAACCCTAGACATACATGGACATCCAACTATAGGATGGCAATGTATTCAGACAGTGCTGCGCGACGACGCCGCGGGCTTCCTCATGAGGACGGGTTGAAGAAAATGGTTCGTGAGCTAACTCATTTCATCGGCGGCAAGGCCGTCGCAGGCACCTCCGGCAAGTTCGGTGACGTCTTCGACCCGAACACCGGCCAGGTGCAGTCCCGGGTGCCGCTGGCCAGCAAGTCCGAGGTCGAGGCCGTCGTCACCAACGCCGCCGAGGCGCAGCGCGAGTGGGCGGCGTTCAACCCGCAGAAGCGGGCCCGCGTGCTGATGAAGTTCGTCGCGCTCGTCAACGACGAGATGGACTCGCTCGCGGCGCTGCTCTCCTCCGAGCACGGCAAGACCATCCCCGACGCCAAGGGCGACATCCAGCGCGGCCTCGAGGTGATCGAGTTCGCCATCGGCATCCCGCACCTGCTCAAGGGCGAGTACACCGACAGCGCCGGCACCGGCATCGACGTCTACTCGATGCGTCAGCCGCTCGGCGTCGTCGCCGGCATCACGCCGTTCAACTTCCCGGCGATGATCCCGCTGTGGAAGGCCGGTCCGGCGCTGGCCTGCGGCAACGCGTTCGTGCTCAAGCCGTCCGAGCGGGACCCCTCGGTGCCGCTGCGGCTCGCGGAACTGTTCCTCGAGGCGGGCCTGCCCGCCGGCGTGTTCAACGTCGTCAACGGCGACAAGGAGGCCGTCGACGCGCTGCTGCACGACCCGCGCGTCAAGGCCGTCGGCTTCGTCGGCTCCACCCCGATCGCGCAGTACATCTACGAGACCGCCACCGCCAACGGCAAGCGCGCGCAGTGCTTCGGCGGCGCCAAGAACCACGCCATCGTGATGCCCGACGCGGACCTCGACGACGTCGCGGACCAGCTGATCGGCGCCGGCTACGGTTCCGCCGGCCAGCGCTGCATGGCCATCTCGGTGGCCGTGCCGGTCGGCGAGGAGACCGCGGACAAGCTGGTCGAGAAGCTCACCGAGCGGGTGCACAAGCTCAACGTCGGACGGTCGGACGAGAAGGGCGTCGACTTCGGCCCGCTCGTCAGCGCGGACGCCGTGAAGCGAGTCCTGGACTACACCCAGATCGCGGTCGACGAGGGCGCCGACGTGGTCGTCGACGGCCGCGAGCAGAAGATCGAGGGGGCGGGCGACGGATTCTTCGCGGGCGCAACGCTGCTCGACCGGGTGACCAAGGACATGCGGGTGTACAAGGAGGAGATCTTCGGACCCGTGCTGCTCGTCGTCCGCGCACACGACTACGAGGAGGCCCTCGCGCTGCCGTCGGACCACGAGTACGGCAACGGCGTCGCGATCTTCACCCGCGACGGCGACACCGCTCGCGACTTCGCGAGCCGTGTCGAGGTCGGCATGGTCGGCATCAACGTGCCGATCCCGGTGCCGATCGCGTACCACACCTTCGGCGGCTGGAAGGCCTCCGGTTTCGGGGACCTGAACCAGCACGGCCCGGACTCGATCCGCTTCTACACCAAGACCAAGACGATCACCCAGCGTTGGCCCTCCGGCACCAAGGAGCACGCCACGGACCACTTCGTCATCCCGACGATGGACTAGGACAGACATGTTCACCCTCACCGATGACGAGCGGGCGATCTGCGACACCGCTCGCGACTTCGCTGCGGAGTGCCTGGCGCCCAACGCAGTCGAATGGGACCAGACCAAGCACTTCCCGGTCGACGTGCTGCGCAAGGCGGCCGCGCTCGGCATGGGCGGGATCTACATCCGCGAGGACGTGGGCGGCTCGGGCCTGACCCGGCTCGACGCCGTCCGCATCTTCGAGCAGCTCGCCGCCGGCGACCCGTCGCTCGCCGCCTACGTGTCCATCCACAACATGGTCACCTGGATGATCGACTCCTACGGCACCGACGAGCAGCGACACCAGTGGGTGCCCGGGCTGTGCTCGATGGACCAGCTCGGCAGCTACTGCCTCACCGAGCCGGGTGCCGGTTCGGACGCGGCGGCCCTGAGCACCAAGGCGGTTCGCGACGGCGACGAGTACGTGCTCACCGGGGTCAAGCAGTTCATCTCTGGCGCCGGCACCTCGGACGTCTACGTGGTGATGGCCCGGACCGGCGCGGCAGGCCCGAAGGGCATCTCCGCGTTCGTCGTGCCGCGGGAGTCCGCCGGGCTCTCGTTCGGCGCCAACGAGAAGAAGATGGGCTGGAACGCGCAGCCCACCCGCCAGGTCATCCTCGACGAGGTGCGGGTGCCCGCGGCCAACCTCCTCGGCAACGAGGGCGACGGCTTCAAGATCGCGATGTCCGGGCTGAACGGCGGCCGGCTCAACATCGCCGCCTGTTCGGTCGGCGGCGCGCAGGCGGCGATGGGCAAGGCGGTCGACTACCTGGCCCAGCGCAAGGCATTCGGCGAGGCGCTGCTGGGCTCGCAGGCCCTCCAGTTCCAGCTCGCCGACATGCGCACCGAACTGGAGGCGGCGCGGACGCTGCTGTGGCGGGCCGCGGCGGCGCTCGACGAGAACGCCCCCGACAAGGTCGAACTCTGCGCGATGGCCAAGCGCTTCGCCACCGACACCGGCTTCGAGGTGGCCAACCGGGCACTGCAGATGCACGGCGGCTACGGCTATCTCGCCGAGTACGGGCTGGAGAAAATTGTCCGCGATCTGCGTGTGCACCAGATTCTCGAGGGCAGCAACGAGATCATGAGGGTTGTCATCGCGCGCGCGGTCGTCGGCTCGGCCGGCCCCGCGTGAGCGGACCGATCGATTCGACAGGAGAAGGAGAGTGCAGGCAGTGAGCGAGCCCATCGGCGAGCCGGAGGTCCTGGTCGAGGTGTCCGGCGGCCTCGGCCGGCTGGTCCTCAACCGACCCAAGGCGATCAACGCGCTCAACCACGACATGGTGCGGCAGATCGCGTCCGCGCTGATCGAGTGGGGCGACGACGAATCCGTGCACGCCGTGGTGCTGACCGGCGCGGGGGAGCGCGGCCTGTGCGCGGGCGGCGACATCGTCTCGATCTACCACGACGCCAGGACCGGCGGCGACGGCTCGCGCGACTTCTGGCGTGACGAGTACGTGCTCAACGCGGCGATCGCGTCCTACCGCAAGCCGTACGTGGCGATCATGGACGGCATCGTGATGGGCGGCGGTGTCGGCGTCTCCGCGCACGGCAGCGTCCGCATCGTCACCGAGCGCTCGATGATCGGGATGCCCGAGGTGGGCATCGGATTCGTCCCGGACGTCGGCGGCACCTTCCTGCTCTCCCGGGCCCCGGGCGAGTTGGGCACCCACATCGCGCTGACCACCGCCCGGCTCAGCGCGGGCGACGCCCTCTACTGCGGACTGGCCGACCACTTCGTCCCGTCCGACCGGCTGGACGCCTTCGTCGCAGCCCTCTCCGGCGGCGCCGTCGTGGACGCGGTGGCCGAGTTCGCGGAGCCCGCACCGGCATCCGCCCTGCAGGCGCAGCGCGAGTGGATCGACGCCGCCTACTCGGCGGACACGGTCGAGGAGATCGTCGCGCGGCTGCGTGCCCACGGGTCGCCGGACGCTGCCGCCGCGGCCGAGCAGGTGCTCGCGAAGTCGCCGACCGCGGCCAAGGTGACGCTGCGGTCGCTGCGGCAGGCCCGCGGGCAGACCAGCCTCGAGGCCGTGCTGAACGAGGAGTACCGGGTGTCGTCGGCCTGCCTGGCGTCCCACGACCTGGTCGAGGGGATCCGCGCGCAGGTGGTGGAGAAGGACCGCAACCCGAAGTGGTCGCCGGCGACGCTCGAGGACGTCACCGCCGAGCAGGTGGACGGCTTCTTCGCGGCACTCGGCGACCTCGAACTCGGGCTGCCCGAGGACGCGGCGTCGACGCGCGCCAGTGAACTGAGCACGCAGTGAACCACAATGTTGGGGAAGGAAATCAGATGAGCGCCGCAGAAAACCTCCGGATCGGTTTCGTCGGGCTCGGGCACATGGGCGGCCCGATGGCCGCGAACCTGGCCAAGTCCGGCTACGAGGTGGTCGGCTTCGACCTGGCACCCGCCGCGCTGGAACAGGCTCGGCGCGACGGCATCACGGTCGCGGACTCCGCCAACGACGCGGCCACCGGTGCCGACGTGGTCGTCACCATGCTGCCGAGCGGCAAGCACGTCCTCGACCTGTACGCCGGCGGGCTGCTCGCGGCGGCGACCCCGGGCACGCTGTTCATCGACTCGTCCACCATCGACGTGGCGGACGCCCGCGCCGCCCACGACCTCGCCGTCGCGGCGGGGCACCGCTCGGTGGACGCCCCCGTCTCCGGCGGCGTCGTCGGTGCCACGGCGGGGACCCTCGCGTTCATGGTCGGCGGCTCGGACGAGGACTTCGAGTCGGCCCGGCCGCTCCTGGACGTGATGGGCCGAAAGGTGGTGCACTGCGGCGGTCCCGGCGTCGGTCAGGCCGCCAAGATCTGCAACAACATGATTCTCGGCGTCTCGATGATCGCGATCAGCGAGGCGTTCGTGCTGGGCGAGAAGCTCGGCCTGAGCAACCAGGCGCTGTTCGACGTCGCCTCCAACGCCTCGGGCCAGTGCTGGGCGCTGAGCACCAACTGCCCGGTTCCGGGTCCGGTGCCGACCAGCCCCGCGAACAACGACTACCAGCCCGGGTTCGCCGCGGCGCTGATGGACAAGGACCTCGGCCTGGCCGCGAACGCGCTGCGCAGCAACGGCGTTCCCGGCGAACTCGGCCTGCGCGCCGCCGAGATCTACTCCCGCTTCCACCAGGAGACGGGCGGCGGACTGGACTTCTCCGCCATCGTCACCGACATCCGCAACCGTGCCGACGAGGAGAACGCGTGAGCGACTTCGAGACCATCCTGCTCGACCGGCGCGGACGCGTCGGTGTCATCACCCTGAACCGGCCGAAGGCGCTCAATGCGCTCAACGCCCAGCTGATGGGCGAGGTGGTCGCGGCGGTCGAGGAGCTCGAGCAGGACCCGGAGATCGGCGCGATCCTGATCACCGGCTCCGAGCGGGCCTTCGCCGCGGGCGCGGACATCAAGGAGATGCAGCCGAAGACCTTCGCCGACGTCTACGCGGAGGACCTGTTCACGCACTGGGACCGGCTCTCCGCGGCCCGCAAGCCGATCGTCGCGGCGGTCGCCGGATACGCCCTCGGCGGCGGCTGCGAACTGGCGATGCTGTGCGACTTCATCATTGCCGCGGACACGGCGAAGTTCGGCCAGCCGGAGATCAAGCTCGGCGTGATCCCGGGAATCGGTGGCTCGCAACGGTTGACGCGCGCGGTCGGCAAGGCGAAGGCGATGGACCTGTGCCTGACCGGGCGCAACATGGACGCCGAGGAGGCCGAGCGTGCGGGACTGGTCGCGCGGATCGTCCCGGCCGCGGACCTGCTCGACGAGGCGCTGAAGGCCGCGACAACCATCGCCGAGATGTCGCTGCCCATCGCGATGATGGCGAAGGAGGCGGTGAACCGCTCGTTCGAGACCACCCTCGCGGAGGGCGTCCGGTTCGAACGTCGGGTGTTCCACTCGACCTTCGCGACCGCCGACCAGAAGGAAGGCATGGCCGCCTTCATCGAGAAGCGGGCGCCGAACTTCACCCACCGCTGACCGGCCGGCCGCCGGTCCGGCTCGTCACCGAGTCCGGCCGGCGGCTACCAGCCCCGGGTGCCGACCGCAGAGTCGGCGGCGGCGAGGATCACCGCACCCCGCGCCGACACCGCGGCCGGCTCCGGGGCGGCGGCGACCGGGATGCGCAGCGCCGACTCGAGTTCGGCCTGCAGTGAGGGCACGCCGGCACCGCCACCGAGCAGCACCACCAGCGACGGCGCCGTCCGCGACTGCGTGGCCATGGTGCGCAGCAGCGACGCCGAGTGCGCCACCACCGGACGGACCAGCGCCGCGAGGTCGTTGTTCGTCACCACCGTGCAGGCGCCGGTGTCCGGGTCCGCCACCGTCGTCAGCCGCTCGGCCGCGAGCCTCTCCTTGACGTCCCGGCACACGGCAAGGTCCAGACGGATCCCGTTGCCCGCCACATGGTCCTGTAGCAGCCGGTCGAACTGGTCGCCGCCGACCACCGCGCTGCGCCGCGAGGCGAGCACCTCGCCCGACGCGCTGTCGGCCACGCACAGTGACAGCCCGGAGCTGCCGACGTCGTAGAGGGCGACCGTGCCGGTGCGCGGCAGCAGCCCGGTGAACCTGAGGTACCGCAGCTGCGCGGAGGTCTCGGTGAACACCCGGACGTGCTGCCGGGTGGTGGTGGCGGTGGCGTTCTCCACCACGAACGGGTCGATGCCGGTGCGCAGGGTCACCGCGGTGGCGCCGACGAGGTCGCCCTGGTCGACCGCGGCGGCCCGCAGGGTGCGGATCGCGGACATCACCGGTTCGCCGACGTCGGCTCCGGGCCGGCGCCGGACGTCGCAACGCGCCATCGGCTCGCGATGGGGGCGATCGGAATGGGCCAACACCGCCCGGGCCCCGCTCGCGCCTGCCGACACCCCGAGAACCAGCACCAACCTAGAGCTCCTCGCCTGTCATGTCACCACTTGGTGGGTGCGTCCCCGGTGTCGAAGTCCCCGGCCTCGCGGCGGAGCTCGGCGAGGATGCGCACAAGGGTGTTCAGTTTATCCGCGGACAGGCCGGGCTGAGCGAACACCTGCGAGTTGAGTTGCTCGGTGGCCCGCAAGGCCAAATCGCGTCCGGCCTCGGTGATTTCGATGAGCGTCGCGCGCCGGTCGCTCGGGTGCGGCATCCGGCGGACCAGGTGCGCGGCCTCGAGCCGGTCGACGGCGTTGGTGACGCTGGTGGGGTGAACCTGCAGTCGCGCACTGGCCTTGGCCATCGGCAGCGCGCCGCTGCGGGTGAACGTCAGCAGCGTCAGCAGTTCGTACCGGGAGAAGGTCAGGCCGCTCGGCTTGAGCACCTCCTCGACCCGGGCCATCATGATCTGCTGCGCGCGCATCAGGGAAGTGACCGCCGCCATGCCGTCGGCGACCTCGCCCCAGCCGTGCGCCTCCCACTGACGGTGGGCCTCCTCGATCGGGTCGAGTGGGAGCGGTTGCGGGCGCGACATACTCGTCATCATCCCACGAGGAGGCAGCTCCGCTGCTCGTGCGCGGGTGACGGGTCTGGGGACCCGGTAGCCGCGCACGAGCTCGCCGAGCCTGTCGGGGTGGATCAGGCAGGTGGCAGGTGGCCGGTCAGGCGGTCGGCGCGCTGCCGCAGCAGTACGTCCGCCCGCTCCCGGTCGGTGTAGATCCAGAACTCGCCGGCGGCCAGGCCGTCGAACAGCGCCTCGGCGGCCGCGTCGGGGGTGACGCCACGCTCGCGAAGGAAGGTGAGCATCCGTTGGCGCACCGCGTCGCCGGCGGGACCGTCGGCGCCCGCGTTGGCGTAGATGGCGGTGTCGACCGGGCCGGGCAGCAGGGCGGCGACCGTGACGGCGGACTCGGCCAGTTCCAACGCCAGGCACTCGGTCAACGCGAGCGCCGCGTGCTTGCTCGCGACGTACGCGGCCTGGGCGGGCATCGTGGTCACCGCGCCGATCGAGGCTGTGGTGACGATGGTGGCGGGGGTGCCGGCGGCCAGCATCCGCGGCACGAAGGCGCGGATCCCGTGGAAGACCCCGCCGACGTTGACGCCGAGCACCCGGTCGAAATGGTCGGGCTCGAGTTCCCACAGGCGCCCGGTGCTCTCGATGCCGGCGTTGTTGACCAGCAGTCGCACCGCCCCGAAGCGTTCGGCGGTCGCGGCGGCGAGGTGTTCGACGTCCGCGGCGCTGGTGACGTCGCAGCGGACGGCGAGCACCTCGGTGCCCGCGTCGGAGAGCTCGGCGGCCACGCGGTCGAGGCCGGCGCCGTCGAAGTCGGCCAGTACCAACCGCATTCCGAGCGTCGCCGCCCTACGGGAGACGGCGGCGCCGATTCCGGAGGCGGCGCCGGTGACCACCGCGGTCGTGCCCGTCAGGTCCCGCAGGTCAAGAGCAGTCATGCCCGCACGGTAGGCGAGTGTGCGTCGGGGCGGCAGCGCGTGCTCCCTGTCAGCGGGAGAGTGGGCGATCGGTGGTGGCCGGCCGGGTAGCGTGCGAGCCGAAGGAGTGATCGTGACCGAACCCAGCACCCCGTGGCGCCAGCACCGTCTGATCCACTTCGTCTTCTTCCTGATGGGCGCCGAGCTGTTCCTGAGTTCGCCGCTGCTGCCCACGATGTCGGAGGACTTCGGCACGTCGATCGCGCGCACCGCGTGGGTGGTCACCGCGTTCGGTCTGTCCTACGCCATCGCCAGTCCACTGGTCGGGGCGCTCACCGAACACCTGCCGCGTAAACGGGTGATCCTCTCCGGCATCGCGGTGTTCATGACCGGTGAGCTGCTGTGTGCGGTCGCGCCGTCGCTGGGCTGGCTGATCGGCGCCAGGGTGGTCGGCGGTGTCGGCGGCGCCCTGATCGGGCCGGCGATGTGGGCCTATCTCGCGGAGACCGCGCTGCCCAGCCATCGGGGGAAGGCGATCGCGTTCGGCGCGTCCGCGTACGCCGGTGGTCAGATCATCGGGGTGCCGCTGGCGACCTTCGTCGCGTCCGAGTCCAGTTGGCGCCTGGCCTTCGCCGCGGTCGCCGCGGGCCTCGCCGTCGCCGGCACGCTGATCTGGCTGCGGCTGCGGGAATCTCGGTCGGTCGCCGCGGCGGCGCCGAGGAGTCCCGCGGCCGCGCTGCGGTCGTCGTTCGGCCTGTGGCGGGTGCGGGTGTTCCGGACGATCATGGCCGGAAACTTCTTCCTCCAGGCGGCCCGGCTGGGCACCTACGCGTACGCGGGCGCGCTGTTCGCGTCGAAGTTCGGCTTCTCCACCGCGGTGCTCGGCCTGGTCGGCGCGCTGGTGGGCATCGGGTCGCTGGCCGGGTCGCTGGCCGCCGGCCCGCTGGTGGACTGGTGGTCGTCGAAGGGGCGTCACGTGCCGGTGCTCAACGTCGGCTGGGGCCTGCTGCTCGCGGTGGCCCTGGCCGTGGCGACGACGGCGTCGAGTTGGCAGCTCGCCCTGGCCGGGTTCGTGCTGGCGTTCTTCTCCGGGACCGGGTTCTTCAGCTCGGCGCAGGTGTACCTGACGACGGTGATGGCGGAGCGGCGCGGCGCGGCGGTGTCCTGGAACAACTCCGTGCTCTACGTCGGCAGTGGTGCCGGTACCGCGGTGCTCGGCCTCACGGCGCTGGGCGGGCAGGCCTTCGCGGCGCTGTCGGTGGTGTTCGCGCTGTGCACGGTGGGGTTCAGCGCGCGGCTCGCGTGGGCGCGGCCGTGAGGTAGACGCTCGATCATCGACCCACCGCGGTCACCTACGAATCGCCTCCGGCGGACGGACACCGGAGGCACGCGGGCATCCGATCGAACACGAGCTGGCGGGGACGATCGGTGCTGAGATAGCTGGATGGACATCGACCTCGCCGGAATGACCGCGCCGGACTTGCTCAGGCTGTGGGCAGCAAGCATGGAAGAGCTGAAATCACGCGAACTGACGCGGACGAACAACAACCCCGTGGGCGATCTCGCCGAGGCGATCGCGCACGAGCACTACGGCGGTGAGCGGGGGTCGTTCAGCCAGAAGGGCTGGGACATTCGTACGCCGGACGGTGTGCGCATTCAGGTGAAGGGAATGCGTCGCACCGCCACCAACAAGCGGGTCGCTCTCAGCGCAATCCGGGATACCGATTTCGACACGTTGCTTGTGGTCATCTTCGACACCGATTTCAACCTTGCGCAGTCGTTCACGATGCCGAGTTGCGCGGTCGAGTCGCAGTTCGCACGGAGCAGTTACGTCAACGGGATAATCCCTCGCCTCTCGAAGGCTTTGCTGGCGAGCGAGATGATCACGACGATTGATCTGCGAGATGCCTACCGGCGAATCAGTACACCGCGGGCAGAGTAGCGGTGCGGCCGTGAGGGCGAGGGTTTCAATCATGCTGATCCGAACCCTGTTCGCCGGCTCCGCGGACCGGCATAGTCCGTAGTCGATGCGGGTGTGGCTGAGTGGTCAGGCACCGGTCTGCAAAGCCGTTCACACGGGTTCGAATCCCGTCATCCGCTCGAGAAATCGGGGCCGGCCAGCCATGGTCGGCCCCGATTCGTGTTGCGCGGGTGAGACGGCTCGACTCGCGGGTGCGTGTCCGGAGTAGGACGAATGCCCCGAAATCGACGCCGGGGCGTCAATCTTTGGAGTAGAACAGGTTTCAGCGCTGTCGGGGGCGTCCACTCATGAGGAGGCTGATGGTGTCGGGGAAAAGGCGTGCCGAGGGACAGGGGGGTTACGGCGTCCTCGGTATGGGGATGTACGTCCCGCAGCGCGTGGCGACCAACGCCGAGGTCGCGGACGGCGCCGGTGTCACCGAGCAGTGGATCGTCGAGAAGACAGGGGTCCTCGAGCGCCGACGAACCGCGCCGGGGGAGAACACCGCGGACATGGCCGCCGAGGCGGGCCGGCAGGCGCTCAAGCACGCGCGCGAAATGTCGTTGACGGCGGAGGCAGGCGAGGAACCGGGGATGCTCATCGTGGCGACGTCCACGCCTGACCGGCAGGTGCCCGCGCCGGTCTCGGACGTGCATGCGCGGATCGGGCTGGCGCCCATGCCGACATTGAGCCTCGACGGTGGCTGCGCCGGGTTTGCCCAGGCGATGGTGACCGCCGACGCGTACCGGCAGATCGGGCAGGCCGGTACCGCGCTGGTGATCGGCGCGCACCGCATCGAGAACTTCCTGGTCGCGTCCGACCGCAAGACCGCACCGCTGTTCGGCGACGGGGCAGGCGCCTACCTAATGGGCCCCGTGACGCCGGGCTACGGGATGCTCGCCAGCCGCCTCGTCACGGACAGCACCTTCGTCGACGCCCTGTGCACCCCGTACCGCACCCCGGATTCCGCCGGGGTCGAACCGCTGCACATGGACGGTCGCCAGCTCGCGGAGGTGTTCGTCCGAGAACTGCCGGAGTTGCTCCGGGAGTCGCTCGACGAGGCCGGGTTGACGGTGGCGGACATCGACCATCTCTTCGTGCACCAGGCCAACGTGCAGATGGTGCGACTGTTCGGGCAGGTCCTCGGGCTTGCACCCGAGAAGGTGCCGACCACCGGGCAGTGGGTGGCGAACACGGCGGCGGCGTCGTTGCCGATCGGCACCGTCATGTCCGCGCGGGAGCGGAAGATCCAACGGGGGGACATCGTCGCGATGGTCACCGCCGGCGCCGGCGTCAGCGGCGCGGTCATCGTCATGCGGTGGTTCTGAGATGGGGCACCAGCAGCGCACCGCGGTGGTCACCGGCGGCGGCGGCGGCATCGGGTCGGCGATCAGCCGGCGACTGGCCGCCGACGGTTTCGACGTGGTGATCGCATACTGCGCCAACGAATCCGGCGCCGAGGATGCCGCACACGACTGCCGGGAGTCGGGGGTGCGGGCGGTGACCGTGCAGGCCGACCTCACCGAGCCCGAAGGCGTGCGGCTGCTGGTGGGCACGGCGGTCGACGAATTCGGACGCCTCGACGCCTTCGTCCACAACGCGGCCACCGCGGTGTTCGGGTCGCTCCCCAAGCTGGCGACCCAGCGGCACGACGACTACCTCCAGGTGTTTGCGCTCAATGCGCACGCGTTGCTGGTCGCGGCCGCCGAGTGTTCACAGCGGATGGCCGACGGCGGTCGCATCGTCAACATCTCGTCGGTCGCCACGGTGCAGGGACTGTTCGGCGGGGCGGCGTACGCGGCGAGCAAGGCTGCCGCCGAGTCGATCACCCGCACCGCGGCCAGCGAGCTCGGTGGACGCGGAATCACCTGCAACACCATCCAACTGGGCCTCGTGGACACCGCGACGGCGCGGGCGGTGACGAATCAGCAGGTGATCGACTTCTACGCGATGCAGGCGCCGGTTCGGCGGGTGGGGGAGCCCTCCGAGGTGGCCGCCCTGGTGAGCCACCTGGTCGGCGGGGAGTCCGGCTGGCTGACCGGTCAGACCATCGGCCTCAACGGGGGATTCCGGTTCTGATGTCGGAAACCACGAGCAGTCGAGCGCTCGGCGACGCCGAGATCGAGGACCTCTCCCGCTGGCTCGCCGACCGGCTGCCGGGCCGGGGAGCGGTGACGGCGACGCCGCTGGTGCAGGCCGCCGGGCACTCACACGTGGTCTACCTGCTGACCCGCGGCGAGCTGCGGTGGGTGCTCCGGGTCGCGCCCGACCATCCGGAGGCGTCGGTGGGCGGCGGCTTCGACCTGAGCCGGGAGGCCAGGATTCTCGATGCCCTGACGGGCACCGGAGTCCCGCACCCGGCCGCGGTCGCCGTCCGCGACGAGTCCGCGCCGACGCGCCGAGACTTCCTGGTCAGCGAGTTCGTCGACGGGATCACCCTCGACCGGACGCTGCCGCAGGCGTACGCCAACCCCCGCGACGGCCGGGCCGTCGCGGAATCGATCGTCGACACCCTCGCCAGGGTGAACGCCGTCGACTGGCGCTCGACCGCACTCGGCGACATTGCACGCCCCGACGGGTACCTCGGTCGCCAGTTCGACAAGGCCGCCTCGATGCTCGAGCGGTTCCGCACCCGCGACACCCCGGCCCTGCAGAAGCTCCTCGACCGGCTGCGCGGGGACCAGCCCTCGGCCTACGACCTGGGGCTGATCCACGGCGACTACAGCGCGATGAACATCATGGTCTCGCGCGAGCGGCCGGCGGTGCAGGCGGTCCTGGACTGGGAGACGGCGACCGTCGGCGACGCGATGATCGACATCGGGTACCTGACCGCGCGGTGGGTGCGGCCCGAGGAGAACCCGCTGGTGGCGGCGTTCGCGCTCGGCGGCCCCGACCCCGCCGCGCACGACCTGCTGCCGTCCCGGCAACACCTCGCCGAGCGGTACGAGCAAGTCAGCGGCCGGTCGATCGAGCTGCTGCCGTTCTACCAGGGCCTGGCGATGGCCCGGCTTGCGGTGGTGCTGGAGGGGCGGGTGGCGGCCGGCACGCGTCGCGGTCGCCCCGAGGCGGCCGCACTGTTCGCGACGATGGCGGACGGCTGCGCCGACCACGGGCTGCGGCTCTCGGACGGCGATGGCTGAGCCGCTGCTGGCCGGGGTCCGCGTGGTCGAGTCGGCGAGCCTGCTGACCGGAGCCACGGTCGGGATGATGCTGGCCGACCTCGGGGCCGACGTCGTGAAGGTCGAACCGCCGCACGGCGACCTGATCCGCTGGGCGCTGGGCCAGGTGACCGCCGGATACAGCCCGGCGCACCTGCAGCTGAACCGCAACAAGCGGGCGATCACCCTCGACATGAGGACGCCCGAGGGGGCCGCCCGGTTCCGTCGGCTGCTCGAGGGCGCGGCGGTGTTCGTCGACGGCAACGCGCCGGGCACCCTCGCCAAGATGGGGCTGCCGGATCCTGTGCTGGCGCAGCTGAATCCGGGCCTCGTGCACTGCTCGGTCAGCGGCTACGGGGTGAGCGGTCCGTACTCCGCGATACCGACGCACGGGCTGATGATGAGCGCTCTGGTGGGCGCGAACCCGACGACGGTCGCCGCCGACGGGACGCTCGGCGCGGCGGAGCGCGAGGGCGCGTCGATCAGCGGGCGGGGCGGGGATGCGGCCGTCGCCGCGGGCAGTGCGGCGGCCACGGCGATCTGTGCCGCGTTGGTGCGTCGGGAACGCCGCGGCATCGGCGCTCGGATCGACGTGTCGGGTGCCGACGCGTTGCTGACGCAGTCGATGATTCCCGTTGTCTACCAGGCGAACCTGGACCGGATTGCCGACACCACGACGTTGCCGTTGCTCAGCGACGGCACCGGCGGGCCGCGGTACCGGCTCTACGCAACCGGCGATCGGCAGGCGGTGGCGTTCACCGCGCTGGAGCCGAAGTTCTGGGCCAGGTTCTGCCGCGCCGTCGGCCGCGAGGACCTGATCGACGCCAGCCCGGACGGGGTGGACCTCGAGCACACGCTGACCGAGATCTTCGCGACGAGGACACAGCAGCAGTGGATTTCGCTCGCGATCGACTCAGGCCTGGCGATCGGGCCGGTCCGCAGCACGCTCGGCGAGATGTCGGGCGACGAGCATCTGCGGCACCGGGGCGTATTCGTGGACGCCGAGCACCCGGTCGCCGGGCCATTCACCTACGTCGGCATGCCTGGCCTCGTCGACGACGCGCCCTTCGAGGTTCGGCTGCCCGCGCCCGCCCTCGGCGAACACAACGACGCCTTCGAGGACGGCTGGCCGAGCTGAGTCGCGCCGGTCGAGTCGGCGCCGACGGGCGGTGTCCGCCGACGGGAGGGGCGTCAGCCCACGCTGGGCGGCTGGTCGACCAGTTGCGCGAGAAAGAGCTGTTCGCCGAGCTTGTCGATCAGCTCGAGCTGGGTCTCGAGGTAGTCGACGTGCTCCTCCTCCTCGGCGAGGATCTGCTCGAGCAGGCCGGCGCTGGTGTGATCACCCTTCGCCCGGCACATGGTGATCCCGGGACGCAGCCGTTCGACGACCTCGACCTCGACGGCCAGGTCGGAGGTGAACTGCTCGCGGATGGTCTGCCCGACCCGCAGGGGCAGCAGTCGCTGGTAGTTCGGCAGCGCCTCGAGCATCAGGATCCGGTCGGTGAGCAGCTCCGCGTGCCGCATCTCCTCGAAGGACTCCTCGCGGGTCTTCGCGGCGATCTTGGTCAGGCCCCAGTTCGCCTGCATCTTCGAGTGCAGGAAGTACTGGTTGATGGCCGTGAGTTCGCTGGTCAACTGCTCGTTGAGAAGGGCGATAACCTCGTCGTCTCCGCGCACGGTGACACCTCCGATGGGGGCGGGCTGAACCTTGATCGCAGCCTATCTCCCAATCGGAGTTTTTACGCGCCGAGTGGCCGGTGTTTCTACGCGCTGATCTGTTCGACCTCGCATTCGGAGTAGTGCTTCTCGATCATCGACTTGATGCGGTCGCGGCACAGTCCGCAGCCGCGGCCCTTGCCTGCCCCGCATCCCATCGCGACCTGCTTGGCGGTGTGTGCGCCCGCGGTGATGCACAGTTGGACCTGGTCCTCGGTGGCGGCCGCGCAGATGCACACGTACATGTTTCGAACTCCTCGATATGACGTCTTCCCAGGCGAGGCTACACTAAGAAGTCGATGGTTTAAAGGGTAGGCTAACCCAAATCTGACAACCTTCGACCGGTCTCGGTGAAGACCGGACAGCTCCTACCCGCGGGCGACAAGGCCTGTGGTGCGGTGTGGGCCCGCGTAAGGTCCTACGCATGAGCGAGCGGATCGCCACGTTCACCCGCACCGGCCTGATCTTCGACGTCCGGGACGCCGGCCCGCTCGACGGTGCGCCCGTCGTGCTGCTGCACGGCTTCCCGCAGGACTCCCGATCCTGGGACCGGCTCGCGCCGCTGCTGCACCGACGCGGGTTCCGCACCCTCGCGCCGGACCTGCGTGGCTGTTCGACCGGTGCGCGCCCCCACTCGCGCCGGGCCTACCGGTCCGCCGAGCTGAACCAGGACGTGGTCGCGCTGATCGAGCAGGCGGGCCTGGGCCCGGTGCACCTGGTCGGCCACGACTGGGGCGCCGCGGTGGCCTGGCGCGTCGCGGCGCAGCGCCCGGACCACGTGCGCACGCTCACCGCGCTGTCGGTGCCGCACCCGGCGGCGTTCGTGCGGGCGGTGCTCACCAGCAGTCAGATCGTCAAGTCCTGGTACATGCTCCTGTTCCAGCTGCCCTGGCTGCCGGAACGGCTGTTCGCCTCCGACCGGGTGATACGCCGCGCCTATCTCGACACCGGCATGAGTGCCGAGGTCGTGGATCGGGACCTCCCGCCGATGCGCGAGAAGTCCCGGGCCCGAGGCGGATTGAACTGGTACCGCGCGATGGCGCTGACCACGTGGCGGGCGACGGCGGGCAAGGTGCGGGTGCCCACCCTGCACGTGTGGAGCGACGGGGACACCGCGGTCGGCCGGGTCGGCGCCGAGCTGTCCGCCCGGTATGTCGACGCGCCATACACCCTCGAGACACTGCGCGGGGTCAGCCACTGGATCCCGGACGAGGCGCCGGACCAGGTCGACGAGCTGCTCGCTCGGCATCTCGTCTGACCGGGGCATCCTGGGATCGGCCGCTACGCGGCGCGTCGCCCGCGGGACCTCGCGGGGTCGGCGCCCGCCCAGGCCTGCAGCAGCGATTCCGACAGCTGACGCTTGACGGTCCCGACGTAGTCGGCGGCGCCGTGCGGCTCGAGGGCCTCACGGAGCATCTGGATGTACCGCCCGGGTGAGACGCCGAACGTCTCGAGCAGCTCGGCCGGACTCGCGCCGCCGAACGGTGCCCAGGTGATCGCGAAGTTGACCACCCACCGCGAGTGCGGGCTGACGGCGCCGTTGCGGGCGAGGTAGTCGCACAGCCGACGCCACGCCTGGATGCGCTCGGCATCGGTCCTGCCGCCGGCGATCATGCGGCACCCGCCGTCACGGCAGCGGTCGGCGCGGTCGAACTGACGACGAACAGGGGGGAACGCTCGCCGTCGCGCGTCGGCCGGAACCGGACCCGAACGGGAAGGTCGGGCGGGGTCGGGACCTCGCCTTCGATCCAGGTGTAGATCCTCGGGCCGTCGTCGAGTTTGACGATGGCGACCGCGCCGGGGGTCGGGCCCGAGTGCGGCGCGGGAGCCGCCGGCTGCCACGACACGATCGCTCCGGCGCCGGAGCTGAGTACCGCTCCGAGCTCGGTGCCCCGGCAGGAGGTGCACGTCTCGGTCAGCGGCGCGAGCAGCGTGGCGCAGTTCGCGCAGCGCTTGATGAACAGTCCGTCCGACGCGGGGGCGTCCGGCGTGCTGGGCGGGGAAACCTGCTGGTCTTGGTGCATGGGAACCTCGGCGGGTCGTGGCTGGTGATGTGAATCACACTGTGTCAGCGCGCGCCCCTGCCGGCGACGGCCGACCTACCCGGGTGCATACCTGTTTTTCGTCCGGACGGACCGGGGAGCAGATCCCGCCAGGCCGGCCGGATCTGCTCCCCGAGCGGTCTCAGGCGCCGAAACGTTCCTCCACCTCGGCGGCGGTGAGCCCGAACTCCTCGAGGGTGTACTTGTGCGAGGGACGGCGCGGCCCGCTGTGGCTCTCCTCGTGCATCGCCTCCATCGCCCCCTGCGCGGCGGCGGTCAGCGGCAGGCCGAACGTGGTGTAGATGCCCTCCACGGTGCCGAGCGGGTCCGCGACGAAGTCGTGGTAGTCGACGTCGATGAACTGCGCCGGGTTGTGCCGGGCCCGCGCCTCGGTGAACTGCTCGAGACCGCGCGCCCACAGCTCGAGCTGACTGCGGCCGATCACCTCGCCCTTGAACTTGTTGGACCAGCCGTCGGTGGCCTGCTCGGCGAGGCTGCACACCGACGGGATGATGGTGCTCGGCGCGCGGTGGGTCTGCACGATCAGCGCGTCGGGATACACCGCGAGCAGTTCGTCGAGCGCGAACAGGTGGCTCGGGTTCTTGAGCACCCACCGGCGGTCGCGATCGGGCAGCCCGATCAGCTGCAGGTTCTTCTTGTGCCGCTCGTAGGCGTTGGTCCAGTCCTGGCCCTCGAGCCACTTCGAGTACGTGGGCAGGTTGGCCAGGCACTCGTAGGAGACCGACTTGAAGGTCTGCCGCAGCAGCTGCCAGCACTCCTCGACCTCGGCGGCCGACATGTAGTGCACTCCCATGAACTCGGGGTGCTCGACGTGGTGCTTGCTGAACTGGGCCTCGATGCCCTGGAAGACCGGGTTCGACCCCCAGCTCTCGCGCGGCGGCCGCGGCTGCGGCATCTCGGTCAGCCACATCTCCAGGCCCTGGTGGGCCGGGTCGACGGTGAGCAGCCGGTGCAGGGCGGTGGTGCCCGTGCGGGGCAGGCCGGTGACGAAGATCGGCCGCTCGATCGCGACGTCCGCGTGTTCGGGATGCTGCTTCCACGCGGCCTCGGACAGCAGCCGGGCCACCAGCGCGCCGCGCAGGAACACCCGGGAGATCTTGCTGCCGAACGGGGTCAGGTCCTCGTCCCGGGCGTAGGAGTCGAGCAGGACGCCGAGCGCCTCGGTGTAGTCGTCGACTCCGAAGTCGGTCAGCCCGGTCATCTTGGTGGCCGAGGCGTGCAGGTCCTCGACGGTGCCGACGGTCGTCCGCTCGGCACTGGTGCGTTCAGTCATCTGTCTCGACCTTCTAGTGGTGGAACTCGCCGCAGTTGACGTCGAGGCACTGCCCGGTGACGGCGCTGGCCATCGGGGAGGCGAGGAAGAGCACCGCGTCCGCGACCTCCTCGGTCTCGGGCAGTCGCTTGAGGTCGGTGTTCGCGGCGGTGGCCTGGTAGATCTGCTCGACCGTCATGCCGTACTTCTCGGCCTGGTGCGCGAAGTAGCCCTTGAGGGTGTCGCCCCAGATGTAGCCCGGCGCCACCGAGTTGACCCGGATTCCCTTGGGGCCCAGTTCGGTCGCGAGCGACTGCGACATCGCCAGCAGGGCCGCCTTGGCCATCTTGTAGCTGCCGTAGCGCTCCTGCGAGTGCCGCAGCACCATCGAGTTGATGTTCACCACCGACCCCTTGGACTCCTCGAGGGCCGGGGTGAACAGCTGCGTCAGCCGCAGCGCGCCCAGCACCGTCAGCTCGACGGCGTCGCGGATGCTCTGGAAGTCGGTGCGCGCCAACGGCTTCATCGAGGGGACGGAGAAGGCGTTGTTGACCAGGGTGTCCACCCGGCCGTACGCCTCGACGCTGGCGGCGACCAGGTGCTCCGCCGAGTCGTGGTCGGTGATGTCGGTGGCCACGGTCACGGCGCGCCGGCCCAGGTCGGTGACCTCCTTGGCCACCTCGTCGAGCCGGGCCTGCGTCCGTGCGGCCAGCACCAGGTCCGCGCCGGCGGCGGCGAACCGCAGCGCCAGCGAGCGGCCCAGCGCGGGGCCGACGCCGGAGATGACGACGATCTTGTCCTGCAACAGGTTTGTCACGGTGAGTCCTATCCGAGCATGCGGTTGGCGACGGCGGCCTGGCGCTCCGCGATGCGGGCGGTCCAGTCCTCCGGCGTGATCTTGTTCTGTTCGTGGAAGGGCAGTTTCGCGGCGACCTGGTCGATGCCGACCACCTCGACGGTCGGGCCGTCGGCCGGGGTGAACTCCCGCGAGGTGCGCTGCCAGCGGAACTGCAGGATGCCCCGCGGGTGGCCGACGGTCTCGATCCAGTTGGTGACGCCCGGGTTCCGCTCCGAGATCACCATGCGGATCATGCCGTCCGGGTCGGCCTGGGCCTGGGTGTTGTTCAGCGAGGTCTGGTGTCCGGTGTAGTCCAGCGAGATGTACCACATGCTCCCGAGCTGGAAACCCTGGTACGGCGCGTCGGACTTCGGGACGGTGATGATCATCGCCTGGTCGTCGGCGAGTTCGTAGTGCCCGACCGAGGAGAACTGGGTGGCCAGGCCGCCCGGTGTCAGCCGCGGCTCGGTCATCGTGTTCACCGGCAGCTTGAGGTAGAACCACTCCGGGAACTGCAGCCACGTCTTGACCCGGCTGACCAGGGCCTTGCCGGCCCGGGCGAAGCGCTTCGCCGTCTCCTCGGGCGTCAGCGGATCGAACGGGACGCCCCTGCGGTCCACGCGCTCGACGCGGACGGTGCCCCGGCGCTGGGACCAGTCGCTGTAGACCTCGCGCACCACCAGCTGTGACGCGCCCGGCGCGAGCGTGAAGTAGTTGCGGCGCCCGGCGTTCTTCTCGGCCCATGCCCCGCCCGCGGGCCCGAATCGGACCTCGAAGTTGCCGTCGGCGTCGATGTCGATGTCCCGGTCGTCGAACGCCGATGCGCTGCCGGGCACGTTGGAATCGGTGTAGTTGCCGCTGAGCACCTGGAAACTGAGGTCGCAGGTGGTGCCCCGGGTGCCGGTGACGACGTACTCGGCGTCGTCGTTGACGCGGGTGCCGAAGTACAGGGTGTCGGGGTTGTCCAGGCCCATCTTCGTGTACGGGCCGGTGCCCTGGATGAAGCCCGGATGCGTCTTCTCGGTGGCCCAGGCCGCGTGCACGGTGGCCAGGATGCCGCCCGCGAGGTACTGGTAGCCCTCGAGCAGGTCCTGTTCGGACCGGATGTGCGGCGCGGCCTCGACCAGCTTCTCGGCCTCGGCGATCGCCTCGGCCAGTGGATCTGTCAGCACTCCCGCTCCTCGCGTTCAGGTGGTACAAATATGTACCCAAGTGGTAGGGAATTTGTTGCCCCGACCATAGAACGTGTTCTAAGGAGTGGTCAATGGCTGTCGAGCCGGATGCCGTCACCGGGCGCCGTTCGCCCCCGACCGATCGGGTGATTCAGGTGCTCGATCACCTCGTCGCCCGGCCCGAGCGACGGTTCGGCCTCTCCGAGCTCGCCCGGGCGTTGGAGATGAGCAAGCCGACCTGTCTGGGCATCCTCACCGCCCTGGTCGGCGGCGGGTACCTCACCCGGGATCCGGAGGCGAAGTACGGCCTCGGGCCGGCGCTGATAGTCGCCGGCCGGGCCGCGCAGCGGGGATTCGCGGTCGGGCCCATCGTCCGGCCGTACCTGGACGCGCTGGCCGAGGAGTTCGGCGCGATCTGCACGGCGTCCGCGGTGGTGGGGGACCAGGTCATGATTCTCGAGGTCGCGGCTCCGTCCGGTGTCGAGGCCGGACGAACCGTCGCCAAGGTCGGGCAGGTGTACCCCTTCGCGCCGCCGGTCGGGCTGATGTACGTCCTGTGGAGCCACGACGAGGACTTCACGCGGTGGCTCGGGCGCGAACCGGCATTCCCCGTCGTGCTCGATCGCGACCTGCTGCGGAGCGTCGTCGACGACTGCCGGGAGACGGGCTACCTCGTCGAGCGCCTCACGCCGACGGGGCGACGGCTGTTCTCCCTGATGGCCGGGGTCGCCGGTCGAGACCTGCCGGCCGAGCTGCGCGAACTGGTGGGCGAGATGGTCTCGAGTCTCGGCGAACGGGTCTATCTCGGTCGCGAAACGTCCGCGGACGTCGAGTACCCGGTCAGCCTGATCGCCGCCCCGAGCTACGACGCGGACGGACGGCAGACGTTGGTGATGACCCTCGATGTGGGCGGATCGATCAGTGGCGCCGAGATTGCGCGCCGGGGCCGGGCGCTCGTGGCGGCGGCGAACGCGGTGACCGCCGAGGTGGGGGGCCGGGCTCCGGTGCGCTGAGGGCGTGGGTGTGCCGGGGCGGTGCCGTCGGGGCATTGACCGGTTCTGCAACACGTTCTAAGGTCGGGCACAGATCGCAATTTGGTACCGATGCGGTACAGAAATGTACCGATCTCCGACCCTGTGAGCCTGAACTGGAGCCACGATGACCGCACAGTCCCCGCCACGCAGTTCGTCCCCGCCGAGATACGAGTTGTCCCACCTGGGTGCACTCGAGGCGGAGTCGGTGCACATCTTCCGTGAGGTCGCCGCCACCTTCGAGCGGCCCGCGCTCCTGTTCTCCGGTGGCAAGGACTCCGTGGTGATGCTGCACCTCGCGGCCAAGGCCTTCTGGCCGGCGCCGCTGCCGTTCCCGGTGATGCACGTCGACACCGGGCACAACTTCGACGAGGTGATCGAGTTCCGGGACGAGACGGTCGAGCGGCTCGGGCTGCGACTGGTGGTCGCTGGGGTGCAGGACGACATCGACTCCGGCGGCGTGGTCGAGGAGACCGGTCCGCGGGCCAGCCGCAACCGGCTGCAGACCCACACCCTGCTGCGGGGGATCCGGGAGAACGGGTACGACGCGGTCTTCGGCGGCGCCCGCCGGGACGAGGAGAAGGCGCGGGCCAAGGAGCGGGTGTTCAGCTTCCGTGACGAGTTCGGGCAGTGGGACCCGCGCGCGCAGCGTCCCGAGCTGTGGAACCTCTACAACGGCAGGCACCGCAAGGGCGAGCACATCCGGGTGTTCCCGATCTCCAACTGGACCGAACTCGACATCTGGCAGTACATCCTCGAGGAGGACATCGCGCTGCCGTCGATCTACTACGCGCACCGCCGGCCGGTGGTCGAGCGCGACGGAATGCTGTTGGCACAGACCCGTTTCCTGACGTTGCTGCCCGGTGAGGAGGCCCGCGACGAGCTGGTCCGCTTCCGCACCGTGGGCGACGCCACCTGCACCGGCTGCGTCGAGTCCTCGGCGGCCACCGCGGCCGAGGTGGTCACCGAGGTGGCCGCCAGCCGGATCACCGAGCGCGGCGCCACCCGCGCCGACGACCGCATCTCGGAGGCCGGGATGGAAGACCGCAAGAAGGAGGGGTACTTCTGATGGCCCAGTCCCAGCATCAACTCCAGCTGCTCCGGGTGGCCACCGCGGGCAGTGTCGACGACGGCAAGTCCACGCTGATCGGTCGGCTGCTCTACGACTCCAAGTCGATCTTCGAGGACCAGCTCGAGGCCGTCGAGCGCACCAGCCGCGCCCGCGGCGACGAGTACGCCGACCTGGCGCTGCTCACCGACGGCCTCCGCGCCGAACGCGAGCAGGGCATCACCATCGACGTCGCACACCGCTACTTCGCCACGCCGCGCCGCAAGTTCATCGTCGCCGACACCCCCGGACACGAGCAGTACACCCGCAACATGGTGACCGGCGCGTCCACCGCGGATCTCGCGCTGATCCTGGTCGACGCGCGCAAGGGCGTGCTGGAGCAGACCCGGCGGCACGCGTTCCTCTCCACCCTGCTCGGCATCCCGCACCTGGTGCTGTGCGTGAACAAGATGGACCTGGTCGACTGGTCGCAGGAACGCTTCGAGGAGATCAAGGAGGAGTTCCGGCAGTTCGCGATCAAGCTGGACATCCACGACCTGACCTTCGTCCCGGTCTCCGCGCTCAAGGGCGACAACATCGTCACCCGCACCGAGAACATGCCCTGGTACGAGGGCTCGTCGCTGCTGCACCACCTCGAGGAGGTGCACATCGCCTCGGACCGCAACCTGATCGACGCGCGGCTCCCGGTCCAGTACGTCATCCGCCCGCAGCAGCAGACCGACGCCGCCCGCCGCGACTTCCGCGGCTACGCGGGCACCGTCGCCAGCGGCGTGTTCAAGGCGGGCGACGAGGTGGTGGTGCTGCCGTCCGGCTTCACCTCCACCGTCGCGGCCGTCTACGGGCCGGGCGGGGTGCCGGTCGAGGAGGCATTCGCGCCGTCGGCCGTCTGCGTCCAGCTCGCCGACGACATCGACATCGGCCGCGGCGACATGCTGTGCCGGCCGAACAACCGCCCCCTCGTCGGCCAGGAGGTCGACGCGATGGTCTGCTGGCTCACCGAGCAGTCGGCACTGAGCGAGAACGCGCGGTACTCGCTGCTGCACACCACCCGGGCCACCAAGGCGCAGGTGGTGAGCCTCGACTACCGGCTCGACGTCAACACCCTGCACCGCGACGAGTCCGCGGAACGCCTGCAGCTCAACGAGATCGGCCGCGTGCAGCTCAAGACCCAGCAGCCGTTGCTGTTCGACCCGTACCGGCGCAACCGGGTCACCGGCAGCTTCGTCCTGGTAGACGAGGCCACCGGCGCCACCGTCGCGGCCGGGATGATCACCGGGCCGACGCTCAAGGAGTCGAAGGTGGTGTGGCACTCCGCCGCGGTCTCGCGAGAGGAGCGGGCCACCCGCGGCGCCACGGTCTGGTTGACCGGACTGTCGGCGTCCGGAAAGTCCACCGTCGCCGTGGAACTCGAACGACGGCTGGTCGCGGCCGGGGTGCCGGCCTACCGGCTCGACGGAGACAACCTGCGGCACGGACTCAACTCGGACCTCGGATTCAGCGCCGACGACCGGGCCGAGAACGTCCGCCGGGTGGGGGAGGTGGCGCAGCTGCTCGCGGACTCCGGGGTGATCGCGGTGGCCTCGCTGATCAGTCCCTACCGGGAGGACCGGGACCGGGTGCGGGCCCAGCACGAGGCGGCCGGGATCCCGTTCGTCGAGGTCTTCGTCGACACCCCGATCGAGCAGTGCGAGGCCCGGGACCCGAAGGGCATGTACGCCAAGGCGAGGGCGGGGGAGATCACCGGGTTCACCGGAGTCGACGACCCGTACGAGCGGCCCGAGCACGCCGAACTGGTGCTGACCCCCGAGGACGGCGATCCGGCTGCGCAGGCCGTGCGGATCGTGGAATATCTGTCTGTATGAACGCCGACGCCGAATTTGCCGCCGACCTGGCCGCCCGTGCGGGTGAGCTGTTGACCGAGATCCGTGCCGGGGAGCTCGGTGCCACCCCGCTCGACCCGGCCCAGGCGCGGGAGCTGGGGAGGCGCGGGGACAAGGAGGCCAACACCTTGCTCCTCGACCTCCTCGCGGAGGGGCGTCCCGCCGACGCCGTGCTCTCCGAGGAGTCGGCCGACGACCTCGCGCGACTAGACCGGAACCGCGTGTGGATCATCGACCCCCTCGACGGCTCCAAGGAGTACGGGCTGCCGGGCCGCGACGACTGGGCCGTGCACGTGGCGCTGTGGGAGCGTGGCCGCGGGATCACCGAGGCGGCGGTGGCGCAGCCCGCCCTGGGTGCGGTGTACACCTCCGGTGCGGTCGGCTTCGCCGAGCGCGCGCCCGGACCGCTCCGAATCCTGGTGAGCGGCAGTCGCCCACCCGCGTTCGTCACGGAGCTGGCCCACCGCGTCGATGCCGAGCTGGTCCCGATGGGCTCGGCGGGTGCGAAGGCGATGGCGGTGCTGCGCGGAGAGGCGGACGCGTACGTGCACGCCGGTGGGCAGTGGGAGTGGGACTCCGCCGCACCGGTCGGCGTGGCCCAGGCGGCCGGGCTGCACTGTTCCCGGGTGGACGGTAGTGCGCTGCGCTACAACGAGACCCGTCCGTACCTGCCGGACCTGCTGATCTGCCGGCCGGAGGTGGCGGGCACGCTGCTGGGCGAGATCGCGACGCTCACCGCGGCGGCGGGCAGCCAGTCGGTGGCGCTGGTCCGCGAGTACCTGGACTCGCTCGTCACCCACGACGCCTCGAAGGTGCGGTTGGCGGAGAACTGCCTCCGGGTGGAGAACGGCCAGCGCACCGGCAGCAGCGGTGCGGAGATCCGGTACGAGCTCGAGCACGGTCACCAGTACGAGCCGATCACCGGGATCCGGGACCTCCAGCTGAACGAGTGGGGCTCCCAGGTGGTGGCCCGCTTCCTGCTCGACATGCGCTCCGGCGAGGGCACGCTCACGGTGTCGATCACCGAGCACTTCGCGATCTCGGGCGCGGCGATCGCGGCGATCACCGCGATCATCGAACCGCTGCGCTGACCGCGGCGCCTCGGGTCCGGGTCGGCCTCGGGTACAACTGTCCGGTGAAGGTGTACACGGGCACGGACCCGAGGCTCGGACTGGCGGACATCGGCGCCTACGCGCGGCGCGCGGAGGCGGCGGGCTACGACGGGTTGCACGTCTCCGAGACCGTGCACGACCCGTTCATGCTGGCCCTGCAGGCCCTGCAGGCGACCGAGCGGATCGTGGTCCGCACCTCCGTCGCGCTGGCCTTCGTCCGCAGCCCGCTGCTGACCGCGTACACCGCGTGGGACCTCTCGCGGCTCTCCGGCGGCCGCTTCCAGCTGGGGCTCGGCTGCCAGGTACGGCAGAACATCGAGGAGCGGTACGCGATGCCGTGGTCGGCGCCCGCCGCGCGGATGGCCGAGTACGTGCGGGTGGTGCACGCGGCGTTCGAGACCTTCCGGACCGGTGAGCTGACGGTCTTCGACGGCGAGCACTACCGCTTCCGGCGGATGCAGCCGTACTTCAACCCGGGACCCGACGCGCAGACCCCGGCACCGCCCGTCTACCTGGGCGGGGTGGGGCGCCGGATGTGCACGGTGGCAGGGGAACTGGCCGACGGCTTCATCACCCACCCCACCAACTCCAGCCCGCAGTACCTCGAGTCCGACTGCCGGCCCGCGCTGAGCGCCGGTGCCGCGTCCGCCGGCCGAACCCTCGCCGACCTCGAACTCGTCGCGGGCGTGCAGGTGATCACCGGCGAGACGGAAGCCGAGGTGGACCGCGAGCGGGAACGCCAGCGCCGGCTCTTCGCCTTCCTCTACTCGACGCCGGCCTACCACCAGGAGTTGGTGCGGTGCGGTCTCGGACACCTGCGTGAGCCGCTGGCCCGGATGGTCCGGCGCGACTCGTGGTCCGAGCTGCGGGAGGTGGTCACCGACGACGTGCTCGACGCGATGCTGCCCACCGCGCGCTACCCGGAGCTGGCCGAGGCCGTCCGCCGCCGGGTGGCCGGGCTGGCGGACGGGGTCACCCTGACGCTGCCCGCGGACCCGGACCGTGACCCGCAGATGGCCCGGGTGGTAGCCGACCTCCAGACCGGCGCAGCGGCGCCGAAACCGGGCCTGGTTTCCGGGCCCGCGTGAGAGTGTGAGGACCCGGCGCCGACGCGACCGACCGGGGCCGCGTCCGATCCGCGTCGAGTCGCACCCACACTAGGAGCATCCATGGATGCAGACGCCGTCGTCACCGAGTTCTGCGCCCGCTGGGCGGACTCGAACCCCGAGACGCTCGCCGAGTACTTCGCCGAAGATGCTGTCTACCACAACATTCCGATGGAACCCGTGGTGGGGAAGCCCGCAATCAAGGACTTCCTCGCCGGGTTCCTCGGGGCGT
>NZ_JBFUHZ010000028.1:0-84624 GCF_056402135.1 Rhodococcus sp. P4_C10 | reverse complement strand
GCGCCACCGACGACGCGGCGCCCGACCTCGGTGCGGCCTCGCCCACCGAGAAGCTGGTCGGCGGGCCCGGGGCGCGCCGGCGCGGCTCGCGGCGCGACGGTGACGGCTCCGCGCCGGAGCGGACCTTCATGGGGTTGTCCACCGCGCGTGCCGTGGTGTTGGCCGTGGTCGTGTGCGCGGTCGCGCTGACCCTGGCGATGCCGCTGCGCACCTACCTCACCCAGCGGGCCGACGCCGACCAGGTGGCCGCCGAGCGGGCCCAGCTGGAGGACGACGTCGCCCGGCTCACCCGAGAGAAGCAGCAGAACGACGACCCGGCGCACATCAAGGCGCAGGCCCGCGACCGCCTGCAGTACGTGATGCCGGGCGAGACCCCGTACCAGGTGCAGCTGCCGGGTGCGGTCGCGCCGCCGGTGGAGAAGGTGAACAAGCCGAAGCACGACGGCGGCTCCTGGTACACCAACCTGTGGCGTCCGATCGCCGAGCCGCAGCCCGAGCCCGAGCCGACCCCGGCTGGGCCGGTGCCACCCGCGCCCCCGGCCCCCGCGCCCGCCCCGGCGGGATCGATGACCATGCCTGATCAACAAGGAGGGCCAGTCCGGTGACCGAGCCGACCGAAAACAATTCCACCCCCGAGATTCCCCGTGAGGATCTGGACGCGGTCGCGGCGCAGTTGGGCCGCGACCCGCGTGGCGTGCTCGCCATCGCGTACCGCGCCCCGGACGGCGCCCCCGGTGTGGTGAAGACCGCGCCGCGGCTGCCCGACGGCACGCCGTTCCCCACGCTGTACTACTTGACGGACCCGAGGCTCACCGCGGAGGCGAGCCGGCAGGAGTCCGCCGGGGTGATGCGGGAGATGACCGAGCGCCTCGGGAAGGACGCGGACCTGGCCGCGGCGTACCGGCGGGCGTACGAGTCCTACCTGGCCGAGCGCAACGAGATCGAGTCTCTCGGAACAGATTTCACCGGTGGCGGCATGCCGGACCGGGTCAAGTGCCTGCACGTGCTGATGGCGCACTCGCTCGCGAAGGGCCCGGGTGTCAACCCGCTCGGCGACGAGTCGGTGGCGCTGGCGGCGGAGGGCAAGCTGCGCGGGACCGCGATCCCGGCGGACTGGCCCAGGTACGAGCCGCCGACGGCGGAGGGCGAATGACCCGCGTCGCGGCCATCGACTGCGGCACCAACTCGATCAGGCTGCTGATCGCCGACTCCGACGACGCGGGCCGGTTGCACGACGTGCGCCGCGAGATGCGGGTGGTTCGGCTGGGCCAGGGCGTCGACGCCACCGGGCAGTTCGCGCCCGAGGCGATCGAGCGCACCCGCGTCGCCCTCGAGGAGTACGCCGGGATGATCCGGGAGTCCGGGGCGGGCGCGGTGCGGATGGTCGCGACGTCGGCCACCCGGGACGCCTCGAACCGCGAGGACTTCTTCGCGATGACCCGCGAGGTGCTCGGCGCGGTGATCTCCGGCGCCGAAGCCGAGGTGATCTCCGGCGACGAGGAGGCACGGCTGTCGTTCGCCGGCGCGGTCGGTGAACTCGACCCGGCGGCAGGGCCTTTCGTGGTCGTCGACCTCGGAGGCGGTTCCACCGAGCTGGTCCTCGGTGACGGGGGAGGGGTGCACGCCGCGTACTCCACCGACATCGGCTGTGTCCGTCTCACCGAACGCTGCCTGCACGACGACCCGCCGACGGCCGACCAGGTCGAGGCGGCGCAAGCGTTCGCGGCCGAGAAGCTCGGTGAGGCGTTCGACCGGGTGCCCGTCGAGCAGGCGCGCACCTGGGTCGGTGTCGCGGGCACCATGACCACCCTCGCCGCCGTGTCGTTGGACCTGCCGGAGTACGACGCGGAGCGGGTGCACCTGTCACGGATGTCGCTGGAGCGGCTGCACGAGGTCAACCACAGCCTGCTGCACATGACGCACGAGCAGCGCGCCGCGATCGCCACCATCCACCCGGGCCGCGTCGACGTCATCGGCGGCGGTGCGATCGTCGCCGACGTCCTCGGCCGGGAGCTCGCCCGCCGCGCGGGCATCGGCGAGCTGATCGTCAGCGAGCACGACATCCTCGACGGGATCGCGTTGTCGGTCCTGGCCGCGTCGGCCTGAGGTTTTCTTCAGGTTCCCCGCCTGCGGGCGGGGAACCCTCGCCCCCATAGCCCAATTGGCAGAGGCAGCGGACTTAAAATCCGCCAAGTGTCGGTTCGAGTCCGACTGGGGGCACTGGTCAGGGCATGTTTTCATGCCCGAAGCTGGAAGTCATCGTGCGAGGTTGTCAGGGATTGTCACAACAGGCGCGGAACTCGCGGCCTGGAGGAGCGCGGGGTCCTGAAAATGGGCGTAGGTCGAGAGCGTGAACGCCGCTGAAGCGTGCCCCATCCACGCCGCAATACCGCAATCGGGACTCCGCGAAGGTGCATCAATGTTGCGCAAGTGTGACGAGCATTCATGCAGGCGGATCGCCGGTGCCCCCGACCATCTTCGACCGAGGTCGGCCTAACGCAGGACGGGCCATCGGTATTTCGTGGCGCCGATGACGAGAATCCCCACGGTCAGGACGGCGGCGACCGTGAGGCGTGGTCTCTTGGACTTTGCGCCGATCGAGCCCACGAGGAGCAGCGCCGCGGCCGCAATCGTCTTCATCATGCCCATATCCATACCAGGGCATCGCCGTACCGGTTATCCATGATTATCATCGGGCCGCCGCCTGTGCCTGCGCGAGCCAGCGTGCGAAACGCCTCTGGCGCACGATGCGAAACGTCCCAGTTCGAAAGGCTCACCATGCGGCCGGTTGATGCTGCGTGAAGATGCGGTGAGCACCGCTCAGGGGACTTAGCTCGAAGAGTCGAAGCGGAATGTTGTTGACGGACAAGACTTTCTTCAGGGCGATACTGGCAGACGGATGTTTCTGGGGCATGGAGGACTTGATTCGTACGCAACCAGGTGTGGTGTCGACGCGAGTTGGCTACATCGGGGGACGCAACGATCGCCCCACGTATCGCGGTCATCCGGGCCATGCTGAGGCTGTCGAGATCGCCTACGACCCCAGCCGGATGGCTACACCTGCCATTTCCCTCGGCCTCACTGGAAGTTGCCGAAGAGTCGATCTGCCACCTAGACAGGGGCGAACCTATTCGTTACGACTGCCGAGTGGGGAGCTGACTGGTGCTTCCCATACCGATCCGCACCACCCGGGCTGTCACGTCAAGTTCGAACATCGTCCGAACTTCGTTGGGCCGACGACGACGTCAGGAGCGGGCAGCTTGTGCCGGCTGAGCGCGCCAGGCTGTACGCCGATCCGCTCGGCGACCTCGGCGCGCGAGAGGTACACGGCTGGATGGTCAGGCATGCCGCGCTGCCCGGAACCGGTCCTGCGTGATGAACGCGATCACGCCTCCCCATACGGCCCACAACGGCCAGGGCGCGTGCAGCGTCCACAGCACCGCGCCGGTCGCGGCGGTGCCCACGATGTCGTAGTTCCGCTTCATCAAGTCGAGCATGATTTCTCCCGTTCCTCGGTGAGCTGAGTCTGTGAGATCCTGGCCGGTGGGACCGGGGTGACGCATTCACCCCATCGATCGATCTCTCCGCCGATTCAGGTGGAAGCTCCTGTCGCGTGACGACAGGCCGCCCGCTGAGATCCCGGAAAGGCGGCGGATCGCGGCGAGTCCCTCCGGCGTTCCGGGCCAGTGCTTTTCGAGCGCGACTGGCCCGGCCCTGCGCGTGACCGAGCGGAGGGCAATCGCGACGATCATGGCGTCATCCGCGTACCCAATGATGGGTATGAAATCGGGTACAAGGTCGATCGGCATCGCCAGATAAGCCAGTAGAAGCCCTAGAAGTACACGTACGCCGCGCGGCACCGCTGGGTCCGAGGTCAGCCTCTTGATCAGACGGACGATATCCGGCAGCAATCGCAGCGCGTCCTTGACGCTGATCTCGTCTGGTTTGGTCAACCACAAGGCAACCAGCAGCGCCACCCACAGCAATAGCAGGCCACCGGCCACAGACAAGACGAACCACCACATACATCAATCAGAGCACGCCGGAACAGACGTCTTGTGACGTCAGGGAGCGGATGGTGCGGGCCAAGGCTTCTGACTTGTATGGCGGGGCGGCTCGTGTTCGAACCGGCGGGTTCGTAACGTGCCGTAGGAGACCGTGGTGACTGGCTCGTGGGCTTCCTGCCACTCGACCGGCCGGAGGGTTGGCTCAAAGAGGGTTCTGCCTCACCACGGTCTCCGTCCGCAGCCTGGCTCAACACAGGAACGTCACCGAACCCGGTGACCGGAAGTCGGAATGCCGGCCGCAGATACCCCCATCCACTCGGCACGGAGGTACGCATCGGTGATCGTGATCGGAATCGACCCGCACAAGTCCACCCACACCGCGACCGCGGTCGACTCAACAACGAACACCGATCTCGGCTCAATCCGGATCAACGCGTCGTTCGACGACTACGCCCAGCTCATGACCTGGTCGAAACAGTGGCCAGACCGTATCTGGGCAGTGGAGAACGCCTCCGGACTCGGGCACCACCTCACCCAATGGCTCATCAGCCGGGGAGAGGCCGTGGTGGACGTGCCGTCGACCGCGACGGCACGGGTGCGGGAGCTCTCTCGCGGCGGACGCCGCAAGAACGACCGCATCGACGCGGCCGCAGCCGCGTGTGTCGCGTTCAGCCAGGGCGACTTCCGGCCGGTCGCCCCGGAGGGACACACCGATGTGCTGCGGATCCTCGACGAACGCCGCACCGACCTGGTCAAACAGAACGGCCGGCTGGTCAACCAGCTCCACGCCGTCCTGCGCGAGCTCTTGCCGGGTGGGATCGAGCGCGACTTCGCCACCGAGGATGCCGCCACACAGCTCAAACGGTTGCTGCCCGAGACTGCGGCGGACGCGATGCGTAAGAACATCGCACTCGAGATCGTCGGTGACCTGCGACGGATCCGGTTTCAGATCGATGACCTCACCACCCGCATCAAAACGGAACTTGCCGCTTCCGGCACTCAGCTCGCGAAGATCCCCGGTGTCGGCACCGTGACCGCAGCCCGGATCCTTGCCCGCACCGGCAACCCCAGCCGATTCGCGAACGAGGCCGCCTTTGCCAGCTACACCGGCACCGCGCCCGTTGAGGTTGCCAGCGCCGATAAACAGCGTCACCGGCTCTCCCGCAGCGGGGACCGCTCCCTGAACGCCGCCATCCATATCGTCGCCGTCACCCAAGCCCGGACCCCCAGTAGCCCCGGATACGCCTACCATCAGCGCAAGATGGCCGAGGGCAAGTCGTCTCGTGAGGCTATGCGCTGCCTCAAACGGCAAGTCGCCAAGCGGTTATGGCGCACAATGCGTGACGACTTCGAGCAACGCCTCGCGATGCCGTTGTCGGCGTAGCACGCCCATGCGCACACACACGGGCGGACTACTGGTGTGTGTACCTGGCTCAAACAGCTCGCGGGTTAGGAGACACGCTCTAGCTGAGTCCGATCGGGGTGTCAGCAGCCCCGACCGCCGACCGCCCCATGTGAAGGATCGGGAACGGGCGCCCGTCTCCATCAGTCGCCGATCGACTCAGAACGACGAAACCGTAGTGCTGGTAGAAGCCGGCAGCCTGCGGGTTCTGCTCGTTGACGTCCAGGCGCAGATCGGGGTGGCACTCGATCGCGCGCGACAGAAGCGCCGAACCGACACCATGCCCGCGGTAGGTACTGTCGACGAACAGCATCTCGAGTGAGTTACCCGCCAGCCCCGAGAATGCCACCGGCGTCTCCTCGGCCTCCGCGACCGTCAGTTCGACGGCCGGGAAATAGTCGCTGAGCATCCGTGACTCGTAGAAGTCGACATCCTCCGGGGTAAGAAAGTCGTGGGTTGCCTCAACGGCGCTTCGCCAGATGTGTACGAGTGCCGGCCACTCCGCCTCGCCCTTGCACGGGCGGAGAACGAGTCCCTTAGATGTGCTCATGAGTGCACACTACAGACGGTTGAAAGCTGGTCGTCAACCGATTTTTGCCTGGATTCAACAGGGCTCAGAGGGGGGCGACCGACTGCTCCGCAAGTCCTAGCGGCCGGGTGTTCGAATCATCCGGCGCTTGACAGCACACACAGGAACCGACGCTGGCCCGGACCAAGTTGTCAGGCGGTGTTCGAACAATCTGCACGCTTGACGAATGCAGAGGAACCCTCTGTCACCCACAGTGGCCAGGGTTGCGATCCTCGAACGAGCGTACGAATCGGTGTTCGCTCGGAGCATGGCCACGTACACCGAGCCGGCCCCGCGCCACTGCGCGAACGGGCATCCACTCGGCCGGATCTCTGCCCCGTCGGCTGGGAGGCCGGTGCCTGCCATCCCAAGCTTGGACACCGGCCGCACACCTGCCGACGTTGTGCGGCCGTCGTCTGCACACCGCCGTGTTCGGAGCGTTCTCCGCATCGAGAGCCCGAGTAGCACCGAGTGCTGTTCGGGGCGACCTCATCCGCGATACCGTGGACGAGCCGAATTCACTGTCACCACTTGCCTGCGAGGTGCCCTCATGCGCGCCCATTTCGGCGATTCCGAACTCGAATCTGGCCCGGGATACTCTTCGCCGCCGCGACCGTCGCGGTCATCCTCACGTTGCTGATGTACCCGATGCCGTGACCTTCTAGACCTGTTGACGACCAAGTGCGCGGAAGACTTCGTCATGTTGCCAAAAGAGGAACAGCACCTGATCGACCTGGCGACTCGGCGCCTCGCCGAGAAGTACCCCGAGAAGTCGTTCGCGGACGTCAGTGATGCGATCTCCCGTGCCCACGCGCATTTCGTCGGCAGCCGGATCCGCGACTACTTGCCCCTGCTGGTTGAGCGGCATGCGGATCGAGAACTGGGTGCCGATGCACGGATCGCGTAGGGGCGGTCTGGCCAGGTTGGTCCTCGGATGTACCCTCCTACGCCGACTGGAGAAGTTCGTCTGTTTCGCCGCTCGGGGAGGGCGCTTCACTGGGAATGGCGATGAACATCTGGCGCATCACAGCACGAGTCAACGTGCCCACGACGCGAACCTGGAGGTCCAGGGCTGCGTCAGTGGTCGCCAACGCGAGCACTAGGGGTGTGCCAATCCACACCGGAATCTTCATGCGCTTCCTCCTCCGGACTGCGTGCGCCCGCCAGTGACGGAGTTCTGGCGGGAATGGACCAGGCGGCCCCGTCGACACAGGGGGGTGGTCGACGGGGCCTACGCCAGTCACCGAGGGATGCTGGCGCGAACTCACCCTAGGTGTTGCAAGTCGTTACTCGCGCGTACGGAACTGGGCGATTCTTCAGATACTGCGCGGACGCAGCAGGAAACAACGCTCTCCGGCAGGATCGTGCACCACTTGGTCGCGCGCGGAGGCAGCGAGAATCTCTCGTGCCGGATGGTGTGGTCGCCGCGCTACCGGGAAGCGCCGATCCGCCGCGGGCACCGCACTCACGGCTGCCGCGAGTGTGGCGCCGTCACCTACGCGCCGTCGTGACGCCGCGCCGGCGCCGCAGCGGGACCGGTGGGCGGACAGTTGAAGTGCGATCACCTGTGCGGACTCTGGTTGATGTGTTCCCGGAGGCGGCGATGAAACCTCTCACGATGGTCGTGCAGCAATTCAGCCGCGGCCGCATCCACGGCTTGTTCGCGCTGCTCGATCCTGCGTAGCTGTCGTGCGCGCGTTGTGCGAGCTGGGGCGGTCTGTTCGCGGAGCGCGCACGCTCGGTCGTGGGCAGACCTGTCGTCCAGCAGGTAGGCCGCCGCACGATCGCAGTCGATGAGGACCTTCTCGTATCCCAGGCGCAGTGCAGACTCCTCGGGGAGCCACGCAACGGCGGCGACCTCGATCAGTTGGAGCGGTAGGCGTGCGAGCCGGTAGTTGAATCGGGCCATCGCCAAGGGCAGGCTGGGCACTGCTCGATCGTATAGGCAGCGCGACGGCGCGGCTGTGGACAACCGCTGGGTAGTTTTCGCCCGGGGTGTCCGGGCATCTGTCATGGTGGGTGACGATGGCAGTGCGGATCCGGCCTGGTTTGTGGGCCTGCGCGATCTCTCACATCGATATTCGCTACCGCCGGTCGGCGTCCGATCGGGACGAGAACGAGGTCATCAGCGGTGGCGGCACACGTGACCATCCGAGGATGAGGTGAAGCGGTGAACGTCAACGTGCTCGAATTGCTGCTGTTGCTGGCCGCCGGGATCGGTGTCGCAGTACTCGTGCGGGCGAAGGTTCACCATCCGGAATACCAGCAACCATCCGGCATCAGCCAGGGCTGACGTGGGGTGGACCCGCCAGGTCGAGCATCCCTGACACGCCCCCCACGAGGGCCACGACCGCCAAGGCGTGCCCGCCGGCGACCTTCGCGCCGCGCTTCGTCGGCTCACGCTCGGCGAGGGTCGGCCCCGGAGTGGTCGGTTCGCCAGTCGATTGCACGGGGGTCCACTGCCGGTCATCCCGGCGCCGCAACGAGTCAGAACCGCCGGGGGCCGGGTATCAGCCGGGGCCGGTGCGTTCAGGCCCGCATCCGGCCTGGGGGTACCGAGTGTCGGGAGTAGTCGAACGCAGAGGGAGGGGCTCCGTGCCCGCACTCTGCCCCCAACCGAGCGAGCAGTAGCGCACGTGCGCGTGCACACAATGCGCTGGTCATGCCGGTAGTCCGCATGTCGCGGCGGGTCATGCAGACGGCGGAAGGTCGGTTCCGGCCCGACCCGGGGCATCGCCGTTCGACCGCACCTTCGAGCTCGTCAACGACCAAGTCCGAGGCGTCGCGGCCCCGCGTATCGGCGTGCCGTCACGGCATCGCGCCGCGGTTCCAGCCGTTCGACCGGCCCATTTGGTCGAACTGTGCCTGAGGTCACAGATTTTCTTGCGTGTCGCTACGAACCGTGCACTGACCAGCGGAAGCCCTATACCAGTTGACGGCGTAAAACAAGATCAATTTTTGATAACAAGTGGGTCACGATCGACAGAATCGAGATCCGTTCGTAACTTTGTCGCCAACGAAAGCCCGAGTCCGCACCTGTCGGAGACCGGGCCCAGCCGACAAAGAACGAGGTGTTAACTGTGGGAACTCTCCGCAGCACGTTCCATCGCTCCAGTTCGCTCGCCGCCCGTTCGTCCGACCCGCAGCGCCGCGGACTGGGCCGCGCCAAGGGCGTCGCCATCGCCGCCGTCACCGGCGCCATCCTGGCCGGGGGTGTGCCGTTCGGCATCGCCACCGCGTCCGCCGCGCCGGTTGCCCTTCCTTCGTTGCCTGCGGGTGCCGCGCTGCCGGCCCCGCTGCCCGACGCCGCCGCCGCGCAGCGGTGGTTCGACGACCAGCTCAAGGCGGTCCTTCCGCCCAACTCGTCGGCCGTGCCGTCCAAGGCGCTCACCGTTCAGCCGGTCTCGGGCAAGCTCTCCTCCGGGTACGGCGCACGCTGGGGCTCGCATCACGGCGGCGTCGACATCGCGGCCGGCATCGGCACCCCGGTGCTGGCAGCCGCCGACGGTGAGGTCATCAACGCCGGAACGGCCTCCGGGTTCGGGCTGTGGGTGCGCGTGCGTCACGACGACGGCACCATCACCGTCTACGGCCATGTCAACGAGTACCTCGTGAACGTCGGCCAGCGGGTCGTCGCGGGCCAGCAGATCGCGACCGTCGGCAACCGCGGTCAGTCGACCGGGCCGCACCTGCACTTCGAGGTGTGGGACCCGAACGGCAACCAGGTCGACCCCAATGCGTGGTTGGCGCACCGTGGTGTCGCGGTGACCTGGTCGTAGAGCCAGGTGCGAGACGAGCGGCCGCTCAGCAGGTTCCCTGCTGGGCGGCCGTTGTCGTGTTCCATGTCTGATCCGCAGTGGAGCTCGTGCGGGGCACGGCAACGGCCCTCTTCGTGGCCGCGTGCATAGCAGACGCGCTCCCCGTCATGGCGAGAACGCGTTACAACATCAAGATTCGGTTACGGTGGACGCGGCCGATATCGTTTTGTTATCTTCGATCGCGGACAAGGGCACAGGCCACAACCGAGGTCGCCCCCAACCCGATGTGACGAGGTACTTACCGTGGGCGATCACCGCAGGTCAGGCAGTCGATCCAACGTGTTCACGATCGACGCCGGCCCCATCCGCGGACGCCACCGCGTCGCCGCACCGCGTAACGGTGCGGGTGTGAAGGCCGCGACCGTGGCCGCCGCCACCGGCGCCGTCCTCGCCGGCGGCGCGCAGTTGGGCGCGGCCACCGCGTCGGCCGCCCCCGTCATCGCCCTCCCGACGCTGCCCGCGGGCGTGCTGCCCGCCGGTGTCGCCCTCCCGACCCACATCGAGCTGCCCGAGGGCGTCGAGCTGCCCGGTATCGAGCTGCCCGAGAGCATCGACATGGGTTCCCCGATCGCCCTGCCGGACCTCGGTGGGGGCGTCGCGGCCGCTCAGCAGTGGGCCAACGACCAGCTCGAGACCGCCGCCCCGCTGAAGGCGCGCACCGTGCAGCCGGTCTCCGGGACCCTGACCTCCGACTTCGGCTCCCGCTGGGGAGCCCACCACGGCGGGCTCGACATCGCCGCGCCGATCGGCACCCCGGTGCTCGCGGCCACCGACGGAACCGTCATTTCCGCCGGCGCCGCCTCCGGCTTCGGGCTGTGGGTGCGGGTGCAGGCAGACGACGGCACCATCACCGTGTACGGCCACGTCAACGACTACCAGGTCTACGAGGGCCAGCGGGTCAGTGCCGGCGACCAGATCGCGACCGTGGGCAACCGCGGTCAGTCGACCGGGCCTCACCTGCACTTCGAGGTGTGGGACCAGAGCGGCAACAAGGTGGACCCGGGGAAGTGGCTGCGTGACCGCGGCGTCTCCGTCACCTGGCTCGGCCGCAACGCCTGACCCCTGGTCAGACTGGAATCAATTCCATAGGGTGCGATGAGGATTGGCGACGAGCCGGTCCCGACCACCCGAGGAGTTGCCGCGTGACCGAGACGATCGTGTCCAACCAGGAGCAGGCGCTGTCGACGCTCCTCGCCGACCGTTACAGCTGCCGATCCTTCACGTCGGAGCCCGTGCCGCACGAGGTCATCGAGCAGATCCTCGCGCTCGCCCAGCGCACTCCGTCCTGGTGCAACACCCAGCCGTGGCAGGTCGCCGTCACCGAGGGCGCGGCCACCGAGCGCTTCCGTGACGGACTGGCCGCGTACGTGCGGTCCGCGCCGCAGGAGCCGGACCTGGCCTTCCCCCGCGAGTACCGCGGCGTCTACCAGGAACGCCGACGCGAGTGCGCGATGGCGCTGTACTCGAGCGTCGGCGTCGCGGGCGACCGGGCCGCGTCGGCCGAGCAGACGATGAAGAACTTCGAGCTGTTCGGCGCCCCGCACGTCGCGGTGATCACCACCGACGAGGCGCTGGGCACCTACGGCGCCGTCGACTGCGGCCTCTACGTCAACACCTTCCTGCTGGCCGCGCAGAGCCTCGGCGTCGCGACCATCCCGCAGGCCGCCCTCGCCGGCAGTTCGAAGTACCTGCGGGAGTTCTTCGCGCTGCCCGACGACCGGCTCGTGGTGTGCGCGATCTCGTTCGGCTATCCAGACCTCGACCACCCGGCGAACAACTTCCGCACCACCCGCGCCGCCGTCGACGCGGCCGCGACCTGGGTGTCCGAGTAGGCCCGGCCGGCCACCTGAAACACTGGTACGCGTGCCGGTCCCCGAAGATCTCCTGTCCCAGCTGCGTAGGTTCCCCGACGTCGAGGCGCCGAACCTGTTCGCCGTGGACGGTGCGGACCGCCTGATCCTCGACGAGGCGGGCGACGCACTGCTCGCGGCGGAGCCGGGGACGGTCGCGGTGATCGGCGACCGGTACGGCGCGCTGACCCTCGGCGCGGTCGCCGGCTTCGGGGTGCGCTCGCCGCGCGTACACCAGGACCCGCTGACCGGGGAGCAGGCGCTCGCGGCGAACGCGGAGCGCGCCGGGCTGGTCGGCGGCTACCGGTCCTGCGGGCTCGACGCGGAGCTGCTCGCCGGTGCGAAGGTGGTGCTGCTGCAGCTGCCCCGCAGTCTCGCCGAGCTCGAGGAGATCGCGGAAACCGTTGCCCGCCATGCCGACCCGGACGTGGTGGTCTACGGCGGCGGTCGCGTCAAGCACCTGTCGGTCGCGATGAACGAGGTGCTCGCGCGCAGCTTCGCGGACGTCCACGCCACCCTCGGCCGGCAGAAGGCGCGGGTGCTCGTGGCCCGCGGCGCCCTCCCGGCGGCGTCGACCCCCGGCTACCCGCGGCGCGAACGGCTCGACGAGCTCGGCCTCGAGGTGGTCGCGCACGGCGCCGCCTTCGCCGGCACCAAACTAGACATCGGCACCCGGTTCCTGCTCGACCAGCTGCCGCGGATGAGTCCCGACGCCGCCACCGCGGTCGACCTCGGCTGTGGGACCGGGATTCTCGCCGTCTCCCTGGCGACGGCGCGACCGGAGCTGGCGGTGATCGCCACCGACCAGTCCGCCGCCGCCGTCGCCTCGGCGGCCGCCACGGCCCGCGCGAACGGCGTCGAGGACCGGGTGACCGCCCTGCGCGACGACGCCATGTCCACCCTCGGGGACGCCTCGGTGGACCTGGTGGTGTGCAACCCGCCCTTCCACGTCGGCGCCGCCGTGCACACCGGCGGGGCCCTCGCGATGTTCCGGGCCGCGGGCCGGGTGCTGCGCCCGGGCGGGGAACTGTGGACCGTCTACAACTCGCACCTGGGCTACCGGGGACCGCTGCGCTCGTTCGTCGGGTCGACCGAGCAGGTGGCGCGGAACGCCAAGTTCACCGTCACCCGCTCGGTCCGCGACGCGTAGCGGACCACACGCGCTGACGGTGCGGACGGTAGAGTCCGAATTGTCCGTCCGAGGAAATTCGCCGCCGACCCACGCGCGGGAAGCGCGGGAACCAACCGGCGGGGCCAGTCGTTTTACCAGCAACAGATCCACCCAAACGGGATTTTCCCGGAGCGGTCGGGCCACAGCGGCCCGACCCGGCTCACAGCGAGCCAGAAGAAGAAGGGACACGCACGGTGCGCACCTCCAGCAACCCGGTGTTCCGCAACCTCCCCAAACAGGAGGGCGGCGGATACGCCTCGTTCGGTTCTGCCACGGCGGGCGCCGGGCAGATGAGCCAGCAGTTCGGCCAGCCGCAGTACACCCAGGCCGAGCCCTACACCACCGGTCCGGCGCAGCGGGCCATGACCATCGACGACGTGGTCACCAAGACCGGCATCACGCTCGGTGTGCTGTCCATCTCGGCGATCATCTCGTACTTCCTGGTCAACAACGACGTGAACCTCGCGACGCCGTTCGTGGTCGGCGGCGGCCTGATCGGCCTGGTGCTGGTCCTGGTGGCCACCTTCGGCCGGAAGATGGACAACCCGGCGATCGTCCTCGCCTACGCGGTCGCGGAGGGCTTCTTCCTCGGTGCGCTCTCGTTCATGTTCACCGACATCACGTTCCAGGGTGCGGGCGGCGGCACGCTCATCGCGCAGGCCGTGCTCGGCACCTTCGGCGTGTTCTTCGGCATGCTGGTGGTCTACAAGACCGGCGCCATCCGCGTCACGCCGCGGTTCACCCGGATGCTCATCGGCGGCATGATCGGCGTGCTGGTCCTGGCGCTCGGCAACATCGTCGCCAGCTTCTTCACCCCGGGCGGCCTCGGCCTCCGCGACGGTGGCGCCGTGGCGATCATCTTCAGCCTCGTCTGCATCGGCCTCGCCGCGTTCAGCTTCCTGCTGGACTTCGACGCCGCCGACCAGCTGATCCGCGCCCAGGCGCCGGAGAAGGCGGCCTGGGGCGTCGCGTTCGGCCGGGCGGTTACCGGGACAACGGCCGAGAGGCCTCCCCGGTAACCGCCCGTTCGGCGTCATACCGGGGCCCCGGCGGCGAGGAGTTTCTCGCGAACCCGTCGGACCAGCGCGGCCGGGCGGTCGTTGAGCAGCAGCGTCGCGACCCGCATTCCCTCGACGACGGTGCTCTCACCGGGTTCGAGGCGGTAGTCGTGCACGAACAGATTCGGGGCCGGCCGGTGATGGCCCGACCTGATCACCTCGGCGGGCGCGGACGCGTCGATCCACTTGGCGCCGTGCACGGCCGCCGCCGAAAACCCGGTGAGGACTGCGTCCGGGGCGGCGAATACCCAGGCGGCACGGGCCCGCACGGCGGCGGTGAGCTCGACCCGTCTGACGACGTAGACGTCGCGGTAGATGCGGGCGAAGTTGGTATTCGGTGACCAGCCCCGCCGCAATGGCGCTCGATCCCCGAAACGGTGCGTCGTGTGCCCCCATCGGCTCACCACGCCGCCTCGGCGATGCCCGATCTCGGCGAACCGTCGACCTGTGGACAACCCGCGAATCGATCCACAACGCCGAACGGGCGGTTACCGGGGAGGCCTCTCGGCCGTTGTCCCGGTAACCGCCCGTTCGCGGTGGTGCAGAAGGACTAGCTGAGGCGCTCGAGCACCATCGCCATGCCCTGGCCGCCGCCGACGCACATGGTCTCGACGCCGAAGGTCTTGTCCTGCTCACGCAGGTTGTTGATCAGCGTGTTGGTGATGCGGGCTCCGGTCATGCCGAACGGGTGGCCCAGGGCGATCGCGCCACCGGAGACGTTGATCTTGTCCTCGTCGAGGTCGAGCGCGCGGGCGGAGCCCAGGACCTGCACCGCGAACGCCTCGTTGATCTCGTACAGGTCGATGTCCGAGGTGGTCATCTTCGCGTAGCCGAGGGCCTTCTTGACGGCCTCGATCGGGCCCAGGCCCATGATCTCGGGGGACAGGCCGGTCGCGGCGGTCGCGACGACGCGCGCCAGCGGGGTCAGGCCGAGGGCCTTCGCCTTGGTGTCGCTCATGATGACGAGCGCGGCGGCACCGTCGTTGAGCGGGCAGGCGTTGCCGGCGGTGACGGAGCCGTCGGGACGGAAGACCGGCTTGAGCTGGCTGATCTTGTCGTAGCTGGTGCCGGCGCGCGGGCCGTCGTCGGTGGAGACGACGGTGCCGTCGGCGAGGGTGACCGGGGTGATCTCCTTGGCGAAGAAGCCGCGGTTGATGGCCTCCTCCGCGCGGTTCTGGCTGCGGACGCCCCAGCGGTCCTGGTCCTCACGGCTGATGCCGGTCAGGGAGGCGACGTTCTCGGCGGTCTGGCCCATGCCGATGTAGACGTCCGGGATCAGGCCGGCCTCGCGCGGGTCGGACCAGGCGATGCCGCCCTGGGCGCCGAGCTCGGTGCGGGCCTGCGCCTCGGCGTACAGGGCGTTCTTGGTGTTCGGCCAGCCGTCGGCGGTGCCGGTGGAGAAGGACGAGACGGACTCGACGCCCGCGGAGATGAACACGTCGCCCTCGCCCGCGCGGATGGCGTGCATGGCCATCCGGGTGGTCTGCAGCGAGGAGGAGCAGTAGCGGTTGACGGTGACGCCGGGCAGGAAGTCGTAGCCGAGCGTGGTCGCGACAACCTTGGCGATGTTGTAGCCGGACTGGCCGCCGGGCTGGCCACAGCCCATCATCAGGTCGTCGATCTCGGTGGGATCCAGCTCGGGGATCTTCGCGAGCGCTGCGGCGACCATCTGGGCGGCCAGGTCGTCGGGACGGATGTCCTTGAGCGAACCCTTGCCGGCGCGGCCGATGGGCGAACGTACAGCGGAGACAATGACGGCCTCAGGCATGAGAACTCCTTGCAGTAATCGGTGTGCGTGGTGGGTGCCACACACGGTGGATTTGACCCAGACGTTACGTGGCGCTTTCCGCGCGCTGGCGACGCCGTCGGTCATCGACGATTTTCAGTACCCCGGACGTCGGTTCCGGTGCCACCTCGACGGGCCCGTCGACGCCCTGCCGGTCGCGTCGGGCGCTGTCGCGTCGCCACAGGAAACGGTTGGCGGCCTGGGTGATTCGCGATGCCAGCCGACGCGACTCGGCGGCCTCGGACACCGCGGGCAGGTCCGGCAACGGGCCGCCGTCCCATTCACCGAGAGCCGCCGCCAGCACGGGCAGCAGTTGCCGGGCGGCCAGGTCGTATCCCGCGGCCGACGGGTGGAAGCGGTCCGCCGAGAACATGTCGTCGGGGGCGGCGAGGAACTCCGGTGCCAGCAGGTCCGCGAGGGGCACAGGGTGCCCGCCGTTGGTGAGCACCGCCGTCGCCTGCGCCCGCGCCAGCCGATGCCCCCACTCCCGGACGACGGTGCGCAGCGGCTGCGGGATCGCGGTGACCACGCCCAGGTCGGGGCACGTGCCGACCACGACCACGCTGCCCGCCCGGCGCAGCCGAGCCGTCGCGTCGCCGAGCCGGCGGGCGGAGGCGTGCACGGCGTTCTTCGCGGTCACGTCGTTGGCGCCGATCAGGATCACGGCGGCGTCCGGTGGCGGTCCGGCGACGAACATCGCGTCGATCTGGCCGCACAGCCCCTTCGAGGTGGCGCCGCCGATGGCCTTGGTGCTCAGCCGCACCCGCTTGCCCGTCTCGTCGGCGAGGCCCCGGGCCAGCCGCACCCCGGGCACCTCCTCGGCGCCGGCGCAGCCCACCCCGGCGGCGGTGGAGTCGCCGAAGATCATCAGGTGCAGGTCGAAGGGGACGCCCGGCCACCACCGCTGCGGCGCCGCGCACCCGGCGGTGTAGATGCCGTCGGCCTCGGGCGGCTTGGCGACGTTACGGCCGATCACGCCGCGCGCGGCGGAGGCCTGACCGTTGAGGTAGCGGTACAGCGCCCACGAGGCGGCGCCCGCCGAGGACCCCGCGACGGCCGTCGCCGCGCCCGCCTTCGTCGCCGTCTTCCATCCGCTGCTGGGCACCGCAACACACCTTCCGTCGCCGGGTGGGCCGCCTGGCGACAAACCTAGTGCGAAAGTGCCGTCCGCGTCGTTCTGCGGACCTGGTGTTGCCGATACGGCGCGCTCTGGGAGCATGGACCCATGCGCATCGCGGATCATGTCGTGGACCTCATCGGAAACACTCCGCTGGTCAAGCTGAATTCGGTGGTCGGCCCCGGTTCGGGACTGGTGGCGGCCAAGATCGAGTACCTCAACCCGGGCGGCAGCTCCAAGGACCGGATCGCGGTCAAGATGATCGACGCCGCCGAGGCATCGGGCGAGCTCAAGCCCGGTGGCACCATCGTCGAGCCGACGTCGGGCAACACCGGGATCGGGCTGGCGCTGGTGGCGCAGCAGCGCGGTTACAAGTGTGTCTTCGTCTGCCCGGACAAGGTCAGCGAGGACAAGCGCAACGTCCTCAAGGCGTACGGCGCCGAGGTCGTGGTGTGCCCGACCGCGGTCGCTCCGGAACACCCGGACAGCTACTACAACGTCTCCGACCGCCTGGCGCGCGAGCTGCCCGGCGGCTGGAAGCCCAACCAGTACTCCAACCCGGGCGGGCCCGCGAGCCACTACGAGACCACCGGACCCGAGATCTGGCGGGACACCGAGGGCAAGGTGACGCACTTCGTCGCCGGCGTCGGCACCGGCGGCACCATCACCGGCACCGGCCGCTACCTAAAGGAGGTCTCCGGCGGCAAGGTCAAGGTCATCGGCGCCGATCCCGAGGGTTCGGTCTACTCCGGCGGCACCGGTCGGCCGTACCTGGTCGAGGGCGTCGGCGAGGACTTCTGGCCGTCCGCCTACGACCCGTCGATCCCGGACGAGATCATCGCGGTCTCCGACGCCGACTCGTTCGACATGACCCGCCGCCTGGCCCGCGAGGAGGGCCTGCTGGTCGGCGGCTCGTGCGGCATGGCCGTGGTGGCCGCGCTGCGCGTCGCCGAGCGCGAGCCCGACGCGGTGATCGTGGTGCTGCTGCCCGACGGCGGCCGCGGCTACCTGTCGAAGATCTTCAACGACAAGTGGATGTCCTCGTACGGATTCCTGCGCAGCCGGCTCGACGGCACCGTCGACGAGCCCACCGTCGGGGACGTGCTGCGCGCCAAGTCCGGCGAGCTGCCGGACCTGGTGCACACGCACCCGTCGGAGACCCTGCGCGACGCGATCGAGATCCTCCGCGAGTACGGCGTCTCGCAGATGCCGGTGGTCGGCGCGGAACCGCCCGTGATGGCCGGCGAGGTGGCGGGCAGCGTCAGCGAGCGCGACCTGCTCTCCGCGGTCTTCGAGGGCCGCGCGCAGCTCGCCGACTCCGTCGAGAAGCACATGAGCGCGCCGTTCCCGCTGATCGGTGCCGGCGAGCCGGTCACCGCGGCGACCAAGGCGCTCGGCGACACCGACGCGTTGATGGTGGTCGAGGACGGCAAGCCGGTCGGCGTCATCACCCGACACGACCTGCTCGGGTTCCTCAGCGCGGGGTCGTAAACCTCCGTCGGACCGGGCGGCCCTTCTGGTCGCCCGGTCCCTCGGCCCGCTGGCTAGGCTGGTCGGCATGAGCGAGCAGGGATTCTCCACAAAGGCCATCCACGCCGGCTACGAGCCGGACCCGCAGACCGGTGCGGTGAACGTGCCGATCTACGCGAGTTCCACCTTCGCCCAGGACGGCGTGGGCGGCATGCGCAACGGGTTCGAGTACGCGCGCACCGGCAACCCGACCCGTCGCCCGCTCGAGGCCAACCTGGCGGCGCTCGAGTCCGGCGCCTACGGCCGCGCGTTCGCCTCCGGCATGGCCGCCACCGACTGCCTGCTGCGGTCGGTGCTGCGGCCGGGCGATCACCTGGTGATCCCGAACGACGCGTACGGCGGAACCTTCCGGCTGATCGACAAGGTGTTCACCGAGTGGGGGATCGAGTACACCCCCGCCGCGGTGTCCGACGTCGACGCGGTCCGCGCGGCGATCCGGCCGAACACCAAGCTGGTGTGGGTCGAGACCCCGACCAACCCGCTCCTCAACATCGGCGACATCGAGGCCATCGCCGCGATCGCGCACGAGGGCGGTGCGAAGCTGGTGGTGGACAACACCTTTGCGTCCCCGTACCTGCAGCAGCCGTTGAGCCTGGGTGCGGACATCGCGCTGCACTCGACCACCAAGTACATCGGCGGGCACTCCGACGTGGTGGGCGGCGCGCTCGTCACCGACGACGAGGAACTCGACACCAAGTTCGCCTTCCTGCAGAACGGGGCGGGTGCGGTGCCCGGACCGTTCGACGCGTTCCTGACCATGCGCGGCATCAAGACCCTCGCGCTGCGGATGGACCGGCACTGCGACAACGCCGAGCGGGTGGTCGAGCTGCTCGCCGGGCACGCCGCCGTCTCCCAGGTCATCTACCCGGGCCTCGAGTCGCACCCCGGCCACAAGGTCGCCGACAAGCAGATGCGCCGGTTCGGCGGCATGATCTCGGTCCGGCTCGCCGGGGGCAAGCAGGCGGCGCTCGACTTCTGCTCGCGCACCGAGATCTTCACGCTCGCCGAGTCTCTCGGCGGCGTCGAGTCGCTGATCGAGCACCCCGGCGCGATGACGCACGCGTCGACCGCCGGTTCGGCCCTGGAGGTGCCGGACGACCTGGTGCGCCTGTCCGTCGGCATCGAGGACGCCGCGGACCTGCTCGCGGACGTGGAACAGGCGCTTCGCTAGCGCTCGGCGCTCGTGCGCGGTTTACGGGTCCACAGACCCGTTGAGCGCGCACGAGCGGCGGCGCCGCCCTAGGGTGGCGTGATGGAGCTGGTGACGCGGGAGCAGATCGCGGAGGCGGCGGAGCTGCTGCGGCCGGTGGTACGACGGACCCCGATGCTGCGGTCCCGGGCGCTGTCCGAGCGGGCGGGTCATGAGGTCCTGCTCAAGTGCGAGAACCTGCAGCACACAGGATCGTTCAAGCCCCGTGGCGCCTACTGCCGGATGGCCAACCTGAGCCCGGCGCAACGGGCCCGCGGGGTGGTGGCGGCCAGCGCCGGCAACCATGCGCAGGGGGTGGCCTGGGCGGCGGGCCTGCTGGGCGTTGAGGCGACCGTGTTCATGCCGGTCGGGGCGTCGCTGCCGAAGCTCGTCGCGACCCGGGCCTACGGCGCGACGGTGCACCTGCGAGGCGAGACCGTCGACGAGGCGCTGGTGGCGGCCCGCGACCACGCCGAGCGGACCGGCGCGATCCTCATCCACCCCTTCGACCACCCCGACGTGGTGGCCGGCCAGGCCACGGTCGGTGTGGAGATCCTCGACCAGGTGCCCGACGTCGGCACGATCCTGGTGCCGACCGGCGGCGGGGGACTGCTCGCCGGCATCGCGGCCGCGGTGAAGGCCGTCCGCCCGGAGATTCGGGTCGTCGGCGTGCAGGCGGCGCAGGCGGCGTCCTGGCCGGGTTCGCTGGCGGCGGGCAGACCGCTTGCCGCGCAGTCGTTGTCGACCGTCGCCGACGGTATCGCGGTGGGCCTGCCGGGGGCGGTGCCGTTCGCGCACGTCGCGGCGCTCGTCGACGAGGTGGTGACGGTCGGTGAGGACGCGCTCTCGCGGGCGCTGCTGCTGTGCATGGAACGGGCCAAGCTGGTCGTCGAACCGGCCGGTGCCGCCGCGGTGGCGGCGCTGCTCACCGCGCAGTCCGGGCTGCTCGCGGCGGACGGTCCGGTGTGCGCGGTGCTCTCCGGCGGCAACATCGACCCGCTGCTGTTGACGCATGTGCTCACCCACGGCCTCGGTGCGGCCGGGCGGTACCTCGCTGTGCGGGTACGGATCCCGGACCGGCCCGGTGGACTGGCCGCACTGTTGGAGAAGGTCGGCGCGTCCGGTGCGAGCGTCGTCGACGTGTGGCACTCGCGCACCGGCGCCGCGCTGGACCTCGACGAGGTGGAGGTGCTGCTCACCGTGGAGACCCGCGGCCCCGACCACCGCGCCCAGGTGCTGGCCGCGCTCGATGCCGCGGGCTACGCGGTGCGGGTCCAGGACTGAGAGGTCACGGCCAGCCGCCGAGGCGGGTGACGTGGCGGTCCCGGTCCACCAGGCGCGCGGGCAACTGCAGTTGCCGGACCCAGGCGGTCGCGCCGTCGCCCATCCGCACCGCGGCCCTGCCCACCGCCGCCGCGCGGAACGCGGACTCGGCGACCACCGTGACGGTCCGCCAGCGGGGCGGTTCGTCGGGGTGCGGGTGCAACGGGGAGACGGTGCTCGCGGTGGCCAGGCCGTACCCGGACGGGATCGACACCTGGCAGGACGGGTCGCCGGGCAGGTCCTCGACCTTGATCTGCCAGCCGGGGTCCGGTTGCGGTCCGGCGGTGGACACGTCGCCGCCGAGACCGACCAGGACCCCGCAGCCGAGCAGGGTCGCGACCTCCTCCGCGCAGCGGTCCGCGGTGACGGGGCGTGACGTCGCGGTCAGGTCGAGGGCGATGCCGGCCGGCAGGGTGACCTCGCCGTCGTGCACCACGACCGACCGCCAGGCGCGCGGCCGCGGCGCGTCGACGACGGGGTCGAGGGCGCCGTCGGTGAGCTCGGCGGCCTCGAGTGCCCGCCGAACCTGTTGCGCCAGTGCGGCACTCACGCGCACGGGCCGACCTGCCGCATTGTTGAGTGCTGCCAGCTCGGAGTCCTCGCGGATCCCGTTGGCGACGACGTCGGCGCCGGCGAGGTGCCCGCGCACCAGGTGCCATGCGGAATCGAGGAGGGCGGGGTCGGCGACCACCACCGTCGCACGTACGCCCCACATGGACCAGCTCTTGGTGGCCTTGTCCACGACGGCGGTCACGACCCGCCAGAGATGACGTCGAAGCGTCCGGTGCCGGCGCGGACCACCGGAGCGGCCGGCGCGAGGACCCGGGACGCGGAGACCGACTGCCCGGCGACGGCTGCGGCGCCGAGGGCGAGGGGCGCGGCGGCCAGCGAACCGACACCGAGCGACCCGAGGCCCAGGGCCCCGACCACTCCGGACGCCGCGATCGCGCGTCGTACCCGGGAGGGCCGGTGAGGGTGGTTGGCCGATTCGACGCTCTGGTGGTCGACGGGACGGCCGGGGACGGGTTGTGGTGCTGACGGGGTGACGCTCACGAACTCCAGCCTCCGCCTCGTTCCTGAGAACTGTCTGAACTTTGGCTGGCAATTGCCGGAACAGGTAACACGGCGCCGAAATGTCTCGATACTGGGAGCACATCAGCGAATGGTGGGCAAAACGTTAGGCAAGGTGACGAAATTGCTCCGCAGTGACGTCCCAAGTCTTACCGTTGTACGCAATTGGACCTCGAAGCAGTTTGGAGTTGCGAATGCCGGTTGATCCCGCCGCGGTCATCGTGGCTGTTGCGACCGCTCTGGGCGGACTCGTACAGGGTGCAGACATTCCACTTCCGGTCAAAGACCAAGTAGCGCAAGTGATTCAATCGGTCGAGGCGGCGTCGCCCGCCGCGTCCAAGCAGTTGGACGACGCGATCGAGATGCTGCCCGAGCAGGTGCAGGGACAGGCGCGGCAGACGGTCTCGGACGCGGCCGCCGCCGCCTCGGACGCGGCGCGTCCGTACCTGCCGCCGGAGCCGCCGGCCGCCGCGGTCGAACCGGCCGCCCCGCCCGCGGCGCAGCTACCGCCCGTGCCGGCGCCCGCCGTGGCCGCGCCGCGCTACGAGACCCCGCCGGCGTTGGCGGACATCCCGTTCGCCGGCGACCTCTCCCGTGCGGTGTCGTCGCTGCCCGCGGCCTTCCCCGGGGTGTCGCTCGCGCCGATCGGGGCCATCGCGGTGTTCGTGCCCTGGCTGCAGAAGGCCGGCCAGATCTGCGACGGCGTCAAGGCGCCGACCCTCGCCGCCCTGTACAACGCGGAGAACGGCTTCCGGTTCGGTCCCACCGCGCCGGTCTCGCGGGACGGCGCGAAGGGTCCCGGTCAGTTCATGCCGGGTACCTGGGCGAAGTACGGCAAGGACGCGGACGGCGACGGCAAGGTGGACGTCCTCGGCGTCGCGGACTCGGTGATGGCGTCCGGCCACCTGCTGTGCGACATGTACGGCGAGATCGACGGCTGGAAGAAGCAGGGCCTGGTCCAGGGCGACACGCTGGACCTGACCATTGCCGGCTACAACGCCGGCGTGGGTGCGGTCCGCCGGTCGGCGGGCATGCCGTCGGGTCTCCCGGACTACGAGAACCAGACCAAGCCGTACGTGAAGAAGATCCGGGCCACCGAGGCCCAGTTCGCGATGCTCCTCGCGCCCTTCTTCGGCAACTCCGACGGCAGCATCGGCAGCAAGGTCGTCGAGGCCGCGCTGCGGTTCATCGGGCTGCCGTACGTGTGGGGCGGCGGCAACGTCAACGGCCCGTCCGGCGGCGGCTTCGACTGCTCCGGCCTCACCTCGTACGCGGTGTACGCGGCGACCGGCGACAAGCTCACGCTGCCCCGTACCTCCGAGACGCAGTGGAACATCGGCGTCGAGATCCCGTTGGAGGCCGCCCGGCCGGGCGACCTGCTGTTCGGCAACTGGCAGTCGGGCGGGCCCGGACACGTGGCGATCTACATGGGCAACGGGCAGATGGTGCACGCACCGCAGACCGGCGACGTGGTCAAGGTGGGCCCGGTGTTCGACGGGATGAAGGTCCGCCGCATCCTGTGAGGCGGCGGCGGCGCTTCGGCGTTTCGGCGGGGAAGATGGGGTCGCATACGATCGTCGGGTGACCGATTCGAGCGATGCCCGCGACGACCTCTTCGACGACGGCTTCGCCGATGCCGCGATGGCACTGTTGCGTGAGCGGGGCCCGCAGTCCACGGAGGACTGGGCGAACCTGCTGGCCGAGGCGGGGCACGGGCCGGCCGACGAGTTGGCCGAACTCATCGCCTACCTCGACGCACCCGGGCTCGGCTACCTCACCGACGGTCGCTACGCGGCGCTCGACACGGCGCTCGAGGGGCGGGTGCTCACCCATCGGATGTCCGAGGCGGAGATCGCGTCGGGCATCCTCGACATCGTCCCGGACCTGACGCCGCTGACCGCGCTCGTCGCGCCGGGCGGTCCGGACGCCGACGAAGAGTTCAGCGTGGTCTTCCCCGACTTCGACGCCGAGGTGTTCGCGGAGCGGGGACGACTCGACACGGACGCCCCGGAGCTGGAACGGCTGCTGCTGCAGCCCGACGCGTTGTACGGGTACGCCGCCGGCGACCTGATCGGGCTCGGGTTGGCGGGCGGAGAGCTGCGGCTGGTCCGCGTCGACCGGACCGAGGAGGCTCCGGAACTCGCGGACCGACTGGGCGACATCATCGCCGAGGGCAGCGCGGAGCCGTCGGACTCGGTCCTGTGGCAGCTGATGGCCGACGACCCGGCACTGTTCACCATGCCGGTCGCGCCGCTCACCGAGCTGATCGAGGCCGCCGGCTACACCTGGGAGAGCGACTACCTCGCGATCCGCGGGTTCGACTTCGACGCCTTCCACCGGGCCACGCGGGTCGGGATCATCGCGCGCGAGCACGAACTGCACGCCGAGGAGGCCGGCGCGGTGGTGGACTTCGCCTACCTCGTGCGCGAGGTCGCCGAGGCGACCGAGCACGGCGAGGACCCGATGGCGTTGGCGCTGGAGCGGGTGGCCGCGTCGCCCGAGGCCTACGCCGGCCTCGCGGACCCGGTTAGCGCGGCCGCCGCGCTCGACCTCGCGGCGGGGCCCGAGGACGACCGGACCGCGGCCCTGCACGTCGTCGCGGTGGCGCTGCTCGAACACGCGCCGCGGCGGGCGAAGGCGTCGGCGCACTGGATCGCGGCCAAGGCCGCGGACCGGCTCGGCGACGTCTCGGCGGCGGTGGCGCACTACGAGAGCGCACTGGACCGGGACCCGGACTGGGTGCCCGCGATCTTCGACCTCGCGCTGCTCGCCGCGGACGCGGGCGACGCGACCCGGGCGCAGTCGCTGCTCGGGCGCATCGAGGGCGGGGAGTCGGAGGCGCTGCACGAGGTGCTGCAGCGGTACCAGGCCGCCGAGCATCCCGACCTCGGTCGCAACGACCGGTGCTGGTGCGGGTCCGGCCGCAAGTACAAGTCGTGCCACCTCGGCCGGTCGGAGCTGACGGCCGACGACCACGCGACCTGGCTGTACACCAAGGCGCAGCTCTTCGCCCGGACACCGGAACTGTTCGACCTGCTCTACAGCCTCGCCGAGATCCGGGCCGGCTACTGGTCCGACGAGGATGCCCTGCCCCGCGCGCTCGAGGGCGGCCTGGCCGTCGACGTCACGTTGTTCGAGGCCGGCGTGTTCGAGCTGTTCGTCGAGCGCCGGGGCGAACTGCTGCCGGCCGGGGAACTCGAGCTGGCCCGCCAGTGGCTGGGCACCGTGCGATCGGTGTACGAGGTGCTGGCGACGGCGCCCGGTGAGTCGTTGACCCTGCAGGACCTGCGCGGCGGTGACCCGGTCGAGGTCACCGACGAGTGGGGCAGCCGCAGCTTCGACGTCGGGGCGCTGCTGTGCGCCCGCGTGCTGCCCACCGGGGAGTCGATGCGGGCCCTCGGCGGGATGGAACCCGTCGACCCGGATGCGCGCGACGAGCTGCTCGACCTGCTCGCCGCGGACGACGTGGAGCCGGATCAGCTGGTCGAATTCCTGGGCCGGCACTTCGCGTCGAGCTGACCGCCCGGTCCCGCCGCCCGCCCCGCGCGTCCCGGTCCCACCGTGGGAGCGGGACGGCGCCGGGCGCCGGCCGGCACAACACAAAACCCCGGCCCGAGCCGAAGCTCGAACCGGGGTTGTGAAAGAAGCAGACGCGCGTCAGGCGTGGTAGGGCTCCGCGCTGACCAGCGTGACCTTCATGGTCTTGTTGTTCGGCAGCGTGTACTCCCGGGTGTCGCCGACGGTCGCGTTGAGCAGCGCCGCGCCGAGCGGGGAGTTGGGGGAGTAGACCTCGAGCTCGTTGTTCCGAACACCCTCTTCACGAGTGGCAATCAGGAACGTCTCGGTGTCGGTGTCGTCGCCGTCGTAGTAGACCTTCACCACGGAACCGGGCAGCGCCACGCCGGACTGGGTGGGCGCCTCGCCGACCTTGGCGTTGTTCAGCAGGTCCTGCAGCTGACGAATCCGGGCCTCCTGCTGACCCTGCTCCTCGCGCGCGGCGTGGTAGCCACCGTTCTCCTTGAGGTCGCCCTCTTCGCGACGCTCGTTGATCTCGGCCGCAATGACCGGACGGTTGGCAATGAGCTGGTCGAGTTCGCTCTTGAGCCTGTCGTGGGAATCCTGGGTCAACCAGGTCACCTGGGTCTCGGTCATGCTCGATCACTCCTCGTAGTCGGAACCCTGGCGGGCCCCCCGGGCTGACCGCTGAACTCCAGCGGTCGTCGGTGGCAGCGCGCGCGGTCCCCCGGAAAGTGTGATCCCCCGGTTGGCTCAGTCATGTGAGCAGTACACCCTGCCGCCAATGCAGCAATACACGGTTCCAGTCAGGAACCGTGTACCTGCGAATTCTAGCACGTACGGGGTTTTTGCAGACGGAGGTCGAGTTCCGGTGCGAGTCGCCGGTCAGCCGGCGGTGAGGTATCCGGGGGTCTCGTTGCCGCAGCCGTAGATCTCCGCGATCGCCGGTCGCTGCGAGGTTCGGATGGGCAGGGTGATCTCGACGGTGCCGCTCTCCGACGGAGAGACGTACACCTCGCGGCGGCCGGTCTCCGAGCCGTCCTGGGAGCGGGCCCTCACGATGCACACAGCGGGGTCGGACGGCACCTCGCGGGTGACGGTGAACCGGACCCCGATGGTGGACTCGTTGACGATGTCGTAGGAGATGACCTGCGCTTCGACGTCCTTGTTGTCGAACTTGTTGTAGCCGAGGAACGCGAGCGCGACGCCGAGGGCAATGACGCCGATACTCAGCACGACCGCGAGGATCCGGGACCCGCGCAGGCTGCGCTGGGGGGTCGGGTAGCGGTCGGCGGGCAGGTTCTCGGTCATCGGCTCAGCTCTCGTACAGCGGTCCGGGCGAGCTGCGTCGCCCGGCGGGGCGCACCATCTTCCGGCGGCTGGGCAGGGCCACGGCTGACGTCGGAGGTATCGGGTGGAACTATAGGGGAAGGACAACGGCGTGCCGGTGGCGCGGTCCGCCGAACCGTCCGGCAGGGCCCACTGTGGCCGACAGGCGAAGCTGAGGTGAAGGAACACTGTGAGCGGATTGCGTCTCATGGCCGTGCACGCCCATCCCGACGACGAGTCCAGCAAGGGTGCCGCGACGATGGCCCGGTATTCGGCCGAGGGCAACGACGTGCTGGTGGTCACCCTGACCGGCGGCGAGCGAGGAGACATCCTCAACCCCGCGATGGACGTCCCCGGGGTCCGGAACCGGATCACCGAGGTGCGCAAGGAGGAGATGGCCGAGGCGGCCCGAATCCTCGGCGTGCAGCAGACCTGGCTGGGCTTCATGGACTCCGGACTGCCCGAGGGCGACCCGCTGCCGCCGCTGCCCGAGGGCTGCTTCGCGTTGGTCCCTCTGGAGGAGCCGACCGAGGCGCTGGTGCGTGTCATCCGCGAGTTCCGTCCGCACGTCATGACGACGTACGACGAGAACGGCGGGTACCCGCACCCCGACCACATCCGCTGCCACGAGGTCTCGATGGCGGCATACGACGCCGCCGCGGACCCGGAGCAGTTCCCCGACGCGGGCGAGCCGTGGGAGATCTCGAAGCTCTACTACTCACACGGCTTCATCCGCAAGCGCCTGCAGCTGTTCCAGGAGGAGTACGACCGTCGCAGCGAAGAGTTCCCGATGGCGGAGTGGCTCAAGAAGTGGAAGACCGAGCAGGGCGACCTGATGGCCCGGGTGACCACCCAGATCACCTGCGGTGACCACTTCCCGCAGCGCGACGACGCCCTGCGCGCACACGCCACCCAGATCGACCCGAACGGGTCGTTCTTCGCCGTGCCGCTGGACATCCAGCAGAAGATCTGGCCGACGGAGGAGTTCGAGCTCGCGAAGACCCGCGTGCGTACGGCCATTCCGGAAACCGACCTGTTCGCCGGCATCGACCATGTCGGTGGCGGGCACCACGAGGAGAAGAAGTGATCTTGGCAAGCGCGGCAGTCGACTGGCTGGCGCAGACCCCCGGAACCCCCACCGGACCCGAGTACGGCAAGGCATCGCCGTTCGGCCTGATCCTCATCCTGGTGCTGCTGGCCGGCACCGCGCTGCTGATTCGCTCGATGAACCGCCAGCTCAAGAAGCTGCCGGACACCTTCGAGCCGGAACACCCGGAGGCTGACCAGGCCGCCGACGAGGGCACCGACCGCGGCGCCGCGAAGGCTCCGGAGGCGAAGGACCCCGAGGTGGACGCGCCGGAGACCGGCAAGAAGAAGACCGAACCGCCGACGCAGACGCCCGGCTAGATGAACGCCCAGGACCGCAACGCCCTCGGCGGGGCCACCAGCCCCTACCTGCGGCAACATGCCGACAACCCGGTGCACTGGCAGCAGTGGGGGCCGGAGGCGCTGGCCTGGGCGCGCGAACGGGACGTGCCGATCCTGTTGTCGATCGGCTACGCGGCCTGTCACTGGTGCCACGTGATGGCGCACGAGTCGTTCGAGGACGAGGCGACCGCCGCGGTCATGAACGCGAACTTCGTCTGCGTCAAGGTCGACCGCGAGGAGCGGCCGGACCTCGACGCGGTCTACATGAACGCGACGGTCGCGATGACCGGCCAGGGCGGGTGGCCGATGACCTGCTTCCTGACCCCCGACGCCGAGCCGTTCTACTGCGGTACCTACTACCCGCCCGCGCCGCGCGGCGGGATGCCCTCGTTCGGCCAGCTGCTCGAGGCGATCAGCGACACCTGGCACTCCCGCCGCGGCGACGTGCAGCGCGCGTCCGCGCAGATCTCCGCTGAGCTGCAGGCCAATTCGGCCGGCGTCCCCGGGGGTCAGCTACCGGTGGACGCGGCCCTGCTCGACGCCGCGGCCGCCGCCGCGCTGCGCGACGAGGACGTCGCCCGCGGCGGCTTCGGCGGCGCCCCGAAGTTCCCGCCCACCGCGCTGCTGGAGGGGCTGCTGCGCGGGTACGAGCGGACCGGGGACGGGGCCCCGCTGGCCGCCGTTGCGCGGACCGCGGAGGCGATGGCCCGCGGCGGCATCTACGACCAGCTCGGCGGCGGCTTCGCCCGGTACGCCGTGGACGCCGACTGGGTGGTTCCGCACTTCGAGAAGATGCTCTACGACAACGCGCAGCTGCTGCGGCTGTACGCGCACCTGGGCCGTCGCACCGGCTCGGCGCTCGCGGTCCGGGTGGCCGAGGAGACCGCCGGGTTCCTGATGCGTGACCTGTCCACGGACAGGGGCGCTTTCGCGTCCGCGCTCGACGCCGACACCGAGGGCGTCGAGGGCCTGACCTATGCGTGGACCCCCGACGAGCTGGCCGCGGTGCTGGGCTTCGAGGACGGCGTCTGGGCGGCAGGGCTGCTCGCGGTGAGTTCCGCGGGCACCTTCGAGGCCGGCACCTCGGTGCTGCAGCTGCCCGCCGATCCCGAGGACTGGTCGCGGTGGGCGACGGTGCGGGCGAAGCTCTTCGAGGCCCGCGCGCGTCGGCCGCAGCCCGCCCGCGACGACAAGGTGGTCACCGCCTGGAACGGGCTCGCGATCACCGCGCTGGCCGAGGCCGGTGCGGGATTCGGCCGCCCGGACTGGGTGGACGCCGCCGCGGACTGCGCGCGGTACCTGCTCGACGCACACCTGGTGGACGGCCGGCTGCGCCGGGCCTCGCTGGGCGGACACGTCGGGGAGGCCGCCGGGGTGCTCGACGACCACGCCTGCCTGGCCACCGGGCTGCTCGCCCTGCACCAGGCGACGGGCGAGGCCGAGTGGCTCACCCGCGCCCAGGAACTGGTGGACCTGGCGATCACGCACTTCGCGGACCCGGCCGAGCCGGGCTGCTGGTTCGACACCGCCGACGACGCCGAACGGCTGATCACCCGGCCGCGGGACCCGTTCGACGGCGCGACCCCGTCCGGGGCCTCGTCGATGGCGGAGGCGCTGCAGCTGGCGGCGTCGCTGTCGGACCCGGAGCGCTCGCCGCGGTACGCCGCCGCGGTCGCCGCCACCCTGGACCGGGGCGCGCCGCTGCTGGCCCGGTCGGCGCGGTCGGCGGGGCACTGGCTGGCGGTGGCGGAGGCGTCGGTGCGCGGCCCGATCCAGGTCGCGGTGGCGACGGACGGTGCCGAGGCCGGGTTGTTGGACGCGGCCCGCCGCGCCGCGCCCGGAGGCGCGGTCGTGGTCGGCGGTGCGCCGGACTCGGTTCCGCTGCTGGCGGACCGCCCGCTCGTCGACGGGGCCCCCGCGGCGTACGTCTGCCGGGGGTCGGTCTGCGACCGGCCGGTGACCGGGGTCGAGGAGCTGCGGGCCGCGCTGGGCAGGTAGTCCGTGACGGCTGTGGCCCGGCGTTCGCGGGTCAGCCGAACACGACCAGCCACACCGCGACGTAGTGGCAGAGCGCGGCGACCACCGTGCCGGCGTGGAAGAACTCGTGATGGCCGAAGGTCGCCGGCCACGGGTTGGGCCATTTCGTCGCGTACAGCACGGCGCCGACGCTGTAGAGGACCCCGCCGACGGCGAGCAGGATCAGCGGCGCCCAGCCGACCTGACCGGCCAGCTCGCCCGCGACGGGCACGATCGCCCAGCCGAGGATCAGGTACAGCGGGACACCGACCCAGCGCGGGGCCGTGGGCCACAGCATCTTCAGGGCCACCCCGGCGAGCGCGCCGGCCCAGACCACGGTCAGCAGGGTGCGGCCGGTCTCCGGCGGCAGCCCGAGCATCGCGAACGGGGTGTAGCTGCCCGCGATGAACAGGAAGATCATCGAGTGGTCGGCGCGCTTCATCCAGATCCGCGCGCGGACCGTCGGCCAGTGCACGCGGTGGTACGTGGCGCTGACGCCGAACACGCCGCACACCGTCGCCGCATAGATGGCGGTGGCGAATCCGGCGCGGGCCGAGACGCCGGCGGCACCGGCCACCAGGACGGCGCCCGCGATGACGGCGACCCCGAATGCCCACAGGTGAATCCAGCCGCGCAGTCGCGGTTTCACCGGAGTGGGGGCCTGGTCAAGTGCGGTCATGTCGCGCTCCCGTGATCGTGACGACGGCCGAACCTACGGTACCGTAGGTTCGGGTTCGGTGGTCACTGTACCGGCCCCGCGGACAGCCGGGGAGGCCGTCGCCGGCGGAATGCGGCGGCCCGCGCGAGGCGCCGGTGCGCGCGGCGTAATGTGACCTCTCGTGGTGATGTCCAGGTGAAGGTGCCGAACCTGCTGTACAGCATCTACGAGCGACGGCTGACCCGAAAACTCGAGGGCCTTCGCACGCCGCGGCACGTCGCGGTGATGTGCGACGGCAACCGCCGATGGGCGCGGGAGAACGGTTTCACCGACGTCGCGCACGGTCACCGGATGGGTGCGCTCAAGATCGCGCAACTGCTGCAGTGGTGCGACGAGGCCGGCATCGAGATGGCCACCATCTACCTGCTCTCCACCGAGAACCTGCGCCGCGAGCCCGAAGAGCTGGACACGCTGCTCGAGATCATCACCGACGTGGTCGAGGAGATCTCGGGCCCCGCGCACAACTGGAGCGTCAAGATCGTCGGCACGCTCGACCTGCTGCCCGACGCGCAGGCGCGCCGGCTGCGCGAGGCGGCCGATGGCACCCAGGGCGGCACCGGCTGCCACGTGAACGTCGCGGTCGGCTACGGCGGCCGCCAGGAGATCGCCGACGCGGTGCAGTCGCTGCTGAGCGAGAAGCTCCGCGAGGGCCTGACCGGCGACGACCTGGTCAAGGCGATGAGCGTCGAGGGCATCGACGGTCACCTGTACACCTCCGGCCAGCCCGACCCGGACCTGGTGATCCGGACGTCGGGGGAGCAGCGGCTCTCGGGCTTCCTGCTGTGGCAGAGCGCGTACTCCGAGATCTGGTTCACCGAGGCGTACTGGCCGGAGTTCCGCCGCGTCGACTTCCTGCGGGCCCTGCGCGACTACGCAGCCCGGCACCGGCGCTTCGGCGCGTAGGCCGCCCCGCGTCCCGTGCGCCCTTCTGGTAGCGGGCGCCGCCAGAAAGGCGCACGGGCGACGCGGTCGCCTACAGCTTGCGCAGGCGGAGCCGGTTGATCGAGTGGTCGGCGTCCTTGCGGAGCACCAGCGTCGCGCGCGGCCGGGTCGGCAGGATGTTCTCCACCAGGTTCGGGCGGTTGGTGGAGTTCCAGATCTCCTCCGCGGCCACCGTCGCGTGCTCGTCGGACAGTCCGGAGTAGTGGTGGAAGTGTGCGTTCGGGTCGGCGAACGACGTCTTGCGCAGCGCCAGAAAGCGTTTGACGTACCAGCGTTCGATGTCCTCGATCCGCGCGTCGACGTAGATGGAGAAGTCGAACAGGTCCGAGACCATCAGCCGCGGGCCGGTCTGCAGCACGTTGAGGCCCTCGATGATCAGGATGTCGGGCTGCCGGATGAGGTGGTACTGGCCGGCCAGCACGTCGTACGACCGGTGTGAGTACACCGGCGCCGCAACCTCTTCCGCGCCCGACTTGACCTCGGTGACGAAACGCAGCAGCTTGCGGCGGTCGTAGCTCTCGGGAAAACCCTTGCGGTGCATGATGCCCCGCCGGGTCAGCTCCGCGGTCGAGTAGAGGAATCCGTCGGTGGTCACCAGGTCCACCCGCGGGTGGTGGTCCCAGCGGGCCAGCAGTGCCTGCAGCACGCGGGCGGTGGTCGACTTGCCGACCGCGACACTGCCCGCCACGCCGATCACGAAGGGGACCTGGCGGTCGGGGTGCTTCTCGCCGAGGAAGGTGGCGGTGGCCGCGAACAGCCGCTGCCGGGCCGCCACCTGCAGGTGGATCAGACGTGAGAGCGGCAGGTACACCTCGGCGACCTCGTCGAGGTCGATCTGCTCGCCCAGACCGCGCAGGCCGAGGAGCTCCTCCTCCGTGAGCACCAGCGGGGTGGACTTACGCAGGGTCCGCCACTGTTTACGGTCGAATTCGACGTACGGGCTGGACTCGCTCACCTTGGCCATGCGCTCACCTCGCGCTCGGTCTGCATGGTCGAATTGTGCGCGTTCCCACACCGGCCGGCTGCGGCGGGTCCGGATTGCGCGCTCAGCCCCGAGGTCCGGCCGCGAGTCCGCCGCCGCGCCGGCCGGGCTGCGCACTACCCTCGGTCCACATGGATCCCGTTGCGTTCGTCCGCGAATACCTGCTGCTGGGGCTCGGTTTCGACCGGCTGGAGGAGGGTTTCGTCGACGCCTACACCGGCGACCCGGCGCTGCGTCGTCAGGTGGCGGACGCGCCGGCGCCGCTGCCGAGGGACCTGGTCCGGCGGGCCGCGGAACTGCGCGCCGAGCTGCCCGACGTGGACCTGACCGCGGACCGCGCGGCCTTCCTCGACGTCCACCTGCGCGCGCTCGAGTGCTCCGGCCGCAAGTTCGCCGGCGAGGACATCGGCTTCGTCGACGAGGTGCACGCCTACTTCGACGTCCGCATCGAGCCGGGGTCGGAGGAGGACTACCGGGACGCGCACCGGGCGATGGACGAGGTGCTCGCCGGCGGCGGCGCGGCGGACCCGACGCGGTCGCTGGCCGAACGGCTGCAGGCACACCGGTCCGCCGACGAGATCCCGCCGGAGCGGCTGGCCGAGTGCGTCGAGGCCTTCTCCAGCGCGCTGCGCGACCGGGTCCGCGACCGCTACCCGCTGCCGGAGACCGAGCGCGTCGAGTACGAGGTGGTCGGGGACAAGCCGTGGTCGGGATTCAACTACTACCTGGGGGACTACCGGTCCCGGGTCGCGATCAACTCCGACCTCAAGCAGCACATGGCGAACCTGCCGCACCTGATCGCGCACGAGTCGTACCCCGGCCACCACACCGAGCACTGCCGCAAGGAGGCCGGGCTGGTGGCCGCCGGGCAGCAGGAGCAGACCCTGTTCCTCGTGAACACCCCGCAGTGCCTGATGGCGGAGGGGCTGGCGGACCTGGCGCTGAAGTCGATCGTCGGGGGCACCGGTGGTGCCGGCTGGGGGCTGTGGGCGCAGGAGATCTACGCGGACCTGGGGCTGCGCTTCGACGGCGAGCGGGCGGAGGCGCTCTCGGCGGCGTCGGGCAAGTTGCTCGGGGTCAGGCAGGACGCGGCCCTGCTGCTGCACGACCGCGGCCGTGACCACGACGAGGTCGCCCAGTTCCTGCAGCGCTGGACGCTCACCACGCCGGACCGGGCCCGGCAGTCGCTGCGGTTCCTGTCCTCGCCGCTGTGGCGCGCCTACACCTCCACCTACGTGGAGGGCTACCGGCTGCTCGAGTCCTGGCTGGACCGGGGCGCGGACGCGGACGAGCGGTCGGAGCTGTTCCGGCGACTGCTCGACGAGCCGCTGATCCCGTCCGCGCTGCGCTGACGCTCAGCCGCGCGGTGCCCAACCGGCCGGACCGGGTCCGAGGACCTCGAACGATCCGGTGTGCGCGCGGCTGACCTTCACCCGCCTGCTCAGCAGCCATTCACCGCCGCGCCGGACCCACTCGTCGTGGTAGTCGCCGAGGGTGCAGAACGTCAGGTGCGAGCGGTCGCCCGCGCCGACGTGCATGTCGCTGACGTACGCCCGGCTGGTCGCGGTCTCCCCGCTGACCTCGACGAGGACGTTGCCGAGCAGGTGCTGGGTGGGGCCGCACTCGTCGAGGAACGAGCGGATGCTCGCGACGATGTCGGCGAGGCCGGTCAGCTCGCCGGTGCCGAGGTTCGCGGTCGCGTCCGCGAGCACGAGGTCGTCCAGCGCGGCCCAGGCGCGCTCGTCCATGGCCCGGGCGATCCGCGTCAGGGATCGGAGGATCGCGCGTTCGGCGAGCAGGTCCTCGAACGTCGTCTCGGCTGTGGTCATGGGCGCTCCTGGGCGGTCGCGGCGGGCTCGGGCCGGGCGGCCCGGTGGGCACGCTAACCCGGCCGCGCGGGGCCCTCGTCGCTGTGATCTCGATCACCGGGACCGAACTGGGGTAGGACCCGGGGGTTCGTGCTGTTCGCACGGTTCTAGACTGGAAGCGCCCCTGCCCGGCTTCCCTTGGAGAATCTTCGATGACCGCTGTGCCCAGCACCGACGTCAACAACGCTTCGCTCGCCGAACTCGACCCCGAGGTCGCCGCGGCGATGAACGGCGAGCTGGCCCGTCAGCGCGACACCCTCGAGATGATCGCCTCGGAGAACTTCGTGCCGCGCGCGGTCCTGCAGGCGCAGGGCAGCGTGCTCACCAACAAGTACGCCGAGGGCTACCCGGGCCGCCGCTACTACGGCGGCTGCGAGCACGTCGACGTCGTGGAGAACCTCGCGCGTGAGCGTGCCAAGGCCGTCTTCGGCGCCGAGTTCGCCAACGTGCAGCCGCACGCAGGCGCGCAGGCCAACGCCGCGGTGCTGATGGCGCTGATGAACCCGGGCGAGAAGCTGATGGGCATGGACCTCGCGCACGGCGGGCACCTCACCCACGGCATGAAGCTGAACTTCTCCGGCAAGCTGTACGAGGTGGCGTCCTACGGCGTCCGCGAGGACACCCACGTCGTCGACATGGACCAGGTGCGCGAGACCGCGCTGGCCGAGCGTCCGCAGGTGCTCATCGCCGGCTGGTCCGCGTACCCGCGCCACCTCGACTTCGCGGCGTTCCGTTCGATCGCCGACGAGATCGGCGCCAAGCTGTGGGTCGACATGGCGCACTTCGCCGGCCTGGTCGCCGCGGGTCTGCACCCGTCGCCGGTGCCGCACGCCGACGTCGTCTCCACCACCGTGCACAAGACCCTCGGCGGACCCCGCTCCGGCATGATCCTCGCGAAGAAGGAATGGGCCAAGAAGCTCAACTCCGCGGTCTTCCCGGGCCAGCAGGGCGGGCCGCTGATGCACGCGATCGCCGCGAAGGCCGTCGCGATGAAGATCGCCGCCACCGACGAGTTCAAGGACCGTCAGGCCCGCACCATCGCCGGCTCGAAGATCCTCGCCGAGCGCCTCACCGGCGCCGACGTCGCGGGCAACGGCATCTCCGTGCTGACCGGCGGCACCGACGTGCACCTGGTGCTGGTGGACCTGCGCCACTCGCAGCTCGACGGCCAGCAGGGCGAGGACCTCCTGCACGAGATCGGCATCACCGTCAACCGCAACGCCGTGCCGTTCGACCCGCGCCCGCCGATGAACCCGTCGGGCCTGCGCATCGGCACCCCCGCGCTGGCCACCCGCGGCTTCGGCGACGCCGAGTTCACCGAGGTCGCCGACATCATCGGCACCGCGCTGGCCGCCGGCTCCGCCGCCGACGTCCCGGCCCTGCGGGCCCGGGTCTCGAAGCTGGCACTCGACTTCCCGCTGTACGACGGACTCGAGGGCTGGGGACTGCTCTCCAAGAACGTCTGACGTCACCGACGGCTCGCGCGGCGGCCCGCACTCCCGACGAGGGGGTGCGGGCCGCCGCCGTTCTGGTCGCAGACGTGCACGTCGAGGTCACGGCAACCGCACAGTCGACTCCCGTCCACGGAGTGCAAGTGTTGACCGATACGCAACACCGGGTGTGACGTCCCGAAACATCCGGGCCCGATGATCGGTGGCGACCTTGATCCGCGGCCGAAGGGATGCACGGACTATGGGCGCTCGCCGCGACGGCACCAGTGTCGACACACTCTGCGCGTACTGCGGCGTCGGGTGTGGCCTGGTCCTCGACATCGTCACCGACCCGGAGACGGGACGCCGGAGGGCCGCGAAATCGTCGGGCCTCGCGTCCCACCCCACGAATTTCGGGCGACTGTGCACCAAGGGCGCCACGACCGCGGACATGCTGGCCGGACCGGGCCGCATGGAGTCGCCGTATCTGCGGCCGGCCCGGGGACAGTCGCTCGAGGCGGCAGACATGGACGCCGTCATCACCGGCACTGCGCAGCGGTTGCGGGCGATCGTCGACGAGCACGGCCCCGATGCGGTGGCCCTGTACGTGTCGGGGCAGATGTCTCTCGAGGCCCAGTACCTGTCGAACAAACTGGCCAAGGGTTTCATCGGCACCAATCAGATCGAGTCGAACTCGCGCCTGTGCATGGCCAGCGCCGGCACCGGGTACAAGCAGTCCCTCGGCGCCGACGGGCCGCCCGGCTCGTACCAGGACTTCGAGCACGCCGACGTCTTCTTCGTGACCGGCGCCAACATGGCCGACTGCCACCCGATCTTGTTCCTGCGGATGATGGATCGGGTCAAGGCCGGAGCGAAGCTGATCGTCGTCGACCCCCGGCGCAGCGCCACCGCGGACAAGGCCGACCTGTTCCTGCAGGTTGCGCCGGGCGCCGACCTCGCGCTGCTCAACGGACTCCTGCATCTGCTCGTCGAGAACGGTCACACCGATCCGGAGTTCATCGACGACTTCACCGAGGGCTGGGAGGTGATGCCCAGCTTCCTCGAGGAGTTCACCCCGGACAAGGTCAGTGAGATCACCGGAATCCCGGCGGCGGACATCCGCACCGCCGCGCAGTGGATCGGTGAGGCCGGCAACTGGATGAGCTGCTGGACAATGGGTTTGAACCAGAGCACGCACGGGACCTGGAACACCAACGCGATCTGCAACCTGCACCTCGCCACCGGTGCGATCTGCCGGCCCGGCAGTGGCCCGTTCTCCCTGACCGGCCAGCCGAACGCCATGGGCGGGCGCGAAATGGGTTACATGGGACCGGGTCTGCCCGGCCAGCGTGCGGTGATGTTCGACGACGACCGCGCGTTCGTCGAGGACCGGTGGGGAATCCCCCGCGGATCGCTGCGCACCGACATCGGCGGCGGGACGATCGACATGTTCTCCCGGATGGCCGCCGGCGAGATCAAGGCCTGCTGGATCATCTGCACCAATCCCGTTGCGACGGTGGCCAACCGCAAGACCGTCCTCGACGGACTCGAGAAGGCCGAACTCGTCGTCACCCAGGACGCGTTCCTCGGCACCGAGACCAACGAGTACGCCGACGTGCTGCTCCCGGCGGCGCTGTGGACCGAGTCCGACGGGGTGATGATCAACTCCGAACGCAACCTGACCCTGTTCCAGCAGGCCCTGGACCCGGTCGGGCAGGCGCTGCCGGACTGGCAGATCATCGCCCGGATCGCCTGCGAGATGGGCTACGCGGACGCGTTCACCTACACCTGCGCGGAGGAGGTGTTCGAGGAGATCAAGCAGTTCTGGAACCCCAAGACCGGCTACGACCTGCGGGGGATCACCTACGAGCGCCTTCGCGAGAGCCCGGTCCAGTGGCCGTGCCCACCCGACAGCGATCAGGACCGCCACCCCATCCGGTACCTCAACGACGGCGTGAGCCAGCGGCTTCTCGTCAGGGAGGACGGCGCCGCGCCGCGACTCGCGTTCCCCACCGCCAGTGGCCGCGCGATGTTCTTCGCCCGGCCGCACCTGCCGCCCGCCGAGATGCCCGACGACGACTACCCGTTCCTGCTCAACACCGGTCGCCTCGCGCACCAGTGGCACACCATGACCAAGACCGGCAAGGTGGCCAAGCTCAACAAACTCAATCCGGGGCCGTTCATCGAAATCCACCCCGACGACGCCGCCCGCCTCGGTGTCACCGACAAGGACGCGATCGAGGTGTCCTCGCGTCGCGGACGCGCGGTGTTGCCGGCCCGGGTCACCGATCGGGTGCGTCCCGGGAACTGCTTCGCGCCGTTCCACTGGAACGACTCCTTCGGCGAGTACCTGTCCATCAACGCGGTCACCAACGACGCTGTCGATCCCGCCTCGCAACAGCCGGAGTTCAAGGCCTGTGCCGTGACCCTGACCAAGGTTGCCGTGTCCACACCCGAGGCCACACCCGCCGGGACCGCCGATGCGCCGGAGACAACTCCCGCCGCCGCGTCCGCGCCGCCCGCCGCCGCGGACGGCGGTTCGTCGCGACTCGACGTCCTCGCCGCCGTCCTCGGCCAGAGCGATACGCCGGCAGTCGAGTTCGACCCGTTGGAGAAGCTCTACCTCGCCGGACTCCTGGCGGCCCTGCGGTCGGATGCGGGTCGCACCCCCGGCGTGCCGACCCTGCCCGCGAACACCCCGTTCGATGCCGGTAAACGGATGTGGGTCGACGGTGTCCTGGCCGGGCTGTTCTCGCGCACCCCGGTCCCCGGGGGCGAACGGCCCGAGCCGTCCCCCGGCGCCCCGAGGACGGTTCCGGCCGAGGTGCCCGTTCCCGGGCGGGCCCCGATCGTGGTGCTCTGGGCCTCGCAGACCGGTACGGCCGAAGAATTCGCCGCCTCCTGCGTCGCCCGGCTCGGCGAGGCCGGCCTGCCCGTGGTGATGCACGGCATGGAGGAGTTCGCGTCGGCCGACCTGCCGACGACACGCGAGCTGCTCCTGATCACCAGTACCACCGGCGACGGCGAACCGCCGGACAACGGCAGCGGCCTGTGGGACGTCCTGAGCTCGGACACCGCGCCGCGCCTGACCGAGATGCGCTACGCCGTCATCGCTTTCGGTGACTCCAACTACGACGACTTCTGCGGACACGGCCGAAAGCTCGACGACCGACTCGCCGAGCTCGGCGCCACCCGCATCGTCGGCCGCGTCGACTGCGAACCCGACTACGAAGAGTCCGCCGCCGGGTGGCTGGACGCGGTGGCGGTCGCACTGCAGAACCCGCCGGCATCGATCGGCGGAGGGGCGGATCGCGGTGCCGGCGAGGTCGATTCCAGGACCGAGGTGAGCGTCCGCACGGTGACGGCACCCAGCGAAACGCGCCAGTACAGCAAGAAGTCGCCGCTGGTCACCTCCCTGACGCGCAACGTGGTCCTCAACCGGCCCGGGTCGACGAAGGACGTGCGGCAGTTCGGCTTTCACCTACCGCCGGGCACCGTCAGCTACGAGGCCGGCGACGCACTCGGGGTCTGGCCCCGCAACAGCAGTCCGTTCGTCGACGAATGGCTCGCGGTCACCGGGCTCGACGGGGATGCCGCCGTCGAACTCGCCGAGCACGGTGCGATGACGCTGCGCACTGCCCTCGTCGAACGCCTGGAGATCACCCGCCTGACCGGCGACCTGCTCCGGTTCGTGCAACAGCGCACCGCAGACGCGGACCTTGCGGAACTGATGAAGCCGGAGAACAAGTCCGCTCTCAAGGACTGGTCGTGGGGGCGCCAGTCCGTCGACGTGCTCGGCCAGTCTTCGATTCGCGCCTCCGTCGACGAGTGGCTCACCGTCCTGAAACCCCTTCAGCCGCGGCTGTACTCGATCTCCTCCAGCCCGAAGGCAAGCCCCCGCGAGGTGCAGCTGACGGTCTCCGCCGTTCGGTACAACGTCGCGGGCGTCCCGCGGCGAGGGGTGTGCTCGACGTACCTCGCCGACTACGCCGACCGCGACGACATCGGAATCTACGTGCAGAAGTCCAGTCACTTCCGTCCCCCGGCCGACTCCGAGACCCCGATGATCATGGTCGGGCCGGGCACCGGCATCGCCCCCTTCCGTGCGTTCCTGCACGAGCGACGAGCATTGGGACACACCGGACCGAACTGGCTGTTCTTCGGCGAGCAACACGCCGCGACCGACTTCTACTACCGCGAAGAGATCGAGGAGCTACGCAGGGACGGGTTCCTCACCGAACTCGACGTCGCGTTCTCCCGCGACCAGTCCGCGAAGGTCTACGTCCAGGACCGGATGCGCGAACGTGGGGCGCTGCTGTGGGACTGGCTGCAGAACGGCGCCCACTTCTACGTCTGTGGAGACGCGGCCAGGATGGCCAAGGACGTGGACGTCGCGCTCAACGGCATCGTCGCGCAGTACGGCAGGCTCGCCCCGCGCAGCGCCGAGGCGTACGTCAAGGCCCTCGCCGCGGAGAAGCGGTACGTGCGGGACGTCTACTGACCCACCGGATCGAACTGCCGTGGACGAGACGGTGGCCCGCCGGCGCAGGTCTCGGCGGTTACGTCCCACCCGACGTTTACACAACGTTCATCGTGTTGGTCCGACAGGTGCGTGGCCCGCCGTCGTAGCGTTCAGGTCAACGGGTGGTGCAGAAGCCACCCGTCCGGGAGGTTCGAATCGTGACTGACTTGTTCAGGGCGAAGGGGCCGGCGCCCGGCCCCTGTGGGACGTAAGTCCCACCCGGACCGAACGGCCCAGCGAACGCCGCTTGCGCGGGTGCCGCGCAGGTCGAGGAGCCACCGTGACCGAATCCCGCTCCGTCCGCACCTACGTCCTCGACACCTCAGTCCTGCTCTCGGATCCCTGGGCTGTCACGCGATTCGCCGAGCACGAAGTGGTGCTGCCGCTGGTGGTGATCAGCGAGCTCGAGGGCAAGCGCCACCACCACGAGCTCGGATGGTTTGCGCGAGAATCACTTCGGATGCTCGACGACCTGCGGATCGAGTACGGGAGACTGGACCGGCCGGTGCCGATCGGCACCGAGGACGGAACGCTGCAGGTCGAGTTGAACCACACCGACCCGGCCGTGCTGCCGGTCGGGTTCCGGACCGACTCGAACGACTCCCGGATCCTGGCCTGCGCCCTCAACCTGGCCGCCGAGGGCCGGGACGTGGTGCTGGTGAGCAAGGACATCCCGCTCCGGGTCAAGGCGGGCGCGGTGGGCCTGCCGGCCGACGAGTACCACGCCCACGACGTGGTGGCGTCCGGGTGGACGGGCATGGCGGAGCTCGAGGTCGACTCGGCGCGCATCGACGAGTTGTTCGGCGAGGGCGTCGTCGACCTGGACGACGCGCGGGACCTGCCCTGCCACACCGGGATCCGGCTGATCGGCGGCCGCTCCAGCGCCCTCGGTCGGGTCACCCCGGACAAGCGCGTGCAGCTGGTGCGGGGCGAGCGCGAGGCGTTCGGGCTGCACGGGCGCTCGGCCGAACAGCGGATCGCCCTGGACCTGCTGCTGGACGAGAGCATCGGCATCATCTCCCTCGGCGGCAAGGCGGGCACCGGGAAGTCGGCGCTGGCGTTGACGGCGGGACTGGAGGCGGTGCTCGAACGCCGGTCGCATCGCAAGGTGGTGGTGTTCCGCCCGTTGTACGCGGTCGGCGGGCAGGAACTGGGCTACCTGCCGGGCAGCGAGAGCGAGAAGATGGGGCCGTGGGCGCAGGCGGTCTTCGACACCCTCGACGGCCTCGCCAGCCCGGAGGTGATGGACGAGGTGATCGCCCGCGGCATGCTGGAGGTCCTGCCGCTCACCCACATTCGCGGTCGGTCCCTGCACGACTCCTTCGTCATCGTGGACGAGGCGCAGTCCCTCGAGCGCAACGTGCTGCTGACCGTGCTCTCCCGGCTGGGCAGCGGGTCACGGGTGGTCCTGACCCACGACGTCGCGCAGCGGGACAACCTGCGCGTCGGCCGGCACGACGGGGTCGCCGCGGTGATCGAGAAGCTCAAGGGGCACCCGCTGTTCGCGCATGTCACGCTCACCCGCAGCGAGCGTTCGCCGATCGCGGCGCTGGTGACGGAGATGCTCGAGGAGTTCGGCCCCACCGCCTGACCGGGGCGCCCGGCCCGGCGCCGCATCGGTCAGGCCGATGCGGCACCGGGCGTCCGGGTCAGGACTCGGTCGACGGCTCCAGCGGTCCGAGTTCCGCGGTCAGGACCTCCTGCACGACGCGCATCGCGGCCAGTCCGGCCGGTGCCCCGCAGTAGGCGCTGGCGTGGATCACCGTTTCGACGATCTCGGTGCGGGTCAACCCGTTTCGCAGCGCGCCGCGGACGTGGCCACGCAGTTCGTTCTCCGCCCGCAGGGCGATCAGCATGCCCAGGTTGATCAGGCTGCGACTGCGGCGGTCGAGGCCGGGGCGCGTCCAGACCGATCCCCACACGTTCGCGGTGACGAACTCCTGAAGTGCCTCGCTGTCCGTTCCCCGGGTGCGCTCGAAGGCCGCGTCCACGAAGTCCGCACCCATGACCTCGGTGCGGACCGCGAGCCCGGCGTCGAATGCGGGGGAGGCGGGGGAGATGGAGGTGTCGTCCTGATTGCTCATTTGACCTGGTCTTTCCGTGGGTAGTCCGGCGGCACCGTCGCGGGCGCCGCACCCGGAATCGTACCCGTGGAGCGTCCGTGGCCCGGGGCCGCCGGGAGGGGCCGCTACCGGCCGCGCGCATACCGGAGCGTGCCGGTCACGGCGCCGAGAAGGACGTTGCGCCAACTGAAGTAGTCCCGCCACACGGCGATCTTCCCGTCGCGCATCTCGAAGGTGCCGCACACCCAGAAGGTCGAACGCAGCGGGCCGAGTGTCAGCGTGTCCGTCCGCTCGACGAGCACCGCGTCGCCGTCGCTGGCGATGTGGTGCACGACGGCCTCGAACCGGCACCGTGGCCGGGCCGCGGCCCGCAGCGCCCGGGTGACCGTCGGCAGCCCCCGGAGGGTGGGCAGCGTCGTGTTCCGCCACACCACGTCCGGGGTGAGAAACGTACCGGCACGAGGGACGTCGAGCGCGTCGAGTGCGGCGAAGAACTCGGTCACCGTCGCCACGGCGGCGTCGCGACGGTCGGTCGATGCGGTGGGATCCACGGGTGCTCCTGGGGACGGTGCCGGGCCCGGTCGGGGCAGGTAGAGCCTATCGGGGTTGACGGGGCCTGTGACTCACGTCACTATGTCCTGATGCGGAGAGCGGGTAGCGCGGTCCTCTCGGTTGTCGTCGCGACGTTGCTCGCCCTGCTGTGTGCGCCACACGCGGTCGCGCAGGGTCCGTGGTTCGACCAGGCGGTCGGCTCCGCGAACCAGGTGATCGCCGTCCGCGGCTCGGGTGCGGGTACCACCGTCGAGGCCTGGCAGCGCTCCCCGCTGGGCTGGCACCGGATCTCGCCGGCGATTCCCGCGGAGGTGGGGGCCGCCGGTTTCGCGGCGGAGGCGGCGGACGGCGTGCCGGCCACTCCGGAGGGCGTGTTCAGCCTCGACGCGGCGTTCGGCACCCAGCCTTCCCCGGGCGGCGGGCTGCCCTACCGGGTGGTGGGCCCGGACGACTGGTGGGACGGCGACCAGCAGAGTCCGACCTACAACACCCACCAGGTGTGCCCACCCGGCAGTTGCGGCTTCGACGAGTCGCAGAGCGAGCAGCTCGCGATCCCGGCCTACCGCTACGCGGTGGTGATGGGCGTCAACGCGGAGCGGCGGCCGGGCGGGGGCGGCGCGTTCTTCCTGCACGTGGCCAACGGCCAGCCCACCGAGGGCTGTGTCGCCGTCGACGAGGCCCCGCTGGTGTGGCTGATCCGCTGGCTGCGGCCCGGCGCGGTCATCGCGATCACGGCGTGAGGAGACTCTCGTGGCTGGTGACCGGTCCACCCCGCCGGCGGACGCGAAGTCCGTCGCGGTACGGAGCGTCGGCTCATGGCCGCGGGCGGCCGCGACGACTTCGGCGCCGTCGTCCATCCGGACGGCGTCAACCGCGAGAGTGTGACCGAGCCGCCGCGGACCCGGGGCCGCGGGCCGGACGCGTGGTACGCGACCGCACTGTGGCTCCGCCAGGCATTCGCGGACCTGAGGTTCGAGGTTCGGCACGTGGCCGCGGACGGCGACCTGGTGGCGGTGGAGGTGGCCATGAGCGGCCGCCAGGTCGGGCAGTTCCTGACCTACGACGCGGACGGCGAGGTCGACCAGGCGTTTCCGTCGAACGGCGGGAGTTTCACTGTCCTCCAATCGCATTGGGTCCGCATCGAGGACGGACTGGTCATCGAGCACTGGGCGACGCGGGACGACCTCGGCCTGGCGCAGCAGCTCGGGTGGATACCGCCCAGCCCGGTCTACCTGGCGCGGATGGTGTGGGCCGGGCGTCGGGCACGGAAGGCGCCACCCGGCTGAGGTGCGCGGCTCCTCGTCCGGCCGGGATCGGGCGTGGCGCTCACTCCTCGACCTTCGCCATGGCGAGCACGTCGAGGCGTTGGTCGAGCTCCGCCTCGGAGAGCGTGTCGCCGATCAGTCCCCGGTCGATCACGGTCTGCCGGATCGTCTTCTTCTCCCTCAGTGCCTGCTTGGCGACGGCGGCCGCCTCCTCGTAGCCGATCGCGGAGTTGAGGGGCGTGACGATGGACGGGGACGACTCGGCGAGGGTCCGCAGGCGTTCGGTGTCGGCCTCGAGTCCGGCAACGCACCGGTCGGCGAACAGCCGGGAGACGTTGGCCAGCAACCGAAACGACTCGAGCAGGTTGCGCGCCATCACCGGGATGTACACGTTGAGCTCGAAGGCGCCCGCCGCGCCGCCCCAGGCGACGGTGGCGTCGTTGCCGATCACCTGCGCCGCGACCTGGGTGACGGCCTCGGGCAGAACCGGGTTGACCTTGCCGGGCATGATCGAGCTGCCGGGCTGCAGGTCCGGCAGGTGCAGCTCGCCCAGCCCGGTCAGCGGTCCGGAGCCCATCCACCGGATGTCGTTGGCGATCTTCGTCAGTGACACCGCGACGGTGCGCAGCGCGCCGGACGCCTCCACCAGGCCGTCGCGCGCGGCCTGCGCCTCGAAGCTGTTCTGTGCCGGGGTCAGGGAGTCCAGTCCGGTCGACTTGACAAGTTCCGCAACAACTTTGGGTCCGAACCCGTCGGGGGCGTTGAGCCCGGTGCCGACCGCGGTGCCGCCGATCGGCAGCTCGCCGAGGCGGGGGAGCGTCGCCATGACGCGTTCGACGCCCGCCTCGATCTGCCGGGCGTAGCCGCCGAACTCCTGGCCGAGGGTGACCGGGACGGCGTCCATCAGGTGGGTGCGGCCGGACTTGACCACGGTCCGCCACTGCGCGGCCTTGTCGCCGAGGGCCAGACGCAGGTGGTCGAGTGCGGGGATCAGGTGGGTGACCGCGGCCTCGGTCGCGGCGACGTGCGTCGCGGTGGGGAACGTGTCGTTGGAGGACTGCGACATGTTCACGTGGTCGTTGGGGTGCACCTCGACCCCGTGGGCCAGGGCGATGCTCGCGATGACCTCGTTGGCGTTCATGTTCGAGCTGGTGCCGGACCCGGTCTGGAAGACATCGATCGGGAACTGGTCGTCGTGGCGGCCGTCGGCGATCTCGTTCGCGGCGGCGACGATCGCGTCGGCCTTGTCGGCGTCGAGCAGCCCGAGGTCCTTGTTGACCTGTGCGCACGCGGCCTTGAGCAGACCCATCGCGCGGATCTGGGCGCGTTCGAGGCCGCGGCCGCTGATCGGGAAGTTCTCGACGGCGCGCTGAGTCTGCGCGCGCCAGAGTGCGTCCTTGGGGACCCGGACCTCGCCCATGGTGTCGTGCTCGATCCGGAACTGCGATTCGCTGTTGTCCGTCATGCCAACCAAGCTTGCCACCAGAAACAACTGTCCGCGCCCTCCTCCGATCGAGACCGGGGGAGGGCGCGGACAGCGGGCGGATCAGAAGGTGGGCGGAACCGCGCCCTCTTCGCCGTCGAAGTCGACGGACGAGTACTCGCGCAGCTTCTCGAGGCGGTGGTACGCGTCGATCATGCGCACGGTGCCGGACTTGCTGCGCATCACGATGGACTGGGTGCTCGCGCCGCCGCCGTAGTAGCGGACGCCGCGCAGCAGGTCGCCGTCGGTGACGCCGGTCGCGGTGAAGAAGACGTTCTCGCCGGAGACCAGGTCCTCGGTGAGCAGCACGCGGTCCAGGTCGTGGCCCGCGTCGATGGCCTTCTGGCGCTCGTCGTCGTCGGTCGGGGCGAGCCTGCCCTGCAGTGCGCCGCCCATGCAGCGCATCGCGGCCGCGGCGATGATGCCCTCGGGGGTGCCGCCGATGCCGACCAGCATGTCGGTGCCGGACTCGGGGCGGGCCGCCGCGATGGCGCCGGCCACGTCGCCGTCCGAGATCAGCCGGATGCGGGCGCCGGTCGCGCGGACCTCCGCGATCAGCTGGGCGTGGCGGGGCCGGTCCAGGATGCAGACGGTGACGTCGGAGACCGACGCCTTCTTGACCTTCGCGACCCGCTTGATGTTCTCGGCCATCGGCGCGGTGATGTCGATGACGTCGGCGGCGTCCGGGCCGACGGCGATCTTCTCCATGTAGAACACGGCGGACGGGTCGAACATCGCGCCGCGCTCGGCGACGGCCAGCACGGAGATCGCGTTCGGCATGCCCTTGGACATCAGCGTGGTGCCGTCGACCGGGTCGACCGCGAAGTCGCAGTCGGGGCCGTCGCCGTTGCCGACCTCCTCGCCGTTGAACAGCATGGGCGCCTCGTCCTTCTCGCCCTCACCGATCACGACGACGCCGCGCATGGACACGCTGCTCACGAGCTGACGCATCGCGTCGACGGCCGCGCCGTCCCCGCCCTCCTTGTCGCCCTTGCCGACCCAGCGGCCGGCGGCAAGTGCGCCTGCCTCGGTGACGCGCACCAACTCGAGTGCGAGGTTGCGGTCGGGGGCCTCGCGGCGACTCGATGGGGTGCTGGCCGTCATGGGCAGTGCCTCCTTGCACGCGACGCTGTTGGCGTCGGCATAGGTTTCTTCTCCGGGGAGAATGTGGTCTCGAAGCGTGATTGTCTCATCACGGGTCGGACCAATTCGTCGTCGGGTTACGGCTCCCGGGTCAGTGACCAGCCGCTGCTCAGGTCGCGGGCCAGCTCGGGCGCGCGCCGAACGACCCGCTGCCGGTCCATGAAGGCGCCGAACGGCTGCGACAGCACCGCCTGCGCCGCCTGCGGGCCGCCGGCGACCAGGCGCGCGTAGGCCGCCGCGGTGTCGCTCGCGATGTACTGCCACCGCGGGGCGCGGTCGGCCCAGTTGAAGCCGGGAAGCGGGGCCTGCAGCCGGAATCCGGCACCGGTCACCGACAGCGGGGAGACCACCCCCGGCGCCTGCGCGCCCGGGATCGCGGGCTGCGCGGCCACGGTGGTGACGTAGGCCAGCACCCGGCCGACGCCGTCGCGGCCCGCGGCCGTGGCGTCCCACTGGTCGGCGACGATCTGGTTCTGCTCCCGGTCGGCCATCCGCAGCGTGCCATCGGCGAGGCCGGCGGGGGTGCCCGAGAAGATCGCGTCCCACGCGGCCCGGGCGTTGTCGTCGAGCAGGCCCGCCGCGCCGAGTTCCTCGACGGCCGGGCGGCCCGCCTCCAGGTAGGCCTCGTGCATGGGCACCATGTCGAAGTAGATGTGCTTCTGCATGATCAGCAGGCGCTTCTGGTACCAGTCCAGGTCCGCCGTCGTGGTGGCCGGGCCCAGTGCGGCGAGGGCCCGCACGTCCGCGGGGAGCGCTGCCGCGGCGTCGGCGGGCAGCGACGCGACGGCCCCGGCGACGGCGGTCCCGAGGGCGTGGACGGCGTCGACGGCGACCAGGTCGCGGCCCATGTCGAGGTCCCAGAAGCCGGCGGCGAAGGACGCGCCGGCCATGCCTGCCATGCCCGCCCAGTTCAGTTCGCCGCGTTCACGCTGGTAGCGGCCGTAGTTCGAGTACACCCGCTCGACCAGGTCGGCGTTCGCGGCGAAGCCCGCGTTCGGGTCCCAGCCGGCCAGGTCGATGCCCGACGCCGCGGTGCCGCGGGCGAGCCAGTACTGGTGCAGCAGCGCGGCGTAGCGGGTCGGCGGGACGCCGTCGGCGCGGGCCGCACTCAGGGCCGCGTCGAGCGCCCCGGGGTCGGTGGGCAGGCGGGGGTCGAGGCCGCCGGCGAGCTCGGCGTCCGAGTTGGCGGGCACGAGGTCGAGGAGGCCGGCGTAACCGGCCGGGGCGCCGGTGGCCGTGGCGGTGGTCGTGGTGGCCACCGCAGCGACACCGAGCAGTGCGACGAGTGTTCGTCGCCGCCAGCGGGCGCGACGCGACGGGCGGGAGGTCTCGGTCGCACTCATGCTGCGATTGAACAACATGTATGTGACTGCCGGTACCGGATTCGCCGCACACGGGAACCGGCACGAGCGCGACCGCGGGCTACTGGGATACTGGTGCCCGTGGCCGCCGACAAACCCCGAATTCTGCACAACAACCGCGACATGCTGCTCTCGATGCTGCCGTTGGTGCTGATCTGTCTGGTCATCGCGGGTATCGCGAGCCAGTGCACGCTCAGCCCCGGCGGACCGACGCCGGGTCAGGTGCCGCACGTCGACATCAACGCGGTGCTCAAGTACGACGCCCGCGACCTCGGGTTCCCGATCCGCAACCCGGGCGTGCCCGAGGGCTGGCAGCCGAACTCCGGCAGCCGCGGCACCGTCGCGGGCGATCACGGCGGCGACGTCAGCACCGTCGGCTTCATCACCGACAAGGGTCGCTTCGTGCAGCTGACCCAGAGCTCGGCGAGCGAGGAGACGCTGGTGCCGTGGGTGGCCGGCGACAACCGCAGCCCGTCCGGCGCGGAGCAGGTCGGCGCAGAATCGTGGACGCTCTACCCCCAGGAGGGCAGCGAGCAGATCTGGGTCACCGACCTCGGCGACGTGCGCGTCCTGCTCACCGGCAGCGGGTCGACGGAGGAGTTCACCACGCTCGCCGACGCGGTCGGTGCGGCGCAGCCCATCGTTCCCTGACGCGCCCGCCGCGCCGGCCGGCCGGGACTCGGCCGGCGTTGCGGGACTAGTCGGACCCGGACTCGTCGGCGTGCGAGAGGGCCTTCTCCACCCGGGCCCGCGCACCCGCGAGGTGTTCCTCGCAGCGCTCGGCCAGGGCCTCGCCCCGCTCCCACAGCGCCAGCGAGTGGTCCAGGTCCAGTCCGCCCTGCTCGAGCATCTTGACCACCTCGGCCAGCTGGTCGCGCGCGGCCTCGTAGCCGAGTTCCGCCACCGGTTCGTTCACTTCTTCTCTCCTGACTTGTCGCGGCCCATGACGGCCGCGATGACCGCGCCGTCGCCCACTCGTACCCGCAGCTGGGTGCCGGGCGGTGCGTCGTCCACGAACCGAAGCACCTCGGGATCGGCGCCCGGCACCATCTTCTGCACCACCGCGTAGCCGCGGGCCAGCGTCGCCGCCGGCCCCAACGTGGTCAGCCGCGCGGCGAGGTGCTCGACGACCGTCGCCTGGCCGTCGAGGAGCCGGGTGACGTCCCGGCGCCCCGCCGCCCGTAGCCGGTCGACGTCCTCGGCGCGGCGTTCCACGGCGGCCAACGGGTCGGCCAGCACCGGCCGGCTGCGCAGGTCCGCGAGCGAGCGCGCCTCGCGGGCCACCCAGTTCCGCAGGGCCGCGGCCCCGCGGGAGCGGAACTCCGAGACCAGCGCCTGCTCGGCGGCGGCGTCGGGCACCACCCGCTTGGCCGCGTCGGTGGGGGTGGCGGCGCGGACGTCGGCGACGTGGTCGCACAGCGGGTTGTCCGGTTCGTGGCCGATCGCGCTGACCACCGGGGTGGTGCACTTGGCGATGGCGCGGCACAGCGTCTCGTCGGAGAACGGCAGCAGGTCCTCGACGCTGCCGCCGCCGCGCGCGAGCACGATCACGTCGACCTCGGGGTTCTCGTCGAGTTCGCCGAGCGCCGCCACGATCTGCGCGGTCGCGGTCGGTCCCTGCACCGCGGTGTTCCGGACCTCGAACCGGACGGCCGGCCACCGAGTTCCGGCGACGCTGAGGACGTCGCGTTCGGCGGCGCTGGCCCGGCCGGTGATCAGCCCGACGGTGCGCGGCAGGAACGGCAGCGGGCGCTTGAGGCGGGGGTCGAACAGGCCCTCCGCGTTCAGGAGGGCACGGAGGCGCTCGATCCTGGCCAGCAGCTCGCCGATGCCCACCGCCCGGATCTCGGTCACGCGCAGCGAGATGGTGCCGCGTCCGGTGTAGTACGACAGCTTCCCGAACATCACCACCCGGCTGCCCTCGGTCAGCGGGACGGGGGAGTCGCGGATCAGGGTGGGCGAGCAGGTCACCGACAGCGACATGTCGGCGGACGCGTCGCGCAGCACCAGGAACGCGGTGCGGGTGCCGGGACGGACGTTGATCTGGGTGATCTGACCCTCGACCCAGATGCTGCCGAGTCGGTCGATCCACTGCGCCACCTTCGTCGAGACCGACCGCACCGGCCACGGGTTCTCGGCCGAGTTCGACGTCTGCGCGGACGGCGGGCCGCCCGGCCGGCTGGTCTGGGCGGAAGTCACTTGGCGGTGGCGGTGGTGATCCGGTTGCCGAGCATCGTCTGGAACGGGGCCCGGGACCGGGCGGCGTTCTCGTACTCGAGCAGTGCGGTGAGCTCCGGGACGGACAGGGAGCGCAGCCGCGCGCGCAGCTGGGCCAGGGTGAGGTTGTCGTAGTCCAGGTACTCGGCGATCTCCGGCGCGGCGGCCGCACCGCCGGTCCCCGCCTCGGGTTTCGGCGATGCCGGCGTCGCCGCGGGTGCGACCGGGTCGGCGTCGGCGCCGGCCGGCATCGAGTAGAGCTCGAACCGGCCCTGGTTGGCGGGCTTGGCGGAGGTGGCACCGTTTCCGGTGGCCGTCGCCTTGCCGTTGGCCGGGGTGGGCGCCTCGTCCTCGTCGAACGTCGCCCACGTCGGCTGCTCCTGGTCGGTGTGGAACAGCACCGACAGCGCCTCGTCGCCCTTGATGGCCAGCGCCGTGACCGACTGCTGAACCCGCATGGTCGTCTGCAGCATCTGGCTGACCGCCGTCATCGGCAGCGAGACCGCCGTGCTCGGCAGCTTCTGTACCTCTTCGACGACGGTGACGGCGATCCCGGCGGCCACTCGGGCGGCGAAAGGAGGACGAATCATGGTCCTAGCCTGCCTCACCGACGCCCCGATGGGTAGCCGACCGGGCCGTCCACGCCTGATCCGACCGCACCCGAGTGGCCCCCGTACCCTTGAGGCATGTCTTCTGCTGTCCCCTTGAACCTGGGTATCGCCCGTTCCGGTACTTCCGCGACGGGTACCACCGGCAAGCGCATCCTGCTCGCGGAGCCGCGTGGGTACTGCGCCGGCGTCGACCGCGCCGTCGAGACGGTGGAGCGGGCGCTGGAGAAGCACGGCGCGCCGCTCTACGTCCGCAAGGAGATCGTGCACAACCGGCACGTGGTCGAGACGCTGACCGAGCGGGGCGTGGTCTTCGTCGACGAGACCGACGAGGTTCCGGAGGGTTCGGTCCTGGTGTTCTCCGCGCACGGGGTGTCCCCGGCCGTGCACGAGGCCGCGGCGGAGCGCAGCCTGCACACCATCGACGCCACCTGCCCGCTGGTCACCAAGGTGCACCAGGAGGTCAAGCGGTTCGCCCGCGACGACTACGACATCCTGCTGATCGGGCACGAGGGTCACGAAGAGGTCGAGGGGACCGCGGGTGAGGCGCCCGAGCGCGTGCAACTGGTCGACGGCCCCGACTCGGTGGAGGCGATCACCGTCCGGGACGAGTCGAAGGTGATCTGGCTCTCGCAGACGACGCTGAGCGTCGACGAGACGATGGCGACGGTCGCGCGACTCCGGGAGAAGTTCCCGCTGCTGCAGGACCCGCCGAGCGACGACATCTGTTACGCCACCCAGAATCGTCAGGTCGCGGTGAAGGCGATGGCGCCGGAGTGCGATCTGGTGATCGTGGTGGGGTCGCGGAACTCGTCGAACTCGGTCCGGCTGGTGGAGGTCGCGCTGGGCGCCGGCGCGAAGGCCAGCTACTTGGTCGACTACGCCCGCGAAATCGACCTCGGGTGGCTGGACGGGGTGCAGACGGTGGGCATCACCTCGGGCGCCTCGGTGCCGGAGATCCTCGTCAGTGGGGTCATCGAGTTGCTCGCCGAACACGGTTTCCAGGACGTGCAGTCCGTGACGACGGCAAACGAGACGCTGGTGTTCTCGCTGCCGCGCGAACTGCGGAAGCCCGCGACACCGAGCGTCTAGCCCGGACCGGCCGCCGCGGCGCTCCTACGGAGCGTCGTGCCGGTCGCGGTACCGGACCTGCGGGAGCGGATGGACCGGGACGTCGGGGTCGGCCGGCTGGGTGTACTGCTCGGCCGCGTGTCCGACCGGTTCCGACTGACGGGCGTACTGCCGGGTGGCCGGTTCCGGCCGGAGCCTGGCCGCGGGCACCGGAGCGGACGCGGGCCGGAACGGTTCACGCGGCGACCCGCCGGTGGACGCGGCGCGGTGGGAGCGTCGATCGCCCTCCACGTCCAGTCGCCGGTCCCGGTCGAACTGATCGGTCAGGTCGAACTGACCGCTGTCGAGTTGGGGCTCGGCGACCCGTCGCCGCGCGCCGGTGGAGTTCTCGCCGCCGCGGGTGCGACGGCCCGACTGCGCGTGGACCTGGGTGTGCGGCGCGGTCGCGGGCCGGCTCGCCGGTCGGGCGGGGGCTGCGGTGGGCTCCGCCGTGCCGCGCGCCGCACGCGCAGGCTGCGGCCGCGCCTGGTGGTTCAGGTAGCGCCGGCCGGCCGTGATCGCGAGGACGACGAGCGCCGTCACCAGCATCAGGGGAAAGCGGTTGACCAACGGGAGTGCGGTGTTGAAGATCAGGTCCTTCATGCCGCCGCCGGTGCCGGGGGTGAGGCTCTGGTACGCGAGCGGCACGCCGACCACCAGGATCAGCGGCGGCTGGACGGCGGCGGCGAACAGTCCGCGACTGCGGACCGCGAGTGCCGCCCCGACACAGCCGAGGAAGTAGAAGACCGCGAACGCCGACGTCAGCTCTGTCCCGCGCATGGCGTCGAGGAGAAACCCGACAAATGTGGCGCCCACCGCGATGAGAACCGCGCCCCAGGCCGGGACGCCGGGGACCGTTGGGAGAATTGACCGCACATCGAGCGGCACCCCAGAGCGAGCACGTTGGGTTGCTGACACCCTACGAGACTAGCGGTTCACGACCCGATCGCCTCGTTGGCGGGACCGTGCGCGTGCCCGAGATCGGTGAGGCCGACCGTCCGTGGCCAGGAATCGATGCGGCTGACCTCCGGTACCTCGCCGTCGCCGACCTCCAGGTCGTGAAGCTTGCGTGCGGTCACCGCGACCCGCGTCTCCATCGACGCGGCGGTGAGGTTGAACGACTCGACCGCCTTGCCGAGCTGCGAACCGAGCCGGTCCAGGTGGTTTCCGACGATGCCGAGCCGGCCGTACAGCTCACGGCCGAGTCGGTGGATGGTGTCGGCCTCGCGGGAGAGGGTCTCCTGTCGCCAGGTGTGCGCGATGGTCCGCAGAAGTGCGACCAGGGTGGTCGGCGTCGCGAGGATCACATTCTTCGCGAAGGCGTGCTCGAGCAGTCCGGAGTCGGCGGTCAGCGCGGCGTCGAGGAACGAGTCTCCGGGAACGAACAGGACCACGAACTCGGGAGTGGGGTCGAACGACGCCCAGTAGGCCTTGGCGGAGAGTTGGTCCACGTGGGTGCGCAGCTGTCGGGCATGGCGCACCAGGTGCGTGTCCCGGGTCGAGACGTCCTCCTCCTGTGCCGCGTCGAGGAACGCGGCCAACGGGACCTTCGCGTCGACCACGATGTTCTTCCCGCCGGCCAGCCGCACCACCAGGTCCGGCCGCACGCCCTCCTCGCTCACCTGGGTCTCGAAGTCGCAGTGCTTGACCATCCCGGCAAGCTCCACCACCCGTTCGAGCTGGATCTCGCCCCACCGACCCCGGACCTGGGGTGCGCGCAGCGCGGTCACCAGCTGGCCGGTCTGAGTGGTCAGCAACTGAGAGGCCCGGCGCATCCCGGCGACCTGCTCGGTGAGACCGGCGTAGGCGTGCACCCGGCTGCGCTCGACCTGCTGCACCTGCACGGACAGGGCGTCGACGGCGTCGTGCAGCGGCCCGACCAGGTGCGCGACCTGCTCGCCCACCGCCCCGGACGTGCGTCGGGCCGCGTCCTCGTTCACCGACGAGAGGGACTGCCGGAGCAGCTTCTCGTTGTCACGGAGCGCGGCGAGTTGAGCCTCCGCGCGCGCGGCGTGCTGGCCGGTCCGGGAGGCGTGCCAGAGCCAGCCGACCGCGATGCCGAGGCAGAGCGAGACGAGGAGTCCGAAGCCGGTGACGGGTTCCATGCCGAGATAGTGCACGAGGGCACCGACATGCCTCCGGCGGTCGGGGAGAGGTGCACGTCAATGGGCCTGTCGGTGGGGTGAACTACGGTCGGCGCATGCGAATCCTGCACACCTCCGACTGGCACATCGGGCGCACCTTCCACGGGGTGGACCTGCTGGCCGACCAGGCACTGGTGCTCGACGCCGTCGCCGACCTGGTCGCGGAGCACGCCGTCGACGTCGTGGTGGTGCCGGGGGACGTCTACGACCGGGCCATCCCCAGCGCCGATGCGGTCACCGTGTGCAACAAGGGCTTCGAGGCGATCCGTGCGGCGGGTGCGGTGATCGTCGCGACCTCCGGGAACCACGACTCCCCGGCCCGGCTCGGCGCCGGCGCGGCCTTCTCGGCGGCGGGCGGACTGCACCTGATGACGCGGGTGTCGGAGGTGGACCGGCCGGTGGTGCTCGAGGACGAGCACGGTCCGGTCGCGTTCTACGGGATCCCGTACCTCGAACCGGAGGCCACCCGCGCCGAACTGGGGGTGCCGTCGGCGCGATCGCACGCCGCGATCCTCGATGCGGCGATGACGCGGATCAGGACGGAGCTGGGCGGCCGCGCCGTCGACGGCACGCCGCCGCGCGCGGTCCTGCTCGCGCACGCGTTCGTGGTCGGTGCCGAGTCCACCGGCTCGGAGCGGTCCATCTCGGTCGGCGGGGTGGAGACCGTCGCCGCCTCGGCGTTCGACGGGGTCGACTACGTCGCGCTCGGCCACCTGCACTCGCCGCAGACCCTCACCGACCGGGTCCGCTACTCCGGTTCCCCGCTGCCGTACTCGTTCGGGGAGCGCTCGCACCGCAAGGCGGTGTGGATCGTCGACCTCGACGCGGACGGCCTGCGCGAGGTGGTCCGGCACGACCTGCCGGTGGTGCGCGGGCTCAGCCAGCTCACCGGCACCGTCGAGGAGTTGCTCACCGGGGACCAGTTCGCGGCGGCCGAGGCAGACTACGTGTCCGCGGTCCTCACGGACCCGGTCCGTCCGCAGGACGCCATGCGCACGCTGCGCGAGCGCTTCCCGCACATGGTGCACCTCGAGTGGAACCGGCCGGAGGGCGTGACCGACCTGCGGTACCGGGAGAAGGTGCGCGGCCGCACCGACGCCCAGATCGCGACCAGTTTCCTGACCGACATGCGCAGCGAGCCCACCTCGGGGGAGACCCGACTGCTGGAGCAGGCGTTGAGCTTTGCGGTCCGGGAACCGGAGAATGCGGCCGTCGCCGCGGAGGACATCGCATGAGACTGCACGAACTGGAGATCTCGGCGTTCGGCCCGTTCGGCGACACCGCGACCGTGAACTTCGACGCGCTCGGCGCCGACGGGCTGTTCCTGTTGCACGGCCAGACCGGTGCCGGCAAGACGACGGTGCTCGACGCGGTGGCCTTCGCGCTGTACGGCACCGTCCCCGGCGCACGCCAGCAGGGCAAGCGCCTGCTGTCCGATCATGCCGCGCCCGGTGCGGTGCCGAAGGTGGTGCTCGAGGCCACCATCGGCGGCCGCCGGCTGCGACTGACCCGCAGCCCCGAGTACCAGCGACCGAAGCTGCGCGGTACCGGCACCACCAAGGAGAACGCGAAGGCCACGCTCGAGTGGCTGGACGGGCACGGCCAGAACCTGACCCGGCTCGACGAGATCGGCGAGGCCGTAGGCCGGCTGCTCGGGATGAGCTCCGACCAGTTCTTCCAGGTGGTGCTCCTGCCGCAGGGAGATTTCGCGCGGTTCCTGCGCGCGGACACCGACGAGCGGGGAACCCTGCTCGAGCGGCTCTTCGACACCTCCCGTTTCGGTACGGTCGAGGACTGGTTCGTCACGCGGCGACGGGAGAGCGCCGCCAAGCTCGAGGCGAGCCGAAAGTCGGTGGATCTCATGGTCGCCCGGGTCTCCACGGCCGCGGGCATCGAGGCGGGCGCGGACGCGGAACCGCTGGTGTGGGCGCGCAAGCTCGAGGCCGACGCCGCGGACGTTTCGGCCCGCGCGCTGCTGGAACTGGCCGACGCTGAGGCGCTCGCCTCCCGCGCCGCCGCCGAGCTCGCCGAGGCCAGACGGGTGCAGCGTCTGCAGCAGCGGGCCGCCCAGGCGCGGGCGGAACTCGCCGCCCACCAGCAGGCGACGCCGGTCCGCGAGGCCCTGGCCGACGAGCTCGGCCGGGCCCAGCGCGCAGCGCCCGTCGCGGCCCTGCGCGCCGAGGCGATGGCCGCGGCCGACGTCGCGGCCGGGGAACTGACACGGATGACGGACCTGGCCGCGAAGATCGGCGCGGCAGGCGAGGGGGCGGACCTGCTCGCCTGCCTGTCCTGGCCGCCGGCTCCGGCCGACAGCGAGGTGCTCGCGTCCGCGGTACGCGACTGGACCGGCGAGGTGGCACGTATCGACGAGCTCATCGCCGAGTCGCTCGCCGCCGACGCCCTGCAGGACTCGATGCGTGCCCACCGGGTCAGCCGCGACGAACTCGACTCCGAGGCAGCAACACTGGCGCGGCGACGCGACGTGTTGCCGGAGCTGGTCCGGGCCGCCGAGGCGGACCTGGACGCGGCCCGGCTGGCCGCGGCCACGGTGCCGGCGCTCGAGCGGGCCAGGGTCGCGGCCACCGAGATGCTGGCCGCCGCCACCGAACTGGCGGTGCAGCGGCGGGCCCAGGCCACGGCCGCACGCGAACTCGCCGGGGCCCGGGACCGTCACCACCAGGCGCGCACCGCGCTGCTCGACGTCCGTGAGCGCAGGCTGGCCGGGATGGCCGCCGAGCTCGCCGCCGGACTGGTCGACGGCGAGCCGTGCGTGGTGTGCGGGGCCGACGAGCACCCGCGGCCCGCCGTCCAGCCGGACTCGGTGGTCACCAAGGCCGACGAGGACGCGGCCCGCGCGGCCGAGCAGCACCGCGCGGACGCGGTCGCCGACGCGTCGGCACAGCTGACGAAGGTGGAACTGGCCGTCGAGGTCCAGATCGAGCGGGGCGGGGACCGGGACGCGGACGAACTGTCGGCCGAGGTGCGTGACGCCACCGAGCGGCATGCCGCCGCCGCGTCACTCGCCGACGGCGAGCCCGGGTCGGCGACGCGGCTCGCGGAGTTGCGGTCGGAATCCGCCCGGGTGCAGGAACGTGCCGCCGCCGTCACCGCCGAGACGGCGGCGCTCGACGCGCAGATCGCCGGCATGGCAACGCAACTCGACCAGATCCGGGCCCGTGTCGCGGCCGCGACGGGCACCGACGAGAGTCCGCGGATTCGCCGTGACCGGCTCGAGGAGCTTGCCGCGGCGGCGTCGCGGCTGCGCGACCAGCGAGCCGCGACCGGGACCGCGCAGGACGCCGCGGAGGCCTTGGCGCAGAAGGTGATCGGGGCTGCCGCCGACGCCGGATTCGCCGCCGTGGATGCCGCCGTCGACGCGGTCAGAGGTGCCGGTCGGATCGCCGAGATGGAGGCCTCGCTGCGGGACGCGCGGGACCTGCAGGTGCGGGTCGAGTCGGTGCTCGCCGAACCCGAGACGGCGGCCGCGGCGTTGCTCGGGCCGGTCGATCCCGCGGAGGCCGAGGCCGCGGACCTGGCGGCGAAGACCGCGGCGAAGGCCGCGGTGGGGGTGTCCGCAGACGCGCAGCGCAGGCTGCAGGACCTCGACCGGCTGGTGGGGCAGCTCGCGGCGGAGGTCCAGGCACTGGCCCCGGCGCAGGCGCGGCACGACGAGTTGGCCGGGCTGGCCGACGTGATCGAGGGCCGTGGGCAGAACGCGCGCAAGATGTCGTTGCGGTCCTACGTGCTGGCGGCCCGGCTCGAGGAGGTCGCGCTGGCGGCGTCCACCCGGTTGCGTCGGATGTCGGCCGGACGGTACGAGTTCGTGCACGCCGACGGCGCCGGCACCGGACGCAAGCGCGGCGGGCTGGGACTCGACATCCGCGACGACTACACCGGGGTGGTGCGGTCGGCGAAGACGCTCTCCGGCGGCGAGTCGTTCCTCGCGTCGCTCTCGCTCGCCCTCGGACTGGCCGACGTCGTGGCCGCGGAGTCCGGCGGGCTGGTGCTGGACACGATGTTCATCGACGAGGGCTTCGGCACCCTCGACGCCGACACCCTCGAGTCGGTGCCCGTGTGCGGCGTCAGCCGGGTGAGTCGCTGGTCGCTCAGACGGGGTCGGGGAGGACGGTGTCCTCCGCGGGCGACCCCGCGGCCGGCGACTCGGCGTCCGCGCCCGGTGACTCGGCGTCCTCGCACGGTGACTCCGCGTCGTCCGTGCGGGGTTCGCCCGAGCCCGGCGGCGCGCCGTCCGGGTCGTCGCCCTGCTCGTCGAGTTTTCGGTCCACCTGTTCGCCGATGTAGCGGATCACCACGGCGCCGCAGGCGGCGACCGGGACGGCCAGGAATGCGCCGACGATCCCGAACAGCGACGATCCCGCGGTCACCGCGAGCAGCACGATCGCGGCGTGCAGGTTCATGCTCCGGCTCTGCAGCACCGGCTGCAGCACGTTGCCCTCCAGCTGCTGCACCGCCAGCACGATGATCAGGACGATCAGGGCGGTGGTCCAGCCCTTGGCCACCAGCGCCACCAGCACCGCCAGCGCGCCGGCGACGAAGGCACCGACGATCGGGATGAAGCCGCCGAGGAAGGTGAGCATCGCCAGCACCGGTGCCAGCGGCACTCCGAGCACGATCAGCCCGAGGCCGATGAAGAACGCGTCGACGAAACTGACGAGGGCCTGGGTCCGGATGAAGCCGCCGAGGGTGTCCCACACCCGCACCGCCACGGCCTCGAAGTGCCGGCCGGCGCGGCCGCCGCTGACCCCGTGCAGCCACGGCAGGAACCGCGGTCCGTCCTTGATGAAGAAGAAGGTCAGGACCAGCACCAGGAACAAGGCGATCAGCATCGAGGCGGTCGCGCTGACGCCGCTGAACACGCCCGTCGCGATCGACTGCGCGCTCGACTGCAGCTTGGTGATGATCGCCTGGACGGCCGAGTCGATCTGGTCGTCGCGCAGGTTCACCGGCGGGCCCTTGAGCCACTCCTGGACCTGGCGCAGACCCTGGCTGGCCTTGTTGGCCAGCTCGGGGGCCTGGTCGACCACCGAGGGGATGATCAGCGCGATGATGCCGGACAGGACGGCGATGAACCCGACCAGGGTGATGCCGGCCGCCGCGGCGGGAGGGAGGCCGCGGCTGGTCATCGCCCGGGTCGGCGGCCACAGCACCGTGGACACCACGATGGCCATCAGCACCGGCAGCACGACCACCCACAGCTGGCCGAGCGCCGCCCACACCACCCAGGCGCCGGCGGCGATCGCGACCAGACACAGCGACCACTTGGCAAGCCACATGCCGCCCGCGCCGAGCACGTCACCGCGGTCGACGAAGTGTCGCCGCGCCGGATTTGGGGCGGCGGTGGTGGGCGTTTCGCTCACGTTCGGTCCTTCCTGGCGGGATCTTGGGCCGAATCTACCGCGCCGACCCCTCGTGGGAGAGGAGCCAGCGTTTCGTCGGCAATCCCCACCGGAAGCCTCCGAGCGCGCCGCCGACCCGCACCACGCGGTGGCACGGGACGAACAGCGCGGCGGCGTTGCGGGCGCAGGCCGAGGCCGCGCCTCGGACCGCGGCGGGCCGGCCGGCGCGGACGGCGAACTCGGTGTAGGTGATCGGCTCGCCGGCGGGCACGTCGCGGAGCACGTCCCAGGCGTGCACCAGGAACTCACCCGAATGCTGTTGCACCGCAATGGCGTCGACGGCCTCCAGGTCGCCGTCGTGGTAGCGGGTCACGGCGCGGGTCACGGCCCCCAGGTCGGCTCGCGGGGTGATTTCGGCGGGCCGCAGGCTGGGATGGATCAGCGCCCGCAGCTCCTCGGCGTCGCCGGTCCAGCCGGAGGCGAGCACCGCGCCGTCTGCGTCGACCACGGCGGTGAAGGGGCCGACAGGGGTGGGAACGGTGGCGTAATTGGCAGTCATCTCTGGTCCTCGTGGTCGGGGAGTGTGGGTGGGATCGCGCCGCGCCGCGAAAGTGCGGCACGCCACAGGTGCATCGACGCGTACGAGCGCCACGGCGCCCAGCGCTCGCCCTCGGACAGGTCCACCCCGAGCGCGGCGGCGCCGCGGCGCACCACCAGGTCGGTGCCGAGCAGGGTGTCCGGGTCGGCCAACGTACGCATCGCGACGTAGTCGGCGGTCCACGGCCCGATCCCGGGGTGGGACATCAGGTCCGCGCGCAGGTCCGCGGCGGTGCGCCCGGCGTGCAGGACGAGGGTGCCGTCGGCCAGCGCGGCGGCGGCGCCGATCACGGCGTCGACCCGGCGCGCCGGTCCGGCCAGCACCTCGCGGCCCCGCGCGGCAATGGTTGCGGCGCTGGGGAATCCGTGCGTGAGTGCCGCGTCGTCGACCGGTTCGCCCAGGTGGGCCACCAGCCTCGCGGTCGCGGTGGCGGCCGCGGCCAGCGAGATCTGCTGACCGATCATGGTGCGCAGCAACAGTTCCTCGGCGTCGATGCTGCCGGGCACCCGGATCCCGGGCGCGGAGTCGACGCTCTCGGACAGGGCAGGGTCCGCGCGCAACGCGGCGTCGACGGACTGGGGGTCCGCGTCCAGGTCGAGCAGGTGCCGCAGCCGGGCCACGGCGGGCGCGAGGTCGCGCATGTCCTGCAGGGTCAGGTCGGTCAGGACGTGGCCGACGTGATTCTGCCGAGTGGGGTTGATCCGGACGGCGGCGACCCCGGTGCCGTGCGGCAGGCGCACCGTCCGGCGGTACTCGCCCGCGGCGAACAGTTCCAGGCCGTCGACGGCGTGCGCGGACAACTGCCAGGTCAGCCAGCCCGCATCGAGCGGTTCCCGGTAGGGCAGCCGCAGCCGGACGGTGCCCGCCGTCGGTCCGGCGCCGTCGGTCCGTCGGGCGGCCTCGGCACGCATCGCCGACGGTGTCGCGGCGAAGACCTCGCGGACCGTGTCGTTGAACTGCCGGATGCTCGAGAAGCCCGCCGCGAATGCGACGTCGGACATCGGCATGGCGGTGGTCTGGATCAGCAGTCGCGCGGTGTGGGCCCGGTGCGCCCGGGCGAGGGCGAGCGGTCCGGCGCCGAGTTCGCTGGTCAGCGTGCGGGTGAGCTGACGCGTGGAGTACCCGAGCGAGGCGGACAACGCGGCCACCCCGCCGCGTTCGACGGCGCCGTCGGAGATCAGGCGCATCGCCCGGGCGGCCAGGTCGGAGCGGACGTTCCACAGCGGCGAACCGGGTGCGGCGTCGGGCAGGCAGCGTCGACAGGCCCGGTAGCCGGCCTGCTGGGCGGCGGCCGCGGTGGGCAGGAAGGTGACGTTGCCGGGTTTCGGGGTGATCGCCGGGCAGGACGGCCGGCAGTAGATGCCGGTGGTGCGCACCGCGGTGATGAACTGCCCGTCGAAGCGGGCGTCGCGGGCGGACACCGCGCGGTAGCAGCGCTCGAAGTCGAGGTGTGGTGCGGTCACACGACCACTGTGGCAGCCGCGCCCGGCTCGACGCTAGCGGGAATCGGACATCACCGTGTCGTCGAGGTTGTACCGCCTGGCGGGGCGCGGTCAGCAGCAGCGTGCGTCCGGGTGCGCGTCCGCATCCGCGTACCGGGCGCGCCAGTACTCGCGTTCGCTGGGCACCGGGGCGTCGGGATGGGCGCGGCGTAGGTGCTCGGCGTACCGGGCGTAGTCGTGGTCGCCCATCACCGAGGTGACCCACCACCACAGCCCGTGGACGGCCCGGCGCAGCCCGGCCATCAGTGGTGCCCCCCGACGGTGTGGGCGGCGCCGGGCGCGCGGACCTTGCCCTCCGCGATCAGCTCGTCCCACTGGTGCTGGACGGCCTTCTCCGCGGCGGTGGGCACGAAGCCGGCCGGACCGAAGAGTTTCGACGGCACCGGTGGGGTCTCGGTGTCGGGCAGCCCGCCGGCGCGAAAGGCCTTGACGCAGACGAGGAGTCCGACTGCCGCGACGATCAGGACCAGCACCGCGAACACGATCGACAGGGTGCCCTGGACGAAGGTGTTGCGGATGACCGCGTCGATCGCCTCGGGTGTCTTCGCCGAGCCGAAGCTGCTCAGCCCCGCGTCCTTTGCGTCGACGAAGGCCCGGTGCTGGGCCCAGTACCCGATCGCCGGGACGTCCGAGAAGATCTTCTGCCAGGACGCGGTCATGGTCACGATCAGGTCCCAGACCAGGGGTACGGCCGGGATCCACGCCCACTTGAACAGCCCCTTCTTCATCACCACCACCAGCACCACCGTCAACGCGATCGCCGCGAGCAGTTGGTTCGCGATGCCGAACAGCGGGAACAGGGTGTTGATGCCGCCGAGCGGGTCGGTGACGCCCATCAGCAGGACCGCGCCCCACAGCCCCACCACGACGATCGAGCAGAACCAGGCGCCGAACCGCCAGGACGGGTCCTTGAACTTGTGGGCGGCGCCGCCGAAGTTGCCGAGCGAGTCGGAGAGCATGAACCGGGCCACCCGGGTGCCGGCGTCGACGGTGGTGAGGATGAACAGCGCCTCGAACATGATCGCGAAGTGGTACCAGAACGACTTGAGGCTCTCCCCGCCGATGAACTGGCTCATCACCTCCGACATGCCGAACGCGAGCGTCGGGGCGCCGCCGGTGCGCGAGACGATGGACTCCTCCCCGACGTCCGCGGCGGCCTGGTTCAACTGCTCGGCGGTGATGTCGGCGCCGGGCAGGCCCAGGCTGTTGAGGTACTCCGGCGCGCTCTCCGCGGTGCCGCCGGTCAGCGCGGCGGGCGCGTTCAGTGCGAAGTAGAGGTGCTGGTCGAGGATGCACGCGGTGACCAGGGCCATGACCGCGACGAAGGACTCGGTGAGCATCCCGCCGTAGCCGATCATCCGGGTCTGCCGCTCCTTCTCGAGCATTTTCGGGGTGGTGCCCGACGCGATCAGGGAGTGGAAGCCGGACAGGGCGCCGCAGGCGATGGTGATGAACAGGAACGGGAACAGCGATCCGGAGAACGCCGGGCCGTCGCCGTCCCAGGCGAACGAGGTGGTCGCGGGCATCTGGATCTGGGGGTGGGCCACCAGGATTCCGGCGGCCAGCAGCGCGATCGTCCCGACCTTCATGAAGGTGGACAGGTAGTCGCGGGGAGCGAGCAGCAGCCACACCGGCAGCACCGACGCGGCGAGCCCGTAGCCGATCATCAGCCACGCGAGGGTCACCTTGGAGAGGGTGAACCAGTCGGCTCCCCAGCCGGTGTCGGCGACCCAGCCGCCGGAGACGATCGCGAGCAGCAGCAGCACCACGCCGATCAGGGAGACCTCGGAGACCTTGCCGGGTCGGAGGAATCGCAGGTAGACGCCCATGAACAGGGCGATGGGGATGGTCATGGCGATGGAGAAGACGCCCCACGGGCTCTCGGCGAGCGAGTTCACCACCACCAGCGCGAGCACCGCGATGATGATGACCATGATGACGAAGACGCCGATCAGGGCGGCGATCCCGCCGAAGACGCCGAGTTCCTCACGGGCCATCTGGCCGAGGCTCCGGCCCCGGCGCTTCGAGGAGATCCACAGCACCAGGAAGTCCTGGACGCCGCCGGCGAACACCGCGCCGATGATGATCCACATGGTCCCGGGCAGGTACCCCATCTGCGCGGCGAGCACCGGACCGACCAGCGGACCGGCTCCGGCGATCGCCGCGAAGTGGTGACCGAACAGCACCCGCCGGTCGGTCGGCATGAAGTCCTTGCCGTTCTCGAGCACCTCGGCGGGCGTCGCCCGGTCGTCCCGGGGTTTGACGATGCGGCTCTCGACCAGTCGGGCGTAGAAGCGGTAGGCGATGAGGTACGTGCACACCGCCGCGATGACGAACCAGACGGAGCTCACGTGCTCGCCGCGCACGATCGCGATCATCGTCCAGGCGACGGCGCCCACCACGCCGATCGCCGCGAACACCACCTTCTTTGCGGGGGTGATCGGGGTCCGGTCGACGATGCCGACCGGCGGCAGGTCCGGGTCGGTGTACAGGTACTCGATGTACGGGTCCGACGCGGGTTTGCCGGGGGTGGTGGTGGTCATGGGGGACCTCCTGGGCAGGCATCGACTGTGACCTACGTCACCCTATTCCGGTGGGGTCCAGTCCGCGCGCCGTCCGCGACGGTGTGCGGTCGAAGTCGGGAGGTCAGAACCGGTCGGCGTCGGCGTCGATCCAGTCCGTGAGCCAGCCGTCCGGCGGGTTGTAGAGCAACTCGCCGGGCAGCAGCCACTCGTACAGCTCGGCGTACGTCCGGGTGGTGTGCGCGTCGATCCGGCGGTTGAGCATGGACGGCCGCAGCTCGTCGAAACCGTCGAGGCCCATCGAGGCCACCATCTGCTTGGCGCTGGCCACCGTCGACTTCTGGAACCGGTGGACGCGGGCGGCCTTGTCGGGGACGTCCAGCGCCCGGGCGCGGGCGGGGTCCTGGGTGGCGACGCCGACGGGGCAGTGGTTGGTGTGGCAGGCCTGCGCCTGGATGCAGCCGACCGCGAACATCATCGCCCGCGCCGCCAGGGTGAAGTCGGCGCCCTGGATGACGCGCTTGACGATGTCGCTGCCGCTGGCGACCTTGCCGGAAGCCCCGATCTTCACCCGGTCCCGCAGGCCGGCCCCGACCAGCGCGTTGTGCACGAGCATCAGGCCCTCGGTCAGCGGCATGCCCATGTGGTCCTCGAACTCCACCGGCGCCGCGCCGGTGCCGCCCTCGGCCCCGTCCACGATGACGAAGTCCGCGGTGACGCCCTTCTCCACCATCGCCTTGCAGATCCCGAGGAACTCGACCCGGGACCCGACGCACAGCTTGAACCCGACCGGCTTGCCGCCGGAGAGGGTGCGCAGGGTGGCGATGAAGTCGACGAGCTCGTTCGGGGTGTCGAAGGCGCTGTGCGCGGGCGGGGAGATCACGGTCTGGCTGACGGGGACGCCGCGGGTGGCGGCAATCTCGGCGCTCACCTTGGCGCCCGGCAGCACCCCGCCCAGGCCCGGCTTGGCGCCCTGGGAGAGCTTGACGGAGATGGCCTTGACCTGGTCGTCGGAGGCCTTGGCGGCAAACAGTTTCGGATCGAAATGTCCTGTGGCGGTGCGGCACCCGAAGTAGCCGGAGCCGATCTCCCAGATCAGGTCGCCGCCGTGCCTGCGGTGGTGGGAGCTGATGCCGCCCTCGCCGGTGTCGTGGGCGAACCCGCCGCGGGCGGCGCCCGCGTTCATCGCCTCGACGGCATTGCCGGACAGCGAGCCGAAGCTCATCGCGGAGACGTTCAGCAGTGCGATGTCGTACGGCCGGGCGCAGTCCGGCCCGCCCAGTCGCACGGTCGGCGTCTCCTCGCCGGCATGCCGGGCGCGCAGCGAGTGCGCCATGAACTCGTGCCCGGGCGCCTGCACGTCCCGTTCGGTGCCGAACGGCTCGTCGTCCTTGGTGCCCTTCGCGCGCTCGTAGACGAGGTCGCGGGTCTCCCGATCGAACGGCGTTCCGTCGGTGGCTGATTCGACGAAGTACTGCTGGATCTCGGGCCGGATCTTCTCGAGCAGGAAGCGCGCGTGTCCGAGGACCGGGTAGTTGCGCAGGATGCTGTGGCGACGCTGCAGCAGGTCCCGGGTGCCCACGCAGGCGAATGCCAGGGCGATCACTGCGAGCACCCACCATCCCGACGCCGCCGTGACGGCGAACGCGAGCGCGGCCAGTCCGACCAGCCACATCCCGGCCACGATCAACCAGCGCACGATTGCCACCTCCAGCTCGGCCGGGGGCATCSGATGCCCGGGTCGCCGAGTGGGTGGTGCGGGGAACTACGCGGGGATGGTGAGGACCTGGCCCGCGTTGATCAGGTCCGGGTTCGCGATGCCGTTGGCGTCCGCGATCCGCTGGTACTGGTTGCCGTCGCCGTAGTAGCGCTCGGCGATGACCCACAGCGACTCGCCGTCACCGACTGTGTGGGTCTGCGGGGCCGGCGGCGCCGGGGGAGCGGGCGCGGGAGCCGGCTCCGGCTCGGGGGCGGGAGCGGGCTCCGCCTCGGGGGCAGCGGCCTCGACCGCGGTGTCGGTGGCCCAGACGGCCTTGTCGCCGGCGTACAGCACGACGTTGCGGTCGTCCTGCACGACGAGGCGGACGCCCGAGTTGCCGGAGGTCTGCGAGGCCCAGACGGCGTCGTTGCCCTCGGTGTAGAGGACGAAGTTGCCGTCGTCCTGGAGGTCGGCCTTGACCGCGCTCTTGCCGTTCGTCTTGCTGGCCCAGACGGCGTTGCCGGCCTCGCTCAGCACGAGGTTGCCGTCGTCCTGCAGCGTCAGCGCGTAGGCGCCGTTGCCCGAGGTGAGCGACTGTCCAGTCGACAGGCTCGATCCGGCCTGCAAGGTGTCCGCCACGTGTGTCCCCTTTCAAGGGCAATTTCAGGTGATGTGTATGCGATGTGAACCATGACGGACCCCGGGAACATGACCCCCCACCGTTCGCGGCGAAGCCTACCTGCGGGCGCGGGCAAATCGGCTGTGCGAAACGTACTCTGGGCGCCGTGACCCGATGGCAGAACGAGCGAGACGAGGCGCAGTCGCGCGCCTACATCCAACGATTCGAGCAGCTGGCGGCGGACGGGGCGGACCTGCACGGCGAGGCCCGGATGGTCGACGCCCTGCTGACGCCGCGGTCGCGGGTCCTCGACGCGGGCTGCGGGACCGGGCGTGTCGGACTCGAACTCGCCCGGCGCGGCCACTCGGTGACCGCGGTGGACCTGGACCCGGTTCTGGTGGCGACGGCGCGAGAGCATCCGGAGCTGACTGTGCACCTCGCCGACCTCGCGGAGCTGGACCTGCCCGGCGAGGTGTTCGACGCGGTGGTCGCCGCGGGCAACGTGATGATCTTCGTCGAGCCCGGCACGGAGCGGGCGGTGCTGGGCCGGCTCGCCGCGCACCTGGCGCCGGGCGGGGTGCTGGTGGTCGGGTTCGCCGCCGGCTACCGCTACACCGTCGACGACTACGACGCCGACCTGGCGGCGGTCGGCCTGGTCCGCGAGCACCGGTTCGGGACCTGGGATCTGCGCCCCTGGCACGCCGGTGCGGACTGGGCGGTGACGGTCGCGCGAAAGCGAGGGTAGCGCCCGCCCTCAGGCCCAACAGGCCAGGGCGATGCCCCCGGCGAACGGAATCACGGCCAAGGGCGCACAGGACAGCGCGGCACCCAACGGGCCCTGCTGTGGGCTGAGGTATGCGGGCTGGACGGGCGCGGGGATCGGCGATGCCGGTCCGGCGGCGGCGATCGTCGGGACGAACGCGAACACCGGTACCGCGGCCGCGGCCACTATCGCTGCGCGGAGTGAATTTCTGGTCATTGTGTTCCTCCTGGTGGCGGCGTCGCGCACCGCGCGGCTCCGGGGTGCCCTCGGATTGCGCTCTTCTCATTGTGAGCGCCGGGTCACCGCATGTCACGGCCGTGAGCTACTCGTTTTGCCCGCCGTCGACGAGCCTTGACGCGGGTACCGATCCGCAGGTCTACGTACCGGTGTGTGCAGGGCGCCCACACCGGTCCGTAGACTCTGGAGACCGTGAGCCTTACCCTCGGAATCGTCGGACTGCCCAACGTCGGCAAGTCCACCCTTTTCAACGCGCTGACCAACAACGACGTGCTGGCCGCGAACTACCCGTTCGCGACCATCGAGCCCAACGTCGGCATGGTCGAGCTGCCCGATCCGCGGCTGGTCAGGCTTGCCGAGATCTTCGGCTCCGAGCGGATCCTCCCCGCGACGGTCTCCTTCGTCGACATCGCCGGGATCGTCAAGGGCGCGTCCGAGGGCGCCGGCCTGGGCAACAAGTTCCTGGCCAACATCCGCGAGGCCGACGCCATCTGCCAGGTGGTTCGCGTGTTCGCCGACGACGACGTGGTGCACGTCGACGGCCGCGTCGACCCCGCGTCGGACATCGAGGTGATCGAGACCGAGCTCGTCATCGCCGACATGCAGACCCTCGAGAAGGCCCTGCCGCGGCTGGACAAGGAAGCGCGCAAGAACAAGGAGCTCAAGCCGCTGCACGACGAGGCGGTCAAGGCCCAGGCGTTCCTCGACGAGGGCAAGACCCTGTTCAGCGTCAAGGACAAGCTGGACTTCGGGCTGCTGCGCGAGCTGAGCCTGCTCACCACCAAGCCGTTCCTGTACGTCTTCAACGCCGACGAGGCCGTGCTCACCGACGAGGCGAAGGTCGCCGAGCTGCGGGCGTCGGTCGCCCCCGCGGACGCGGTGTTCCTGGACGCGAAGGTCGAGCAGGAGCTGCTCGAGCTGGACGAGGAGGACCGCCAGGAGATGCTCGACTCGATCGGCCAGTCCGAGCCCGGCCTGCACGCGCTCGCCCGGACCGGCTTCCACACCCTCGGGCTGCAGACCTACCTCACCGCCGGCCCCAAGGAGTCGCGCGCCTGGACCATCCACAAGGGCGACACCGCCCCGCAGGCGGCCGGCGTCATCCACACCGACTTCGAGCGCGGCTTCATCAAGGCCGAGATCGTGTCGTTCGCGGACCTGGACGAGGCGGGTTCGATGGCCGCGGCCAAGGCCGCCGGCAAGGTGCGCATGGAGGGCAAGGAGTACGTGATGGCCGACGGTGACGTGGTGGAGTTCCGCTTCAACGTCTAGGACCCCAGGTCAACAGCCCATTCGAGGCTGTCCATCCGCAGAAGCACCCGCAGAGGCCCGGAACAGCTCGTCCGCGGCCCTGCGGGCTCTGTCGTTCGCGTCCGGCCACAGATGCGAGTAGGTGTTTAGCGTGAACGTGGGGGAGGAGTGGCCGAGCGCCCGCTGGCCGGTCACTACGTCATCCACTCCCGACCGTGACATCCCGCTCGACACGTCAGCAATGACTCATGAAATCGGACCCGGGAGCCTCGGGGTGGTCGAGCTCCCTTGGGTGGCGCGAGATCTTTGTCGCTGTACACCGCCCGGATCCTCAAGGTCGACAGCTACCGTCGTGGCGTGCCTACTGGATACGACGACGCGGCCATGCTCGAAGCCGTGCGCTCTGCCTTCAACCGACTCTCAGATCGACCGGCAGTTTCACCCCAAGGCTTCACCGAGGCGGAGGAACTTGCGCGCGAGCTATACCGCGCAGATCGCGCAGCCCAGGCGAGGGAGATAACTGTCCCGCAGGCCGTGGAACTGGTCGAGAAGGCCCGGGATGGGTTGTACCTCGCGGCCTGCTACAACCGGCGTGCGTTCGGTGAAATCGTCGGAACAGTGGCAGGGTTGCTGCGCGAACTGCTCGGTGCACCAGAATCGCCATCGGAGAATCCGGGCTATCACTTTCTTCATACCCGCTGGATGGAGCTGATCCTCGGAAACCGGAGTTCTTCGTTCTTTCTGCCGCCGGAGCCAGACTGGGCCAATCTCAATCCTGTCCCGACCGGGTCGACGACACGCAACCGGCGCGCGTTTCGGTTGCTCCATCGCGAAGGTTGCCATGAAGGCGGATCGGTCTTCCGAGACTTGATGATCGACGCAAACACCCGATCGAACCTGGATTCGGCATATCGAGACGCCTGCTCCTTCGCTGAAGCGATCGCCGGGGACTGCTTGCTCGATGGATATCGAAGCGTCTATCTGAGGCGGGTCTACACACTCGAGGGGTGGGATGCGCTTGTCGCCATCATCCCGGAACGTGATCGGTGGACCAAGCGGCTCGCCCGAACCCTTGCCGACTTCGTGATCGTGCAGGGAACGAAGTTGAAGGCGTGGGAGGTGTTGCAGCCCCTCGCAGCGGAACTCGACGAGTCGGGCCTGCTCGACGATGTCGACCAGGCGGCCTTGGAGAAGCGTCGCAACCGGATTGAGACAGCGGTCGCGAAGACGCAGCGTCGCACCTCGTCGAGCAAGCGACCTGCGAGGTACCCGGATGTTCCTCCCATCGCGCTGCCGCCTGCGGCCGCCACATTGCGTGACCGTTTGAGCGCCTGTGACTCCTGCGCCCCGCATGATTGCGCGGACGACCTCTGGTCGTGGGCGATGACAGCGCCATTGACCGACGACAACTTCGCCGCCATCCTCGCCCATTCAGACTCGCTTGCCGGGGTTGCGCGCCGCGCAGACCTCACTGAGCCGCACCTGTGGATCTTGCATCAGGCCGACTCCACGTCGGTGAACGGCTGGATCTTTCATCACCCGTGTTGCCCCACTGCGCTCCGTATTGAGATCCTCGCGCGGGTCAAGCACACCAGTCGCCGACCTCGCGTAAATCCATGGATCGTCGATACCGTCGGTGACGACCCAAACCTGATCCCGCTGGTTCTGCGTCACGCGATGGACGTCGATGCGATTGAACGGGTTCTGCGCAGCTTCCCGGTGATGGTCGCCCCCTGCGAAGTAGATGCAGTCATCGCGCGGAGCCTCACCTTTCCGGAGATCTATGCCCGCCGGGTGCTCACGGCGGTACGGCGACACCTCCTGCCGTTCCTCGCCGAACGGACAGAGCAGTTGCTGGAGATCGCGGAGCGTGACCTGGCAGGGCAACAGGTCGACACCTCGCCGCTGGCTGCGATCCTCACCTCGATCAGCCGCACAGCCACAATGCCGTACGAGATGCGTGACCCGAACACCATCGTGGCTCTCGTGGCGGATGGAGCCAGCGCGAAGGCAGTGTCAGCGGAAGCGAAGCGGGCCCTCTGGCAGCTTCCTTGGGCGGAACTTGCCGAAGCTGTGCTCAGGGGCGACCCCCATCCTGACGTGATCTACCACCTGCATCGCAGCGAAAGGGCGACCCCGCAGTTCCTGAGGGCAGTTGCCGACCGGTACGGCACAGGAAACAGTCGACTGTGGAACGAGAACGGGCAAGGAGTCCGCGAGGTGTTTCGCGCGATGACAGATGGCGGCGTCGATCCCGGCAGCAACAGGGAAGCCGTCGCACTGAACATCGCCAGGCTCCCCGCCATCGTCGCTCCCGACGAGGTCTACGAGCGACTCGGTGGTGAACGATTCGCCGCAGTCATCCGCAGATGTCCGATCGAATGGATGACCTCAGATTTCCTACGGAAGTGGACCTCCACTGTGATCAACCTCCACCCGCCGCTACTACAGCATCTGCTGATCACCACCCCACTGTCGCTGCTGCGGGAGTTGATCGGCAGCGACCCAGGGTTCCACGATGCTCTCGGTGGCACACAGGATCCCGATGCTGTCATCGTCGGAGCTCTTGAGGGGTTGCCGATCTACGAGGAGCTCACGGATGAGTATCGGGAGATGATCAGGTCGTGGCCGGACTCTCTCAATGACCTGATCAAATGTGTCGACGGCATCGTCGCGAAAGCGGAGATCGACATTGACGACGATGCCGAGGGCATCGAAGTGCTAGACAGCGGGGGGCGAATCATCCGGGACACCAGTGTTCTGGGGACGGCCGCAATCCACATCTACCACTCGGTCTCGCCCTCCCTCCAGAGGCTGAACCGGCTCGCAGTGGAAAACTCTGAATGGACGACAGAGAATGCCGACGGCGAGCCATCGACCGCGGTGCCGCTGCGTGGCGGACTTACCGCGTTCGTCGGCGTCGGTCCGGGATCTGCAGTCAACCGTCTTGGACGGCACGTCCTGCTAACACTGGCGGTGGACCCTGACGATGTCCCCGATACGATACGAGGGGCAGTCGCGATCGGATATGCCTCAGGTCGCCGTCTGATCGGAGCCCTCAATCCTGGTGATGCGCGGGCCGTCGTGGATGCGTTTCCAGATGATCTCTGGACTAACGGCAACCCACCCCATCTGTCGGTACCGCCCGCTGTGGTCAGATTCGAATCTTGAATCAGGGCAGCAGGCCCCAGAGCTGAGTTTCAGGATCCGTCGTCTAAAACCCCAGATGGACAGCCTATTTCAGGCTGTCCGTCCGCAGCGGAACCCGCAGAGGCCCGGAACAGCTCATCCGCAGCCCTGCGGGTTCTCTCGTTCGCGTCCGGCACAGGTGTGAATAGGTGTTCAGGGTGACAGTGGGGGAGGAATGGCCGAGCGCCCGCTGGACGGTCACCACGTCGCATCCCGCGGCGATCAATCCAGAGGCGTAGAAGTGGCGGAGATCGTGCAGTTTCAGCGTCGATACCGGCCGCGTTGCGGGTCTTGCGCCACCGGTAGCCCACGCTGTTCTGGTGCCACGGGTGCGCGCCTTCACCGGGGAATAGCCACGCCGTTGGGTTGGCACCTCCGATGAACAGCCGAATGTGCTCCGGCAACGGTCACCGTTCACCACAAACGCCCAGGATCGAGTTCCGCTTCAACGTCTAGACCCCGGTCAGCGTCCTGTTCGAGGCCGCCCGTCCGCAGAACGTCCAGCAGAACCCGCAGAGGCTCGGAACAGCTCGTCCGCAGCCCTGCGGGTTCTGTCGTCTGCGTCCGGCCACAGGTGGCTGTAGGGGTTCAGCGTGACGCCGGGCTGAACGCCGGACCGAGAAACGTCTGCAGGTAGGCCAACAGAGCCTCCCGGTCGTCCACGTCGACTGCCGATCCCGGCGTCCCCACCAGGGAGACGAGCATCCGGACCAGCCATTCCGCCGCCCCGGGCAGGTCGAGGTCCTCGCGGGCCAGGCCGCGTCGCTGGGCGTCGCGCAGCCGGTCCACCCAGAAGTCGGACAGCTGGGCGACCACGTCCTGGGAGTAGGTGCCCATGATCTCGGCGTACTCGTGCGGTTCTCGGGCGGCCAGTTCAACGGCCAACGGCCCCAAGGGATCCTGCCTCGACAGCACGACCGCCTCGGCCAGCATGCCGGACACGCTGTCCTGTCGCGCGATCCGATCGGCCGCGTCCTCCCAGAAGTCCGCGCCCCGGCGGATCAGCGCCGCCGAGAGCAGCGTCGCCTTGTCGGTGAAGAACCGGTACAGGTAGGCGCGGCTGAGATCGGCTTCCTGGGCCACGGCGCGCACGGTGGTGCGGCGGATCCCGTCGCGCGCCAGACAGAGTTCGGCGGCATCCAGGATGCGGTCGCGCACGACGCTGGAGTCGGGTTTCATTGCCGCTCGATCATAGGGCGTCGACAAGTTCGGAGAATTCTTCTTGTAAACACTTGTGTCGAAGTGTCTACAAAGCACTACGTTCTCCACCATGACCGGCCGCGCGGAGGCCCGGTCGCCGACCGAGGCGACGTCGTGTCGGAACGGTGAGCGCTACGGAGGACCTATGGGATTCCTGCTACCGGTGGAACCGGACATCGACGCGGACGAGTTGCGCCGCGGCCGGCGACCCACCCAGATGCGCATCCTCTCGGAGAACTACCTCTCGCAAGGTTTCGGGACACCCGATGTGGTGTACGTCGGCTATCTCCTGAAGATCGCCCTGTTCATCCTCGGCGCGGCATGCTTCGCGTTGACCACGCCCGGCGTGGACGGCCTGCTCGACGTCGGCCAGTGGTGGGCCCTGCCGGTCGTGTGGCAGAAGGTCGTGCTCTGGTGCATCCTCTTCGAGGTCACCGGCCTGGGCTGCGGATTCGGTCCCCTGAACCTGCGCTTCCTGCCGCCGCTGGGTTCGTTCCTCTACTGGTTCCGCCGGGGAACGATCCGGATGCCTCCGTGGCCCGGACGGGTCCCGCTCACCTCCGGGCACCGGCGCGGCGTCGTCGACATCGTCCTGTACGCGGCACTGCTCGTCTCGCTGCTCGTGGCGTTGGTCTCCGCGACCGCTGCCGGGACGGTTCAGCTGCCGTGGCAGAAGGTGGCCGTCGTCCTGGGACTGCTCGCGGTCATCGGACTGCGGGACCGGACGATCTTCCTGGCCGCCCGAGCGGAGGTCTACGGCGCGATTGCCGTGACCTTCCTCGTGCCGTTCCCCGACTCCATCGTGGCCGCCAAGTTCGTCCTGCTGTGCATCTGGTGGGGTGCGGCCGTCTCGAAACTCAACGTGCACTTCCCTTCGGTCGTGCAGGCGATGGAGGCGAACAGCCCGCTGTGGCGAACGAAGCGCATCAAGCACCTCTTCACCAAGTCGTACCCCGACGACCTGCGCCCGTCCGGGCTCTCGAAGTTGCTCGCCCATGGCGGAACCGCGATCGAGTTCGGCGTTCCGCTCGTGCTGATCCTCTCCGGAGGCGGCACCGTCACGACGGTCGCGGCGACCGTGATGATCCTGTTCCACCTGCACATCATCGTGACGATCCCGATGGGGACGCCGCTCGAGTGGAACGTCTTCATGATCTTCGCCGTGCTGACGCTGTTCGTGGACAAGGCGTCCCTGGGGCTCGACGACCTCCTGCATCCCGCGGTCCTGCTGATCCCGGCCGTCAGCTTCCTCCTCGTGATCCTCGGCAACCTGTTCCCGGAGCGGATCTGCTTCCTGCTCGGGATGCGGTACTACGCCGGGAACTGGGATACCACCGTCTGGTGCCTCTCGCCCAGCGGCGAGCACAAGCTGACCGACGGCACGATCCGCTTCGCGATGCTGCCGCACCGCCAGTTGGAGAAGGTCTACGGCGGCGAGGACGAGGCCCGGGCCACGCGGCTCACCGGCTTCGCGTTCCGCGCGATCCACACGCACGGTCGCGCGCACGCCGCCCTGCTGCCCCGACTCCTGGCCGACCGACCCGCGACGGAGTACGTCGAACTCGACGGCGAGACCGTGGCCGGCGTCGTGCTCGGCTGGAACTTCGGCGACGGGCACCTGCACTCCGAGCAGCTCGTCGGGACGCTCCAGGAGCTTTGCGGGTTCGAACCCGGTGAACTGCGGGTGCTGGTCCTGGACGCCCAGCCGATCCACAAGCAGACCCAGGCCTACCGGCTGCTCGACGCCGCCACCGGAGAGTTCGAGCGGGGCACGGTTCGGGTGGCGGACATGGTCAACCGACAACCGTGGGCCGACGACATGCCGGTGACGGTGGGCGAAGCCGCTCGGGCGCGCTGACATGGCGAACGCGAGGACCGCTGTCGTGGTCGGTTCCGGCCCCAACGGGCTGGCCGCCGCCGTCCGGCTGGCCGGGCACGGAGTGAAGGTGACTGTGCTCGAGGGTGCCGAGAGTCCGGGAGGAGGCGCGCGCACCGGCGAACTGACGCTGCCCGGACTGCTGCACGACGTCTGTTCCGCGGTGCACCCGTTCGGGGTCGCCTCGCCGTACCTGGCGACGCTGCCGCTCGCCGAACACGGCCTGCGGTGGCGGTGGCCCGAGATCGACCTCGTCCATCCCCTGACGGACGGGTCGGCCGGCGTGCTGGCCGGCGACGTCGACCGCACGGCCGCCGGAATGGGCGCGGACGCGGACGCCTGGCGTCGGGTCTTCGGGCCCCTGGCACGCAGCTTCGACACCCTCGCCCCCGAGGTACTCGGCCCGCTCCTGCGAGTGCCCCGGCATCCGATCGCGCTGGCCAGGTTCGGACTCCGGGCCGGACTCCCGGCCACCGTGCTCGCCAAGGCCTTCCGCACACCGCAGGCCCGGGCCCTGTTCATGGGGTGCGCGGCGCACCTGTTCCAGCCGCTGAATCGTCCGCTGTCGGCGTCGGTGGGCGTGATGTTGGTGGCGGCCGGACATCGGCACGGCTGGCCGGTCGCCGAGGGCGGCTCGCAGGCGATCACCTCGGCACTGGTCTCCGTCCTGCGGGAGCGCGGCGGGGAGATCGAGTTCAACGCCCCGGTCCGGTCGTCCGCCGATCTGCCGGCGGCCGACGTGACGCTGTTCGACACCACCCCGCAGGCGGCCGCCGAGATCCTCGGCGAGCGGCTCGGCGGGCGCCGCAGGCGCCGGTACCGGTCCTACAAGTTCGGCCCGGCCGCCTTCAAGGTGGACCTGGCCGTGCGCGAGGGAGTCCCGTGGACCAACGAGTCCGCGCGCCGGGCAGGCACGGTCCACCTGGGTGGCACCGCCGGTGAGGTGGCGGCCGCGGAGGCCGCGATTGTCGCGGGTCGGATGCCGGAGCGGCCGTTCGTGCTCGTCGGGCAGCAGTACCTGGCCGACCCGACCCGGTCGCGCGGGTCAGTGCATCCGGTCTGGGCGTATGCGCACGTCCCGTCCGGCTACGACGGGGACGCGACGGAGGTCGTGCTGGACCAGATCGAGGCGTACGCGCCTGGTTTCCGCGGCCGGGTCGTCGCGGTGCACGCCACCTCTCCGGCGGAGTACGAGCGCTACAACGTGAACTACGTCGGGGGCGACATCGGGGGAGGGGCGAACACGCCGCTCCAGATGGTCGGGCGGCCGGGGTTCGGGCTCGACCCGTACGCGACCGGGGTCGACGGCATGTTCCTGTGCTCGGCCTCCACGCCTCCCGGTGCGGGGGTGCACGGCATGTGCGGGGCCGGTGCCGCCGCCAGCGCGTTGCGCAGCCTGGGCGTCGACGTGCAGCCCATCGGGCGCCGAGCCGACTGACGGGCGTCAGATTCGTCGGGGGTAACGATCCGCCCGCCTGCGGCCAAAGATGCGCATGGTGTGACTGCTGTCATAGATACTGCACCGGTGATGCTGACCAAACGAAGTGGCTTTTCCGCCATGTCGATGGTGCTGCTCGCTGTCGCGGGCTTGCTGGTCGCGACCCCGGGGAGCAGCGGCGCACAGCCCGCCTGGCAGTACACGATGGTGGCGTTCAGCAACACCAGCGACCGCGACCTGGATGTGTACGGGTCTGGGGACGCCACTCACTTCCAGCCCCTCCGACTGTCGGCGTATCGGCCTCCGTCAGGGGCGGTGCGTGACCCGAGCATCTTCCGGCACACGGACGGGTTCTACTACCTCACCTACACCACAGTCGACGGGGCAAACATCGGCTTCGCGCGCAGCAGTGACCGCATCGACTGGACGTTCCTGGGGGCCTGGCCGGTCCCGCTCTGCTGCGCCTTCCTGCCGGGCACGGGAGACGGAACGGGATCGGCGAGCCCACCGGGCTCCTCGGGGTCGGCCGGGTTCAGCGACGGGCCGTCGCTGTCGCCGTTCACCACGAAGGCCTGGGCACCCGAATGGTTCGTGGACGGCGACCGTGTCCACGTCATCCTGTCGATGTCGACGGGCGGCGGATTCGTGCCGTATCTGATGACCGCGCTGGATCCGTCGCTCCGCACCTGGGGCCCGCCCGTTCCGCTCGACGGGATCGGCGCCGACCACATCGACACCACCGTGGTCAAGGTGGGATCGACCTATCACGCGTTCACCAAGAACGAGACGAAGAAGGTCATCGAGCATGCGGTCGCGCCGTCGGTGACGGGACCCTATTCCTTCGTCCCGGCTGGGAACTGGGGTTCGCTGCGGGAGGGCCCAGCCGTGGTTCAGTTGCCGAACGGCGCCTGGCGGATGTATTTCGACGCCTATACCGAGGGAAAGTACTTCTATTCCGACAGCACGGATGGGCTGAACACCTGGTCGCCCGCGCAGGAGCTTCCAGGCCTTTCCGGGACGGCGCGCCATATCGGCGTGATGAGGGAGCCTGCGTAACGGTCCGCTCAGTGCACCGACACGGGTGCCTCGCCGAGGACCCGGCGGGTGCCGAACCGCCGCGGCATCCCCGTCAGCGGATCGGTGAATTCCAGTTCCCGCGCGAGCAATTGGAGTGGCAGGGAGTGGTCGTCCGGCGCATCGGGCATCAGGTCGGGGTACCGCCGGTCGCCGAGGATCCCGACGCCGAGCGCCGCCAGATGCACCCGCAGCTGGTGCATCCGTCCGGTGTGCGGACGCAGAATCGTGTGCAGCACAGCACGTCCGGAGGCGCTCACGCCCGTTCCACGCACCTCGATCGCCGTCTCGGTGTTGGGTTCACGGTCGCCGTCGACGGTTACCCGCAACTCGCCCCGCCGGGACTCGATGTGGTTGCGGTAGAGCAGCGGAACGGCGCGGCCGTCGAGCGTTGGTGCGTCCGGGTCCCACGCGGGCGGCCGCGCCGACACCGCCTCGTAGACCTTCACGACCTTCCGCTTCTCGAACAGCGACTGGTACGCGCCTCGCGTCGCGGGGCGGGCCGAGAACATCACCAGGCCCGCGGTCCCGCGGTCGAGTCGGTGGATCGGCGCCAGGTCCGGGTTGTCGAGGCGGACCCGCAGCCGGACGAGCGCCGACTCGCGCAGGTAGCGCCCGCTCGGGGTGGTCGGGAGGAAGTGCGGCTTGTCGATCACGACGAGGTCGTCGTCGACGTGCAGGATCTCCTCCTCGAACGGCACCGGGTCCTCCACCGGCAGGTCGCGGTAGTACCAGACGAACCGGTGCGCGCTCAACGCCGTGCCGCGCCCGATCGGACGGCCGTCGGCGTCCACGATCTCGCCGCCGTCGAACCGCCGGAGCAGCTCGTCGGCGCCGAGGTGGTCGAACCTCGCGACGACGTACTCGGCGATCGTCGCCCACGGCCCGGACGACGGGACGCGCAGTCGCGTCGCTCCGACCCCGTTCAGGACGGGCAGCGGTGAGGGCATCGGCACGCGCGCAATCATCCCACGACGAACGAGAACGGCCCCGCCTCGAGGCGGGGCCGTTCCCGGTTCTGGAGGCGCCGCGTCCGAACCGGACGGCCCTGACGCGCTACCTCTCACGTTCGTCGGTCAGATCACGGCGCCTTCGAAGAGCACGCTGTACAGCCCGCCCACCACGAATGTCACGACGTAGAGCGCCCCCCTGATCGGGTCTCCGGCGTTCGCGCCCTCTTGAAGCCAATTCATGATCTCGATCGATCCCATGTCCCCACTCCTCACCTCACGCTGACAGTGTCCAGTGACTGTGTCGCCGTCACGGGCGCCGGCGTTACAGGTCGCGTGGGAGGGCGAATCCCCTTACCGGACTCCAGAAGTCCGGACTCCAGAGGTCCGTCTCAGCGGGTACCGGGCTGACGACCCACGGTGACCGTCACGTTGCCGACCTTGTGGCCCAGGTCCACGTACCGGTGTGCCTCGACGATCCGGTCCATCGGAAAGTTGCGGTCGACGACGACGCGCAGCCCGTCGGACTCGAGCAGCTCCTTCACGAAGGCAAGCGCCGACTTCTTCTCGACGGACATCCCGGGCCGGACGGTCCTTCCGCCACGCAAGGCGGTCCACGCACCGAGTGGCCAGTTGATCAGGCCGGTGGTGGGGAGGTAGCAGCCGTGCGGCGTGAGCGCCCGGCGGCATCGCGCGAACGACGTCGCGGTGATGGTGTCGAAGATGACGTCGTAGGTGCCGTGACGGGAGCTGAAGTCTTCCCGGTGGTAGTCGACGACGTGGTCGGCTCCCAGCGCGGTGACCAGGTCGGCGTTGCGGGAGCCGCACACCGCGGTGACTTCGGCGCCGAAGCGTTTGGCCAGTTGCACCGCGTAGGTCCCGATGCTGCCGGAGGCGCCGTTGACCAACACGTGCTGGCCACCGCGGACGCGTGCCCGGTCCCGAAGGAAGTACAGCGCGGTCGACGGGCCGTCCACCGCGGCGGCCGCCTGCTCGAAGCCGATTCCGGTCGGCATCCGCTCGAGCGACGCGGTCTCCGGCAGGCAGACGTACTCGGCGCAGGCGCCGAGACGGAATCCGGTGAACCCGAAAACCTGGTCGCCCGGCGTGAACCGGCTGCCGTCCCCGCCCGTCGCTTCGATCTCTCCGGCAAATTCGAGCCCCAGGGTCCGCCGCTTCTCTCGCGGTCGGGTGACGCCGAGGATCAGGCGTCCCCAGCGGGGGCGCCCCCTGCGCATCAGGGTTTCGGCCCGGGTCACCGTCGTCGCGCGCACCCGGACAAGCACCTCGCCCGGCCGCGGCGTGGGGCGGTCCACCTCGTGGATGCCGAGGACTTCCGGCGGCCCGAACTCGGTGTACATGACGGCTTTCACCGGTAGACCCTCCTCCCGGGGTGCGCGGCCCAGACCCTCGCCCCGCGCTCGGTTCCATCGTCGTCCAACCTGAGGCAGAACGAGTACCGGGACGGTGCCGGAGTACTGGCACCCGGGCCATTGACACCAGTCGGGCCACCGGTAAATACTGAACTAGATGGTTCAGTATTCCCGCCTCGACGTCTCGTTCGCGGCGCTCTCCGATCCCACCCGACGCGGGATCCTCGAGCACCTCGGGCGGACGGACGCCACGGTCAGCGAGCTGGCGGAGCGCTTCGAGATGACCCTCACCGGAATCACGAAGCACCTGCGCCTCCTCGAGGACGCGGGCATGGTCGTGACCGAGAAGCGCGGCCGCGTGCGTCACTGCCGGCTCGGCACGAACCCGCTCGACCGGGAGGCCGCCTGGATCCGGGGCCACCAACTCGAGATCGAGGGCCGCCTGGACCGTCTCGGACAGTTCCTCAACCGCATGGAGGAGTAACGATGACCACGCAACACACCCCCGCCGCCGCGACCGTGTCCACCCCCGGCGACCGAGACATCCACGTCGAACGCGTCTTCAACGCCACCCGCGACCGGGTCTGGGCCGCGTACACCGAACCCGACCAGCTCGCCCAGTGGTGGGGGCGCGGAAACCCGCTCGACGTCGAGCGCTGGGAATTCGAGCGCGGCGGCCACTGGCGATTCGTCGAGCACCACGAGGGCGGATCCGACGGCTTCGAGGGGCGCTTCCGGGAGATCGCCCCGAAGGAGCGGCTGGTCTACTCCTTCGAGTGGGACGGCATGCCCGCGCACCCGTGCATCGATTCCGTCGAATTCGTCGACCTCGGAGACGGCCGCACCAAGGTGGTCGTCGACAGTCAGTTCCTCACCGCCGACGAACGCGACGGCATGCTGCAGTCCGGCATGGAGGACGGCATGAACGCCAGCCATGCGGCGCTCGACGCGCTGCTGGCGAAGGCCGGGTGAACGCCGCGGCTTCAGTCGCGGCGGCACAGGCAGAAGTAGTGCCCGGCAGGGTCGGCGAACACCGTGAAGCTCGGATGGTCCCGGGGCCCCTCGACCCGCCGGGCGCCGAGTCCGACCACCCACGCCTCGGCCGCGTCCAGGTCGTCGACGAGCAGGTCGAGATGGACGCGGACGCCCTCGGTCGGCCAGTCGAGTGGGCTGAAGTCCGGTGCCAGCTGAAACGCCAGCCGTTGTGCCCCCGGCCCCTGGAGGACCACCCAGTCGTCCTCGGATCTCGTGACCTCCCAGCCGAGCACGTCACGGTAGAAGCCGGCCAACGCCGCCGGGTCCGGGCAGTCCAGTACCGGGTAGTCGAGCCCGATTTGGGGGCGGGTCATGGGCTCAACCCTAGGCGGCAGGACAGGGCACTCGACACCCTTCGTGCGATCGCCGACTGCTGCCGGCTCGCCGGTGGAGTTAGGCTCGGTACTTCTTGGGTCGGGTCCGTCCAGTGGGGGAGGAGATCGCCGTGAATGTCGTTCGTAGGCTCGGAATGTGCGCCACAGTCGCTGTGGCATCGGGGTTGTCGGTGGTGGGCGTTGCGGCCGCGGCGCCGGTGACGGTTCCGTTTCAGGTCGATCCCGCCCCGTTCGGGAATCCGAACGGAAGCTTCGACGTGCCCCCGATCCGGTGCGCGGCGGTGGTCGGCGACCGGCCCGGCGTCGTGCTGATCACCGGCGGCAAGCCGGGTCGGTGGGGCTGCCCGCTCTCCTCCCAGGTGCAGTGGCTGAACCTGTCGACCGGGGCGACCGGCTCCGCTCAACTGTCGGACGGATTGAACGGGATCCCGGCACAGGCGACGCTGAACACCGGTGCCGGACAGGTCGTTGTCACCGTCAACCCTCTGGGGGGCGGATCGGTCACCCCCGGCTTCGCCACGTTCGCGGTGCCGTGACCGGCGGGCTGCCGGCCGAAGGGTGACCGGGATCGGCATTGCGCGGCTGATCCCGTCCCGCGAAGGAAAGTCCGGGTCGGTGCATCATGGGAGTGAAAGGTCAAGGCTAGAATCGGCCGCACAATCATTACCGAGTGGAAGGGTCGACCATGGGGAGGAGCAGGACGCGGGATCTCCCCGACCTTTCCGTCTTACTTCTTCCGCAGACCGAGTTGATGCTCGCAGTCGAGCACGCGGTCCTGCGGAATCGGAGCACGGGATGGGTGGCGGCGTCGCTGGCCGAACAGATCGCGGCCAAGCTGGCGGGAGTCATCACGCTTGACCTCGTGAGCACCGGCCAGCGGCTGCTGGAGCAGGACATCAGCGAAGTCCTGGAGGTCAGCCGCGCGCCCGTTCGTGAGGCTCTGCGGATTCTCGAGCGCGACCGGTTGGTCGAGTTCCAGTCTCGCCGGGGCGCCATCGTGATGGCGCCGACCTCCAGCGAGCTTCAGGACACCTTCGCAGTCCGGGGGGCTCTCTACGCCATGCTGCTGCGGCAAGAAGTGGAGTCGCAGCCCGTCCGGCTGAAGGAAGTCTTCGAGGAGCACCTGCCTCGGATCCTCGTCTCCTCACGTGAGTCACCGGATGCGTATGCGGGGTCGACGTTCATGTTGAACTGCGCGATGGCCGAGATGGCCCGGAATCGCACTCTGGGGGAACTGCTCCTGTCGCTGTCGACCCAGACCATGCGGTACGTCCGGCTGGGCCTGGTGTCGAACCCCGAGCAGTTGCCCGAGCTCGAAAAGAGCTGGGAGAGCTTGTACAAGGCAGTCGGCAACGGTGACATCGACCGTGTGATCGAGATTGCCGAGGGTCGAGTCGCGAAGATCCAGGACCTCGCGGTCGAGGCACTCAAGCGCGTCGAGGCCTCGGCTTCCGACTGACCGCATCGGTCGGGCCGCCACACCCGTGACGTGTGCGCGGTCGCCGGGGGAGCCGAAGTGCCGGCGAGGCACGGACTCCGCGACCGTCTGTACCGGTGTCGAATGGGATGCCCGTCGCGGACCCGCCTCGCCACCTCGTAGTGGCCGGCCGCGGCCTTCGGGCGGCTGATCTGTCTCCTGCAACCTGCCCGGTCCCGAGAAACCTTCACTATCTTGTCGACATTAATCACGCGAGGTGCTAACTTGTGATCCATGCCATGGCGAGCTGCCGCGCTGGCGGTGGCACCCAGGACTCGAACTGGTCAGCACTACCCCTTGAGACAGAGGAGGAACCGTGAACATGAAGGTCACCCCACTTACCGGTGCGATTGGCGCATCTGTGGAGGGCATCCGGCTCGACGAGCCGATCGGGCGAGACGTCTTCGAGACCCTGCACACGGCTTTTCTCGAGCGGTGCACCCTCGTCTTCCGCGGCCAGCACATCTCGCCCACCACTCAGGTTCAGTTCGCCCGGCTGTGGGGCGACCCCGTGGTGACGGCGATGCTCAACCCGCTCGACGGCAACCCTGAGGTCGTCCAGCTCACGAACATCAAGAAGGAGACCACGGCAACGGAGGCGTGGCACTACGACGCGGCCTTCACCGAGGCGCCCCCGAAGATCTCGATCCTGTCCGCGGTGACGGTGCCCGCGGGCGGGGACACGATGTGGTCCAACCAGTACCTCGCCTACGAGAACCTGTCCGCGGGTCTGCAGAAGACCGTGCGAGGCTTGAACATTCGGTTCCACGGCCTCCGGCTCGGCCGAATGATGAATGTCGCCGAGGACGAGATTCCGACGGCAGTTCACCCGCTGGTGCGGACGCATCCGGAGACCGGGCGCAAGGCTCTGTATGTCGGTCACCGCGAGAACGTCTGCATCGACGGCTGGACCCGCGAGGAGAGTGCCGACTTCCTGGAGTACCTCTACACCGCGTCGGTCACGCCCGACAACGTCTATCGGCACATGTGGCAGGAGGGCGACGTGGTCATGTGGGACAACCGATGCACCATGCACTACGCCGTGCACGACTACGACGATGCGGACCGGGTACTCAATCGAGTCACCCTCCACGGCGAAGTTCCGGCGTAGCCCGTCCATTCAAAAACGTTGCACAGCAATCGAACCAGATTGACTGCGGGAACGAATCCGATCTAGTGCAGGAAGTCGAGACATTGGATACAACGAACAGAGCGGTAAGGGCGCGCCCTGCCGTCGGCGTCGTCCGGGAGACGAACGACGGTGAACGACGGGTCGCGCTGGTCCCCAAGATGGTCGCCTCGTTGATCGGCAAGGGCGTCGACGTCGTCGTCGAGTCCGGTGCCGGGCTCGCCGCCCTGATGCCCGACGAGCTCTACAAGGAGGCCGGCGCGGCCATCGGCGACGCCTGGTCCGCCGACGTGGTCCTCAAGGTCGCCGCCCCCAACACCGAGGAGACCGCGCGGCTGCGGCCGGGTCAGAAGCTGATCGGGTTCCTCGCCCCGCGCACCAACGAGTCCGGCATCGCCGCACTCGCCGCCGCC